>JACPAM010000129.1 GCA_016180805.1 Deltaproteobacteria bacterium | reverse complement strand
GCTTTGAAAGCGCCAGACTCTGCAGCCATCCACACGGGCGCCATCGAGCCGATCGGAGCAGCATACGCGATCCTTAGCTTCTTCATCACTGGAGTCGCTGCTTCGGCTGGCTTCGCCGGACTCCATAGGTTCACAAGCATCAGGATCGCACATACCCAGCCTATAAAGTTCACCTTTCTCACGGCTCCGACCTCCTTTTCCCCAAAGTGCACCCCGCGGGACCACATCTTACGATCATACGTTGTTACCACGCAACAGCGCGTTGACATAGAGGCCCTGATTGAATAGGCTCTGAAGCGCAAATCGGAGTCTGCCTTCAGTGCAAGCAACCGCGCTTCATCATGCGCATCGTAAAGGAGGAGAGCCATGGGTGAGATGATCAAGTTCAAGCGACCAGACGGGAAGGAAGCTACGGGCTATTATGCAAAACCCGGCGCGGGGGACAACGCGCCTGGCGTCGTCGTGATTCAGGAGTGGTGGGGCGTCAACGATCAGATCAAAGGTGTGGCCGACCGTCTGGCCGGGCTCGGCTATCGAGCGCTGGTGCCGGATCTCTACAAGGGGAAAGTCACGTTGGAGATGGCCGAGGCCGATCACATGATGAAAAGCCTCGACTTCGCCGACGCCACCACCCAGGACATTCGAGGAGCGGCGCAATACCTCAAGCAAGCAGGCAAAAAAGTAGGCGTCGTCGGCTTTTGCATGGGCGGCGCGCTGACGGTCCTCGCCTCGGTTTACGTCCGTGAGGTCGACGCTGCATCGTGCTGGTACGGCGTGCCCCCCGAGCAAGCAGCGGATGTCAGAACCATCGCCATCCCGTTCCAGGGACACTTTGCGCGGCAAGACCAGTTTTTTGTGCCCTCACAGGTCGAGGCGTTTGAGGCGCGGCTCAAAGAGGGAAAGGTCAAGTATGAGATCTACTGGTACGACGCCAACCACGCTTTTGGTAACGAGAAGGGACCTTATTACAACGCCGATGCGGCGAAGCTTGCCTGGCAGCGTTCAGCCGACTTCTTCGGGAAACACCTGGCAGGATAACAAAAAACCGCGATCCTCTGGCCCGAATTTCCTCGAAAGCTCCCTCGGGGGCCGAGCCATCACGCGGGGGCCGACGGAGTAAGCTCCCTCGGGAAGCGCGCTCTCGGCTGCGGCCGATGGGTTCGTGCCATGAGTCGTACTGTCTGTAATCGGACGTCCGCAGCCTCGCTCGCGCTCCCCTCGGTCGCAGAACCGGTCGAGGGGGCGAGCCGCGATTTTTATTTTGTTATTGCCCTCGGACGGAGAGGCTTGCCGCCGAGATCGGTGAACCATCCCGCGGGCTCCTGGAGAAGCGCGCTGGCAACCGCCGCAGCGCCAGGTCGGCCAGAAACAAGAGCAGACCGACGCCGGAGAGCGGCCACCAGGTCTCCCGGGCCTCAGTCGCTTTGCCCGGATCCGGCGTGAAAAGCCGCTTCAGCCCATCGTCAAGGTTTTCCAAATCCAGCACCTTACCGCCGGTCTCTTCCGCCAAGCGGCTGAGCAAAGCCGCATTGGCTTTGAGCTCGCGATATTCTTTGGGATAGGGAGCGATAAAAGGGATTGTGGCAACGGCCGAAGCCTCCCGGCTTGGTCCCTCCTCCTCCTGAATCGTCAAGAGATACACGCCACGCTCGGCCGCAGCAAAGCTCGCCTCATACCGCCCGGGGGCGATCTGCTTGAGCGGTGCGACGCGACTCATTCGCCCCGGATCGATCAACGTCCCTTTGAGCTTGAGTTCATTGATGAACGCCCCCTCCCGGGAAAAGAGATCAATGATCGCTTTCACCCGATCCCCGTCCTGCTTCAGCTCGGTCCGAAGCCTCTTTTCCGTGGGCTGGCGCATGGTGCTGCGGCCGAGTTGACCGGCCCACTGCGGGAAATCCTCCCAGCCGACCCATTCCTTACCCCACCTGCCGCTCAAGTCCGACGTGAAGGCCGTGACCTGTCCCAGCCCGTACCTCCAGGAGACCAGCAAGGGATCGTCGCCTGCCTTCATGAGCAGATCCGCTCGAGGCTTGGGATGGGTGAGGACGTAGCCTCGAATCGCCGGGAAGGTTTTTTGGTAGAATCCCTTGAGCGGACCCAGAGCGGCCACCACGCTGGGCTGGACGACCTTTTCAACCAGCAGATCCCGCGAAATCAAAAGCGCCTCAGTGGTAAAGATCTGCGGTATGGTCTCGGGATCGATGGTGATGTAACCTCTCCCTTTCCCGCCCTTGGCGATGCCCGATAGCAAGGCCTGGTCGGCATCCTGACCCACCGCCACTGTCGAAACCGTGATCCCCGCCCGCGCCATCTTGGCTACCAGGGCGGCAAAATCCTGCTTGTCCGTGAGGCCATCGGACAGAACTATGAGGTGCTTGATTGCAGCCGCCTTGCCAGCAAAGACGCGGTAGGCCTCGAGCATGGCTTTGTAAAGGTCGGTGCCCCCCTCGGACTGCACCGACGCGAGCTGCTCCGAGATCCATTCTCCTTTGCCAACCCGACGAAACGGCAATACCCAATCCCAATCCGCATCAAAGGCCAAGATCCCGATCTGGTCCGAGGGGTTCATGATGTCGGCGGCCGCCATCGCCGCCGCCTTGGCCAGATCGAGCTTGGTGGCGCCCGGGGGACCCGCACCCATGCTTCCCGACTTATCCAGGACGAACAAAAGCGCCACATGAGGAAGATCCAGCCGGGCCGGCGGCCTCATGTCCACCGGCAAGATGCGCTCCAAGGGAGTCCGATAGTACCCGCCGGCGCCGTAACTTTGGGTGCCGCCGATCACGATCAAGCCGCCGCCAAGATCCCGGACGTACTGCTCCAACGCCTCCATCCCCGATTGCGAAAGGCCATAGGCCGGAACGTTATCGAGAACGAGGAGATCAAACGTGGAGATTTCCGGCACGGAGAGCGAAAGGTCCCGTGGCGAGGCTTCCACGACCGCGTATCCTTGCGCCGCGAGGGCGCGCGCAAAATAGCGCTCCGCAGTTGCGCCGGCATGCAGATAGAGGACGCGCGGCGGGCCCTTGACCTGGACTACCGCCTGCAAAAGGTTGTTCTCGGGTAGCGTATCCTCAGCCGACTCCACGACGATCTCGAACGTATGGTGACCCTGTTCTGTCAAGACATTCTTGACACCGAGCCGGTTGGTCCCCGGACGAAGCGTGAGAGCCTCTTCCCTCAGAATGATCCCGTCGCGCAGGATCTTCACCCTCGCCGGAGCTTCGTAAAGGCTCTCGATTGCCGCCTTCACCTCGAAGGCCTCGCCGCTTCGGACCTCATGGGGCAGGACTAGCTCGCTCAAATAAATCTCGTTCTTTCCCCGGGGCAAATTGACCGGTAAGACCCAAACCGACACGTCCTGAGAACGGAGCAGAGGGACGACGCGCGCCGCTTCGCCCCGGTTCTCGTTGCCGTCTGAGATGAGCAGGACCCTGCCCTGGCGACCCTCCCCGATCTGGGCCAAAGACGACTGTAGCGCGGCCTGAATGTTCGTCTCTTCTCTGCCCATCTCCGGGCCAGGCTCCGCCGGGCTAAAATCCTTGCGCGGGAAAAATTCCCAGATCGGGTTCTGCGCGAAAAACAAAAGCCCAAGGCGCAGCGCGGCGCTCTTGGCCCGGCGCGCCGACTCCACAATTTCAAAAGAACGGTCTTTGGCCTCCTGCCCGACGCTGCGGGAAAAGTCGACGCTGACGATCACGTCGAGCGCCTGCACCGCCTGGAACACCCTCGGATTGACCAGCGCCAAAACGATTCCGGCAAGCGCAAGGAGACGAAAAGCCCAGGGGTAAAAAGAGCCGGCGGCGCCCCGAAAAGCCAAGAAAGCCTCGAAGCCGAGCACGGCCAGCGCCAGCCCGAGGAGGAAAGGCCACAAACGAAACGGCGCCGCGGTCTTGTCGCCGCCTGCGCTGTCCGAGGCGGATCCGGACCGGGCCGCGACTCGGGGATTAATCTGGGATTCGCTCTCGCTAAGGAGGTTGACCGCGAACTCTCCCGCCCTGGTTTGCGTCCGAAACGCATAGAAGCCGGCTTCGACGGTATCCGGATAGGGTTGGGGATTGGACGCCACCTTGAGCGTTTCCTTCCTTCCCGAGGGTCTTCTCACCTCGACCTCCGCGTCCACGGGCATCACATGGATCGGGAACGGCGTGCCGGCCTGAACCTGGTGAGCCGGAAACTCACGCCTCTCGGGGCGAAACCACTGAAAGGCATTGCTGAAAAGAATGGGAAACGCCACCCTGAAGGGGAGATCGGAAGCCATGAGATCGAAGCCCACGACGACCGCCCTCAACCTTCCCCGCTCGAGCGCGACAAGCAGCGGCCCTTCGCGAGCCTGAGCCAAAGCAGCCGCTTCCCCGCTGACACGAAGGCGCATGGCGTCTCTGATATACAGATCCTCAAAGCGGACGCCGCGCGTTAGGGGATGGTCCATGGCGACGGAAACGGGCCGGGGAAGGAAAATTTTCCCCGTCACCTCCATGGGAAGTCCTCCGGCTACGGTATTGATCAGGATAAAATTTCCCTCCGTGAGGGATGGCACGGGAATCCCATCGGCGATGACCACGTCAAATTGCCCCGGTTCTGCCGCCAAAGGCTTGGCCGGCCACTCTGCCATTCGGGTCACCCGAATCCCGGGGAGAGAGCCGAAGAGGTAATCCAGATAGGGATTGCCCTTGCCGACGTAGAGAAGGCTCAGCGGCCCAGCCTCGGAGAGCGTAAGAAAGGCCGCATTGTCGAGCGCAAAGTCATCTTCGATTCCCAGCCGAGCAACCGCCCGCCGGGGTAAAGCACCGCGAAAGGGATAGATGAGCACCCGGTCCTCATGGGGCGCCAGCCGAAGCTTGGTCTCCACCCAGCGCTTTTCTTCCAGCGTGATCGTCAGGGGGGCCTCGACGGCGCGGGCGGCGAAGTTTCTGACCCGCATCATGATTTCGTATGCCTCCGGCCGGTTCGGCAGGCGCCGGAACTCAAAGCCCGTGATCCCTATGTTTTCGTTTTTTCCCTCCATCCTGATCAGGCTGAGCTGCGGCGAATTCCATGGCAGCTCCTCGGCCCCTTCGAAAGCGCCGTCGCTTAGAACCACCACCCGATCACGGCTGCCGCGCTGGAGAAAAGAATGGGCAAAGAGAACCGCCTCTTTGACCTGGGCCGGGGCGTCGGTGGCTTCCAGGCTCCGCCCGATGTCCCTGAGTTTCCTCTTGTCCGCGGTCAGAGGCGCCAAAACCCGGGGGATCGGACCCGCGCCGACAACCAGCATCCTCCGCCCCGAGGGCAGAGCATCGACCAAAGCAGCGAACTCACGCCGGGCGTCGTCCATGCGCGTGCCCGAGCGGCCCCGCGCCTTCATGCTCGCGCTCAGATCGACCACCGCAATGGTATCTCCCCCGCGTGCGCCGAAGCTGAGCAGCGAGGGATCGGCCAGAGCGATGATCAAGATCAGGGCAGCCAGAAGCTGTAAGATCAGGAGAAGGTTCTTCTTGAACAGCCAGCCGATCCGCTTTCCCATGGGACGCTCCCGCAGGACACGCTCCCAGAGAAACAGAGTCGTCGTTCTTACCCGCACGCCCGTGGGCCTAAGGCTATGGAGAAAAAGGATCAGCGGAACCGCACCCGCCAATAAAAACAAGGCGTATGGGAAACCCCAGTTCATAAGTTTAATTTTTATTTGACGCTTTTGGCGTGGCGGAGCGTGAGCAGAACGAATTCTTCAAATGGCATCGCCGTCGTCGTGCGGAAATAATCCATCCCGCGGCTAACACAGAACCCTTCGATCTCGGAAAAGTAGCTCTGAAGCTCCTCCTGAAAGCGGCGCGCAAGCTCGCGATCCAGAAACGCTCGTCGCTCCCTTTGGCTTTCCACATCGGCCAGGAGCAAATCCCCCAAAAGCCCGTGCTCGAGCTCCGACCGGTCCAGGATATGAATCACCAAAAGCTGGTATTTTTTACCCACCAGCTCCTCCAGGGCGGCGCGCCAACCCCGGGGATCGAACAGGTCGCTCAACAGCACGACGAGTCCAGGGCGGGAAAAGAGCCCGGCGAAGGCCTGAGCAGAACCGTGCAAATCGGTTCTCCCCTGGCAGGAAAGGTTTCCCAAGAACTGAAAGAGCGTAAGGATCTGGTTTCTCCCCCGCCCCAGAGCGACAGGGGAGAAAGAACCCGAGGAAAAACCGGCGCCGCCGACCCGATCGAGGTTTTTGAGGCCGATATAGCCCAGGGCCGCGGCTACCCTTTTGGCATATTCGATCTTCGCCGGTTTCCCCTCCGCCATCGACTGGCTGGTATCGAGCAGCAGATAAATGTTCATCTCTTCTTCGGCGGTGAAGAGTTTCAGCCACAGCCTTCCCAGCCGCCGGTAGATGTTCCAGTCGACGTAGCGCAGATCGTCGCCCATCTGGTACCTGCGATAGTCGGAGAATTCGAGGCTAAAACCCCTTCGCGAAGAGGGGTGCTCGCCTTTGGCGCTCGACCACGAAAGACGCTTCGCCACCAGCCGCAGATGCTCCAGCTTTTTCAAGAATTCGGGCTCGAGGAAGGTGGGGTGGGTTTCGCTCGTCCCAAGGCTCATAAAATCTCCGGCACACCCTCCATGACCGCCTCCAGGATGCTTTCCGTCGTGATCCCTTCCGCATCCGCCTCGAGATTCAAAATGATGCGGTGGCGCAGACTATGGCGGATGACCGCCCGGATATCCTCGAAGGAAACATTCGGCCGCCCGGCAAGAAGCGATCGGGCCTTGGCGGCCAGGATCAGGCTCTGCAGGCCACGCGGACTGGAGCCGTAAAGCACGTACCGCCCCGCCAGCAGAGCCCGACCATCCTTTTGCGGATGGGTGGCAAGCACCAACCGCACCGCATAGTCCTTGACCGGCTCGGCGATCGGCACCTCGCGGACCCACTGACGAATTTTTAAGACGCCCTCGCCATCCAGGACCTTTCTCAGCCGAGCCGGCTCGGCCGCGGTGGTGAGGTCGGCGATCCGGCCAAGCTCTTCGCGGCTCGGGTACCGGAGCAGCAACTTGAAGAAGAACCGATCGATCTGGGCTTCCGGAAGCGGGTAGGTACCTTCCATCTCGATCGGGTTCTGCGTCGCGAGCACGATGAACGGGCTCTCCAGACGGTGCCCCTTCCCTCCCACGGTCACGCTTTGCTCCTGCATCGCCTCGAGCAGGGCCGACTGGGTTTTAGGCGTGGCGCGATTGATCTCATCGGCGAGCACGATGTGGGCAAAAACCGGCCCCCGTTGGAAGTCGAAAAGTCTCTTTCCCGAGGGATCCTCCGTGAGCACATGGGTTCCCGTAATATCGGCCGGCATAAGGTCCGGAGTGAACTGGATGCGCGAGAAGCTGAGATTCAACGCCTCCGCCAGGCTTCGCACCATCAGGGTCTTGCCCAATCCCGGCACGCCTTCGAGCAGGCAATGGCCGCCGCACACCAGCGCCACGAACACCTGCTCGATCAACTCCTCATGGCCCACCACCGCACGGCCCATCTCCGCCTTGACCTCGTCAAAGGCGCGGCGGGCGGCCGCCGTTCGGCTGCGAACTTCACCCAACTCATCCATGCTTATTCCGCCCTTTGCTCGGCCATCCCCAGGGAAAGAAAATAGTTCTTGACCGCTTCTTTCAGTCCCTCGGGGATCCGCTCCGAGGCCAGCTCCTCTTCCGCCTGGCGGCGGTAAGAAACGACGAGATCCTCCACCCCAACCGCGCTCTTTCCGGCCTGGGGCTCCCCCTGCCACCGAAAACTCGTGCTACTCCCTTCCTTGAGAATCCCTTTCAGGTGAGCTGCCACCCCCGGTTTGAACAGCGGCGCAACCTGAGCGGGAAGCTCTTTTGTCCCCGGGCGATCCCCCGGCAGTGTGCCAGGCCCTTTGTGCGGGTCGGGCTCGCCCAAGCGGCCGCTCCGCCCGCGAGTAACCTCGCTATCCCCCTGCTCTCCTCGCTCGGCTTCCCCCTGGATGAGCAGGCTCAAAAACTCGCTGATCTCTCTGAGCGAGCGCCGATCCAACTCAGCGGCGAGGCTTTGCTCCATCTCGCCGAGGAACCTTTCAAGCTCCTCCTGGGTAAGGCTCTCGAGCGGGAGGCGGCGTTTCTTGAGCTCCTCGCCGAGCCGGGGCAGGCTATGCAGCCTGCCGGCAAGCCCGGCCTGAAGCTTTTTCTCGCCCGCCGCGCGCCCAGGCAGCATGGGCGCCGGCCGCAAGGTTTCGAGCTCCATCTTCAAGTCCGCGAGGCTTTCCCGGGTCGCCGACTCAAACGCGAACTCCGAAGAAGCGCGGCCCAAACCCATGTGATCGATTTTTCTCGAAAGCCCGGAAAGCTCCTCGCGCAGCTTCGGCTCGCTCATTTGGCCGCTCTTCCGTTTTTCCGCCAGCTCCTCCATAGCGCTCGCAACGCGCAGGCTCTCGCTGAGGCCCTCGGAGAGCGCCCGCTCCTTTACCTCTTGAGAGAACTCCTTGAGCGCCCGCACGAGCGCATCGGGGTGAGGGACATTCGAGCCTTTCCCCGAATCGACGCCGACATCGAACCACACGAGCACTAAGAACAGGAGCAAAAGCAGAGGAAGGAAAAATGCATGCCATGGAAGCTGTCGCTTGAAGTGAACCCTGACGTCCACTCCTTTTAGCCGCTCCGCCGCTTCCGCGAGAACCACGAGCTCAGGGAGCCGTTTTTCGTCGCGGCTGAGAATCTCCCACGCCGTGATCGCCCGCTCCTCCAGGCCAAGGGATTTGTCGAGGTGAAAAAGGGCCCGGATAAAATCCCGGTTGCCCCAGGGACAAAAACGCACGACGGCGCCAGCCACGAGCGGGCACAGAATCAAAGGAATCACTAACGGGCTTACCCCTTTGGGCAACAGCTCGCGGAACGGGAGGAACGCGAGGGAAGCCACAACGGCGTAAAAAAATGATTGAAGGAGCACTTTCTCCCTTCTTTGTGCTCTCCGCCGCGCGAGCACAGCCGTGAACCGCTCTCGAAGCAGGCTCTCCTCATGGCTCATTGGGACCTCTCCCGTCCGAGCGCCCAGCGATACGCGAGCAACCCCAGGCCAAAAACGAAAAAATGAAAACCGGCGTGGATCGCCCCGGCAGGCCAGCGCCACCCACCGACCGCAAAGGGCGTCATTTCCCTTCCGCCGAGATGGTAGAGGAGGAAACCGACCGGGTTTGCAGGCAGATAGACCAGTGCGGAAACAATCATCACGGCAAAAAACAGGCAGCGGACAAACACCTGCCGGCTCTCCACCCGTCGCTCCCAAAAAACGGCCGCCGCCAAACCCCAGACGCCGTAAGCAACCGAATAAAAGAACAGGAGCCCGAACGTCGTCAGCACCAGGACAAGGCTGGTCCGGGATATGGCGCCGGCCCACAGGAGCAGCGGCGTGATAATCAAGATAAAAAAGCTCGTGTGAAGACAGAGAAGGAGGAGCTGCGCCCGAGCGATATCAGAGATCCCGAGCCTTTCCTCGCCCAACCAATGCTTGAGCGGGAGAAAACGCCAGGGCACGAATTCCCGATTGGCGAGACGCAGGCCGAGGTAGACCAAAACCAGCAGGGCGACTACGGCAGAGACTCTGAAGAGATTGGCGGCGCCGGTCCAAGCCTGCGGGTCGAGCGAAGGAAGAAAGAGAGTTAGAAACGCGATTGGGGCGAGGATCAGAAGGAGGTAAAAATAGACCGGGACACCCTGGCCCTCCACCAGATAGACTTCCACGCCTTCGCGAAAGACCGGATTATCCTTCATCGAGATCCCGTCCCCCATCGAGCGGGATGATGACACGAAACAGCGTGTAATCATAGGCCGAAACCTCGCCGTCGTCGGTCCATACCCGTGGCGAGGCTTCCCTCACCCAGCCAAAAAAGAGCGCGCCATCCCCGCTCCCTTGGGCCAGCCCTTGGCTCTCGGGAAAAAAGGAATGGCGGAACAGCATCTCGTGCATGCGATTGCCGAAGCGAATCTCGCGCAGGTCGAGGCGCGGGCGCGGACTTTCCGATGCAGGGGCTTTTGACGCGAGCGCAAACTCCCGCACCTGCCTCGCGCCCCTGGGAAGTTCGCCGAGAAAAAAACCTTGCCCCCGCACGACGAACCAACATTCCGTAAGGTCCTTCGCGCTCAGGTTGCTCACCCGCAGCGTGAGACGATCACCGCGATCCTCAAGCTCGACGCCGAGCGGAAACGGCCTTAGCGAGCGGATTTTAAAGAGCCGATAGGCCCACTCGCGCAGGGGGAAACTAAAGCGCGTGGAGCTTCCTTCCTCCTCGACCACGACCCGAGCCTCAGCCGCGGTCCCGGGACGGGGGTAAAGCGCCTCCAGATCGCTCCATCCGCTTTCTACCTGGACGCCGTATTCGCGCGTCTGCGTAGAGAACAGAGCCACGTTCGACTGCGCCTGCGCATACCCGCCGGAAGAGCCGTCGAGCAGCGTGGCCGTAAGCAACACGCCGTCCGGAACACTGCCGCGGCGGCTGAAATAAAGATAGCCGCCGACCGAGGCGAGCCCATGCAGCAGCACAAAGCACAGGACGAGGTTTCGCCGGCCCGGGCGATGCTCGCGCCAGCGCCAGGCGAGAGCGCCAATGCCGCCGACATAGAAGAGCGTCCAGAGGAGAAAAGAGCGCACCGGCACATAGGCCGAGATAAACGACGGGTTGGCGAGGAGCTGGGAAAAAACCGCATCGTCCCAGCGCGCCTGTACAGGCGGCGACCGCTCCGGCATCGAGCCCAAGAGATCGCGGAAAAGGTCCGGCAGACCCGCCCAGCGCGACAACGGCGGCCGCCCCACATCAACCGCCAAATAGAAGACCTTTCCCTTTCCCCTATCGGCCTCGACCAAGATGGGGACGCCGTCGTCCTCGATCACCGCCCTGCCCTCGACGAGTCGCGCTGCCTGACCCCAGAGATCCTTGAGCGGCGCGCCTGCTTTTCCGTAGCGCCGATCCAGGTCGGGCAGGAAGGAAAACCTCTTGAGCCCGGCCACGTGAACGGGCAAGAAGCGGCTCATCTGAGCCTCCTGATAAAGGGCGTAGTGGAGGCTCCCCAAAATCAGCATCCTTCCACCCGAAGAAAGCCACCCTTCCAGCGCTGCGAGCTGCCGCCGGGATAGATCGCGCAGCGATTGCTCGTAAAAGATCACCGCAGCGACTCCCTGATACGCCCTGGGATCCGCCGGCAGGTCGCCGAGAGCAAGCGAGATCAGAGGCCCCCCAGAGGTCGGCCCCAAGGGGATGGGCGGCAGAAAATTGTTTTCGGTGACGAGCAGGAGGAGCGGCACGGGCGAGAAGTGACGGCGCAGATCGATCTCTTTCGTCGAGCGAAAACCAGCGCCGGAAAAGGTCAACGCCAAAGGTCGGCTGACGGAATCGGGATGGATCGTAAACTGAAAACTCTTCGGCGACTGCGTAGACAGCAAAACCCGTCTGCGATGATAGACCGGGTAAACGTCAACCCCACGGGCAGGGCCCCCTTTCCAGACCCTGACCTCCAAAATACCCTCCACCGCCCCCCCCAGATTCGTAAGCTCCACGCGGACCGGGAAGGGATAACCCAAGCGAAACAGCCCGTGAAAGCCGACTTGGGCCTCCATCCTGACCTGAGCCGCAGCCGGGGTGAGCAGAGAAAAGAAGAAAAAGATGAGAAGAGCACACAGATGAAGAGCCGCCTTGGCACGATAAAAGGACATGTCCCTTCACCCAGGCCCGCGCGCCAGGACCGAGCGCGCAGCGGTCAGTCGATAAAGTCCAAACGCAAGATCTCGAGCGTGCGAATTCCCGTAGGCGTGCGGACCTGGACCTCGTCTCCCTCGGACTTGCCGATGAGGGCGCGAGCGACCGGGGAGCTGATCGAAATCTTCCCGTTTTTGGGCTCCGCCTCGTGGTCGCCGACAATCTGATACACGACCTTATCGCCGGTGTCGCCATCGGCCAGGGTCACCGTGGCGCCGAACACCACCTTGTCGCCGGAAAGCTTGGAGACCTCAATAATCTGGCCTCGGGCGAGCCTATCCTCGATTTCCCGAATCTGCACATCGAGCAGGGCCTGACGCTCCTTGGCGGCGTGAAATTCGGCGTTCTCGGACAGATCCCCGTGGCCGCGCGCCTCCTCGACTTCGCCCACGATCTTCGGCCGCTCGACGCCCTTCAGGCGCTTGAGCTCTTCCATCAGACGTTGGTAGCCGCGATACGTCATCGGGAGCCGAGAGTTGTCTGCCATACCTTGCTCCTACAGAAAAATAAAACCTCTCGGGAAACTCTCCCCAGAGAGGCTTTTGTTTGCCTAGTAAGGCCTTACTTTACCATCCCGGAAGCATAAATCAACCCCAATCCTCGCTTCGCTCGGAATCTCAAATTCCAAATTTCAGATCTCAGATTTGTGATTTGAGATTTGTCATTTGAGATCCCGAAGGGTGTGCCCGCTTTCCCGGCCCAAAAACATGGCAGGACACGCCGTGGCCCCCCGTCGTGAACTCCAGTCGCGGCTCCACCTTGTCGCAGAGATCCTCCCGGTAAGGGCAGCGCGGGTGAAAGCTGCAGCCTGGAGGCGGGTGGACCGGACTCGGCACGTCCCCTTGCAGGATCATCCGCTCTTTCTTTCGGCTCGGGTCGGGAATGGGAACTGCCGAGAGCAGCGCGCGGGTGTACGGATGTTGGGGATCCCTATAGATGGTCTCGCTGTCGGCGATCTCGACGATCTTGCCCAGATACATGATCGCGACCCGGTGGCTGATGTGCTCGACGATCCGGAGATCGTGAGAGATGAAGAAATAGGTGAGATGCATCTTCGCCTGCAGGTCCTGCAGGAGGTTGATAATCTGGGCCTGAATCGAGACATCGAGGGCGGACACGGGCTCGTCGGCGACGATGAATTTCGGGCTCACGGCCAACGCGCGCGCGATGCCAATCCGCTGGCGCTGCCCGCCGCTGAACTCGTGCGGGTAGCGGTCGTGGTGCTCCTCCCGGAGTCCGACATCGTACAAGAGCTCCATGACGCGATCTTTTTTCTTCTTCCCGCGGGCGAGATTATGGATCTCGAGCCCTTCGCCGACGATCTCCCCCACGCGCATCCTCGGGTTAAGCGAGGCGTAGGGGTCTTGAAAGATGATCTGCATCTGCCGCCGCATGTCACGCAGCTCCCGCTGCGGCAGCGAGAGGAGATTCGTCCCTTGAAAGGTGACCTCTCCCGCGCTGGGCTCGATCAGGCGCAGGATGGTTCGACCCAAAGTAGACTTCCCGCAGCCCGACTCTCCCACCAAGCCCAGCGTTTCTCCCTCCTCGACCGTGAGGTTTACCCCGTCGACCGCCTTGACCTCCCCGGTGCGACGGGAGAAAAGGCCGCCCCCGACGGGGAAATATTTTTTCAAGTTGCGAACTTCTAAGAGACTCATAGTCAGCTAACGGCTAAGAGCAAAGAGCTTAGAGCAGGGATTGAACTGACCCTCGACTCTCAGCTCTCGGCTTTCGCCCTCACCCCTTCCCTCTCCCTGAGGGAGAGGGCGAGGGTGAGGGATCTGTTACGCGAAATAGCATGCGACCCAGTGATCCTCACCCTTCTTTTCCAGGGGCGGCTCGGCCTCGGCGCAAATTCCGGCGGCCTTGGGACAGCGATCGCGGAATCGACAGCCGCTCGGCAGCTCCAGCGGGCTCGGCACGACCCCGGGAATCGCCTCCAGCCGCTTCTTTTTCTTACCACCCATCCCCGGCAGCGAATTGAGCAGTCCCACGGTATAAGGATGCAGAGGGCGCTCGAAGATCGATTTGGCCTCGGAGCGCTCGACAACCTTCCCTGCGTACATGATCGCCACCTCATCGGCCTGCTCGGCGACCACCCCCAGATCGTGCGTGATCAGCAGAAGGGCCATCCCGAGCTGCGCTTGCAGCTCGTTCATAAGATCGAGAATTTGGGCCTGGATGGTCACATCGAGCGCGGTCGTCGGCTCGTCGGCAATGAGCAGGCTGGGGTTGCAGGACAAGGCCATCGCGATCATCACCCGCTGGCGCATCCCGCCGCTCAATTGGTGCGGATAGTCGTCGACGCGGGATTCGGGATCAGCGATTTTCACCAGGCGCAGCATTTCAACGGTCTTGTCCCGGGTCTCTTTTTTCGCCAGTCCCTGATGGAGCCGGATGGCCTCTCCGATCTGGTTGCCGATGGTGAAAACCGGGTTCAGCGAGGTCATCGGCTCCTGAAAGATCATCGAGATCTCGTTGCCGCGGATCCTGCGCATGGCCTCGCGGCTCAGACCTAGCAGATCCTGGCCGCGATAGAGTATTTTTCCCTTAACGATCTTTCCCGGCGGCGAGGGAACCAAGCGCATGATCGAGAGCGCGGTGACGCTTTTGCCGCAACCGGACTCTCCGACCAGCCCCAAGGTCTCGCCCTCCTCGACCTCAAAGCTCACCCCGGCGACCGCTTTCACCTCTCCCTCAGGGGTGAAGAAGGAAGTCTCCAGGCCCTTGACTTCGATCAGCGTTCCCATAGCTCAACGAGCGCAAATCTCCCTTACTGCCCTACCCTGCCGGTCCTCTTTATCCCGACATTCCCCTAAGGCGCGGATCCAACGCGTCCCGCAACCCCTCGCCCAAGAGGTTATAAGACAGAACGGTCAGCAGAATGGCCAACCCGGGAAACAGCGAAAGCCACCAGGCAATCTGGATGTTATCCTTACCCGAAGTCAGGATATTGCCCCAGCTCGGCGTGGGAGGCTGTACCCCAATGCCGAGAAAGCTGAGCGCCGACTCCGTTAGAATCGCCCCCGCCACACCCAAGATAGCCGCAACCATAACCGGAGTTAGGCTGTTAGGCAAGATGTGCCGGGCGATAATTCTGAGATTGCCCACCCCCAGGGCGCGGGCCGACTGGACGAAGTCCCGCTCTTTCAGGCTTAAGAACTCGGCCCGAACGAGCCGGCAGACTCCCATCCATCCGGTCAGGCCGATGATCGCCATGATGGTCCCGATGTTCGGCTCCAAGAAAGCGATGACGGCCAGAATCAAGAAGAAGGTGGGAAAGCACAGCATAACGTCGACGAACCGCATGACCAGGCCGTCCACCCACCCACCATAGTAACCCGCCATGGAGCCGAGCATGGTGCCGATGACGATAGCGATCCCGACGGAGACGAATCCGACCCACAGAGAAATGCGCGCGCCGTAGATAACGCGGCTCAGCACATCGCGTCCCAGCTCATCGGTGCCGAAGGGATGCTCGCCGCCCGGGGCTTCCAGGACAGCATCGGCATCGATCACATAAGGGTCGGGAATGGGAAGAACGGTTGCCGACAGCGCCATGGCAAAAAGAAAGACCACGACACAGCCGCCGAACAGCGTCAGCGGATTTCGCCGCACCGCTCTCCAGACCGATTCCCAGTTCATCATCCTCCTCCACGGCGGATGCGCGGGTCCACAACGGCATAGGAGACGTCGGCCACAAGATTGCCTAAGAGCGTTAGAAAGGCGCCGATCGTCAATATTCCCATCACCAGAGGATAATCCCGGCTCATCACGCCGGTAAAAAAGAGACGGCCCATACCGGGAATTCCGAAGATCTGCTCGAAAATGACTGAGCCGCCGATCAGGCTCGGCACGGACAACCCGAGAATCGTCACCACTGGCAGGAGCGCGTTGCGCAGCGCATGTTTGTAGATGACTTCCGCCTCCGATAGACCCTTGGAGCGAGCCGCGGTGATGTAATCCTGGCGCATCACCTCCAACATGCTTCCCCTCATATAACGGGAAAGGCCCGCCAGGCCGCTGAAGGCCGAAAGCAACACGGGCAGGATGAGGTGGGAGACAAAGTCCCAGAGCTTACCCACAAGCGAGAGGTTCGCATAGTCGAGCGATCTGAGCCCCGAGATCGGCAGCCATTCCAGTTGAACGGAAAAGAAGATCAGGGCGAGGAGTGCCAGCCAGAAAGTGGGAATCGCAAAGCCGACATAGACGAACACCGTCAGAAACTTGTCAAACGTCGAATACGGGTGGGATGCGGAATAGGCGCCGATCGGGACGGCGACCAGCAAGATCAAGAGCAGGGACAGGACGTTGATCGTGATGGTGATCGGCAGGGTCTCCTTTATTTTGTCCATCACCGGGCGACGATCCGCCGAGAACGAAACACCGAAGTCAAGCGCCAAAAACCGCCTGAGCCATTGCCAGTAGCGCTCGTGCAAGGGCTTGTCCAGTCTATAATAGGTGATCAATCTCTGTTTGGCCTCCGCGGTCATTTTCGGGTTGAGATCGGCCAGCACGTCGATGGGGCTTCCGGGGGCCAGATGAATGACCAGGAAAGAGATCAGGGTAATGCCGAAAAAGAGTGGAATGAGAGTCAGAACCCGGCGAATAAGATAGCTCGTCATGGCCGCATTCAATGCAAAAGGCAAAGGGCAAAATGAAAAATGAAAAACTGAGTCGTCATCCGAAAATTTCGACGTTTGCCGTCTGCAATTTGAAATTTGCAATTCTCAGGGGACGAGCGCCACCTGACCATACCTTTGCAGTTCCCTCGGCACATACCAGCGGTTAAAGTTGTAACTGATCCCGAGCGGAGACGGCTCGATGCCATGAATCCGGGCATTGACGATGGGCAAAGCCTCGGGGACGTACAGGAACGTATAGGGTTGCTCCTCCGCCAAAATCGCCTGAAACCGGCCATAGATTGCCGTGCGCTTTTCCTGCTCAAAGGTTCGCCGGCCCGCCTCCAAAAGCTCGTCGACCTCGGGATTTTTGTATGAGATGAAATTCAACTCCTTTTTTCCGGTCTTGCTCGAGTGCCAGATATCGTACTGGTCGGGCTCGAAGCCGGTCGTCCAGCCCAGGATGGTCGCCTCGAAGTTCTTCTTGTCGATGAACTCGTTGATAAAGGCCGACCATTCGATGACGCGGATTTTCATGCGGACGCCGATTTTTTTTAACCGCTCCTGGATGATCACGGCGGTCCTGTGCCTGAGCGCGTTGCCCTCATTGGTGATCACCGTGAACTCAAACGGCTGCCCGTCCTTGTCCAGAACCCCGTCGCCATCGCGATCCTCCCAGCCGGCCTCCTTGAGCAGAGCGAGCGCCTTGGCCGGATCGTGCGGGTATTTTTTCACATCGGGGTTATAAAACCAAAGGGTGGGCTTGTACGGCCCGGTAGCTGGCGCCCCCAGGCCCAACAGCACGACCTTGATGATCTCGTCCTTGTCGATCGCGTAGGAAAGCGCCTGGCGCACGCGCTTGTCTTGAAACTTCGGCTCGAGCAGGTTGTAACCCAGGTAGGTGTAGGCATTGGCCAGGTAGCGGTACTTCGTAAAGCGCTTGCGGAAAAAAGGGTCGTCGGTCTGGCGCTTGTATTGAATCGGGGTAAGGCCCATGAGATCCAGGCCACCGGCCTTGAGCTCCAGGAACATCGTGGCCAGGTCCGGGATAACCCGGACCACGTAGCGGTCGACATACGGGCGCCCCTCGAAGTAATCCGGGTTCGCCTCCAGGATCACCCGGTCGCGACTGATCCATTCTTTGAAGCGATACGGCCCCGTGCCGACCGGCTTTCGCGCCAGCTCGCTCTTGGTAATGTCCTTCCCTTCAAGCAGGTGCTTGGGCAAGACCACCAAACTGCCCCAACTGCTCAAGGCCGGAGCGAACGGTTTTTCATAGGTCACGCGAAACGTGTAGTCATCGATGACTTCGGCCTTTTTCACTTGACGGAAATCCTCCGCATAGGCCGTGGGCGTGTTCGGATTGATAATGGTTTGAAAGCCGAACAGGACATCGTGGGCCGTGAATCGATGACCGTCATGCCAGCGAACGTTGCGGCGCAACTTGAACGTGATCTGCAAGCCTCCCTGGCTCACTTCCCACGACTCCGCGAGGTCCCCGACGAGCCGCACGTCCTTATCGTACTTGAGCAGACCATTGATGATCAGGCCGGCGATGCCGTGCGACGCGCTATCGGAAGCCAGCATGGGGATCAGGTTCGTTGCCTCGCCGATCGACCCCTCGACCACCGTATCCCCGTACGCGGGCTGCGGGCTCGCAGCGACTGACTTCAGATTGGGCAGGGGTGTCTCGGCACGCTCCCGCTCGCCGCAGCCAAAAAGAGACAGGGATAGGGACAGAGATAAAGAGAAAAAAACAATCACATCTCTAGCTCCCATCCCGGCTTAGCCTCCGAGAGATTCCAACGGGACTTCACGCACGTGCGGGGGTTTTTCCTGGACGAACAGGGACTCGGGCAGTACCACGTTTAGCTCCGGCTCCTGGTAGCGGACCTCCACATGGAGTTGTCGCGTCGGCACGGCGAAGGATAGCATCATCGGAAAGAGGCCGCCGGAGGTGACGGAAAAATCGGAAAAGCTGGCACTGAGTTCGATCTCGCCATTGTCATCGAAACGTTCCCATCTGAGCGGCAAGCCGTGGGTCGGATCGAAGAAAATCGTTTCCCGCCGGCCCCCTCCCCCCTCCCAGCTTATGGGATTGCCGTTGCCTTCCCAGCGCCGGGTCAAATCCACCGGAGGAAGGCCCAACAGAAGCCGGGTCACCTCCTCCAACTCCAAGGGGATCTGCGTATAACGGAAGAGATTTTCCTTCGAGCCTCGGCCTCGATAGAGGAGATTTTCCTGCGGGTGAAAGCCGACCACCTCATCGCTCGCCGCAGTAACGATCAGGACGGCGCCGAGCTGCGAGAGCGTCTCCAGACGCAACCGATCGGGCCGGCGAACGAGAACGACCTCTTGGAACCTTCCCCGGCCACGCCAGCTTGAGTAATCCACGGTGGCCAGCGTGCGCAACGACCAGAGCTGCTGCTCTCTGTGAGCAAGCCTTCGAACGATCTCCCCTGGATCGAGAGCGTGCTGCGGGATGCGATTGGTGACCGCGGGGCCGGGGGGGACAACCGGCGCGCAGCTTAAGGCGCTCAGCAAGATCGCTGCACCGACGATGGCGCGGCAGCGAGGCCGCCACAAGAGCCCCTGCCAATCAGGCGACCTCAAATCTTCCTCTCCAAGAGCTGGATCTTCTCCCGGATCCGCTTGGACTGCTCCTCTTCCTTCGTCTTTGCCAGCGCATCTTTGTAACGCGCCAGGGCCCATTCCGGCTTGCCGACCTTCGCATAGGCATCGGCAAGGTGCTCGATGATCGTCGGATCGTCGCTCGCCAGCTCGACCGCGCGTTCCAGTTGCTCGACGGCCTTTTGGTAATTTCCCTTTTGGTAGTAAACCCACCCCAGGCTGTCGATATACGCGCCGTCGTCGGGTTGAATCTTGAGCGCCCTTAAGATGAGTTTCTCCGCTTCGTCGAGATTGACCCCCATCTCCGCCCACGTGTAGCCTAAGTAATTTAAGGCGGGCGCGTTTTGCGGGTTCAGCTCGATCGCCTTCTTCATGTGCTCGACGGTCTTGTCTTTGTTCTTGTTCTCATCATAGAGAGCCCCGAGCTGAAAGCGGGCCTGATCGCTTTTGGGATCCATGGCCACGACTTTTTCCATGACCTCAATGGCTTTCGGAAAATCCTTGGCCTTGCGGTAAAGCGAGGCCAGAAGTCCCAGGACTTCGATCCGCTCTTTTTTCTTTGCCAGCGCAGCCGTGACCGCTTCGATGGCCTTCGGCAGATCGTTCAGCCGGTCATAAAGGTAGGCCATCTGGATGCGCGCATCGGCGAAGTACTCGCTCGCTTCCGAAATACGCGCGAACTCTTCGAGCGCCCTGGCATCGGCTTTTAGCTCGACGTAGGTCGATCCCAGATAGTAGCGGACCCGATCGTTTTTCGGATCCGCCGCCAGGACCAGATTGAACTCCGTAGCCGCCCGTTCGAAATCACCTTTCTCGAAATAAATGAGCCCGATGCGGGTGCGGGTCTCGCGCGGGTCGGCTTCGATCGACTCCAGCCGTTGAAACTGCGACAGGGCCTCGTCGAGCCTCTGCTGGCCCACATAAAGCTCGCCCAACCGCTTTGTTGCCCAGGCGCTTTGCGGGTTGACCTGCAAGAGCTTTTTGTACGTCTGAACGGCGTCTTCGGTCTTGCCCTCGAGCTCGTAGACCAAAGCTAAATCCATCAGCGCGGGCTCGGCCTTCGGGTTGATTTCCAGGGCCTTGCGGTAGCTTTCTTCCGCGGCCAGGTACAGCCGGCTCTTCGCCCGTACGCGCCCGACATAGTAATGCCCGAGCATGGACTTGGGATTGAGGGCCAAAAGCCTCTCGAGATACTTTAGCGCTTTTTCGTGGTCCCCGAGCTTGAGCTCAAGCGCTCCTGCATAAAGCAAGGCGTCTTGGTTGCCGGGATCGAGACGCAGCACCTCATCGTACCCTTTGACGGCCCGCGCCTCTAACCCCGTCGCAGAGTACAACCCGGCCAGAAGCAACTGGCTGTCGATCCCCTTGGGATCGAGCCGAACCGCCTCCTCTGCCTCCTTCAAGGAGCTTTTCAGATCCCCCTTTCTGAGATAAAGGGTGGCGAGACGGACGCGCAAATAAGAATTGGCCCAGGGCCTTTGCCTCTTGCGGAATGGCGACTTTTTCTTGCTTAACAAACGGATCCGTGGGTTCCCAGGCGAGGTCCTTCGGGGGCTCCTTGAGCTCAGGCGCCGTCGTGGCGCAGGCCGATAAGAGGAGAAGCAGAGGTATCCAAAAAAATAGGCCGATGGCCATCAGTTGAACTAGTTAACATACTCCCCCAGGGGGGTCAATCTAGGGGGTCCCTCTCTTCTCCCGGTTTGTTGTTTATGGTAATTTTTTTGTAGCGTTCAGCCATCAGCTCTCAGCCTTCAGCCTAACACGGCAACTTATCCCAAGCTGACTGCTGGTCGCTGACCGCTGATAGCTGTTTCAACCATGGCCTCATCGGGCGATCAGACAAAAAAGGAGATCCTTCGTCTCCGGGAAGAGATCGAGAAGCACAACTATTATTACTACGTCCTCGATAACCCGCTCATCACCGACGCCGAATACGACGATCTGTTCCGTCGGCTCGTCGAACTCGAAAAAAAATATCCCGAGTTTGCCTCGCCGCAATCTCCGACGCACAAGGTCGGCGCGCCGCCGCTGGAAAAATTCGCCACCGTCCGCCACACCGTGCCCATGCTCTCCCTCAACAACGCCAACGACCGGGAAGAGATGAAGGAGTTCACGGAGCGCACGCAGCGCTTCATCCGCAGCCCCGAGGCGATCGAATACGCCGTGGAGCCGAAGATCGATGGGGTGGCCGTGGAGCTTGTCTACGAGAACGGCCGGCTCACCGTCGGATCGACCCGCGGCGACGGCATCCAAGGAGAGGACATCACGCTGAATCTGAAGACGATCCGTTCCATCCCGCTCACGCTCCGCAAAGGGAAGCGGGGCCTCCCCCGGCGCCTGGAAGTGCGCGGCGAGGTGTTCCTGCCGCGCGCGGCGTTTCAGAGGCTCAATCGAGAGCGGGAAGAAGAAGGAGAGCCGGTCTTTGCCAACCCGCGCAACGCTGCGGCGGGGTCGCTCAAGCAACTGGACTCCGCGATGACCGCGAGGCGACCGCTCGATATCTTCTGTCATGGGATGGGGGATGTCGTGGGAGCAAGCTTCGCGTCCCAGGCGGAGTGGCTTCAGGCGCTCAAGGAATGGGGGCTCAAGCCGGTGCCCTTCGTCGAAGTCTGCCGCAGCTTGAACGACATCTTTGCTTATCACGAGGAGACGGAACGACGGCGCGACGAGCTCCCGTACGAAATCGACGGCCTGGTCGTCAAGGTCAACAGCCTCGAGCTTCAGCGTCGCCTCGGCGAGATCGCTCGCTCCCCCCGTTGGGCGATCGCGTACAAGTTCAAGCCGCGCCAGGCCACCACGCGCATCCTCGACATTCAGGCTCAGGTTGGACGAACCGGAACGCTCACCCCGGTGGCCAGCCTGGAGCCCGTGGCGGTCGGCGGGGTGACCGTAAAGAGCACTTCGCTGCACAATATGGACGAGATCGAGCGGAAAGATATCCGCATCGGCGACACCGTGGTCATCGAGAGGGCAGGCGACGTCATCCCCTACGTGGTCCGGGTACTCGAAGAGAAGCGCAGGGGACGGGAGAAGAAGTTTGCTATGCCCGAGCGCTGCCCGGTATGCGGCGGCGCGGTCTATAGAGAAGAGGGAGAGGTCGCTTACCGCTGCGTGGGACTCTCGTGTCCCGCCAGGCTGAAGGAGAGCCTTAAGTTCTTCGGCTCCCGCGCGGCCATGGACATCGAGGGCCTTGGGGAAAAGCTCATCGATCAGCTCGTCGACCGCGGGCTCGTCAAAGACCTCGCTGACCTCTACGGCCTCAAAAAGCCGGAGCTTGCAAGCCTCGAACGCATGGGAGAGAAGTCGGCGCAAAATCTTCTCGACGCCTTCGAACGGAGCAAAGACTCAACCCTGCCCCGCTTTCTCACCGCGCTCGGGATCCGTCATGTGGGCGAGGCCACCGCCAGGCTTCTGGCCGAGCGCTTCGGTGAGCTCGACGCCATCGTCGGAGCCACCGAGGAAAAGCTCATGGAGGTTCGGGAAATTGGCCCGGAGGTGGCCAAGAGCATTGCCCGGTTCTTCGCCCAAAAAGAGAACCGCAAAGTGATCGAGAAGCTCCGGCGTGCGGGAATTCGCCTCAAGAAGGAACCCAAAAAAGAGGGCAAGCTTGCCGGTTTGGCTTTTGTCTTGACCGGCACCTTGGAAACCCTGTCCCGCAGTGAGGCGCAGAAACGGATCGAGAGCCTGGGGGGCCGGGTGGGCTCGAGCGTAAGCCGTAATACCGACTATGTGGTGGTCGGCGCTGACCCGGGCTCCAAGCTCACTAGAGCCCGCGAGCTTGGAGTCAAGACGCTGGAGGAAAAGGATTTCTTGCGATTGGTTGGGGGATTACGATACAGGGACAGGCACCGCTTCGCGGAGCCAGTCCCTATTCCTCAGCGCGCGCGCGACGGCTCCGCTCGCGCTTCGCTCACGACCATGGCCCGTCCCTCGAAATCGGCTCCGTTGAGCGCCGCCACTGCGCGCTGGGCCTCTCCACCCGATCCCATCTCGACGAAGCCAAAGCCTCTGGAGCGACCGCTTATCTTATCCGTAATGATCCTGACGCTCACTACCGAGCCGTGGCGAGAAAAGAACTCCTTCAGTTTTTCTTCCGTGACCGAGAAGGCAATGTTTCCTACATACAACTTCGGTCCCATCCTGACCCTCCCAAGCCCGGCCAGCTTACCTTCGGATCGACCCCTTGTCAAACAACCCGCTGCTCCGATTGCGAGCTCAATGCAAAGTGCAAATTGAAAAATGCAAAATTTTGACTTTTGCAATTTGCATTCTGCAATCTGCATTTCTCCCTGTAAGCTTGAACATCTCCGCTCTCCAGGCTAGAGGTTAAAGCGAAACGGCATGGACAAGGTCAGTGAAAAGGCGCGCGTTCACCTAATTATCGAGGGCAGGGTCCAGGGGGTATTCTTTCGGGCCACTGCGGCCGCAGAGGCCAATCGATTAGGCGTGAAAGGATGGGTAAGAAACTGTCCCGACGGTGCGGTGGAGGTCCTCGCCGAAGGCGAACGAAAGCGCTTGGACGATCTCATCGCCTGGTGCCGCCACGGGCCCCCAGGAGCGCATGTGCACAACGTTACGCTTCGGTGGGAGAACTGTCGCGGCGAATTCCGCGATTTCCGAATTAGCAGATGACCCGGCGCCGCAAGAGCAGGGGGCTTCGGGGCAGGCACGAAGCCACTGCCGACGCGAGAGAAGGGGGATCGGTCCTCCCTCTCTCGCGCTCGACTAATCGACTATAGGTGGAGCCGGGAGTGCTTATTCACCTGAAGGTTTTTCCGGTTTCGGCTCTGTATCCGGCTGGGGGCTCTCCTGAGCGTAGCTGAGCTTGGTAATGCCGGTAACGGTCCACCCAACCAAGTTCAAGCCTAAAACGATGGCCATTGCGATGGCTAGCTTTTTCATTTTTTCACCTCCTTTCTCCCTATCGT
The DNA here is from genome assembly GCA_016180805.1 of Deltaproteobacteria bacterium. Taxonomy (GTDB): domain Bacteria; phylum Desulfobacterota; class Binatia; order UBA9968; family UBA9968; genus 2-12-FULL-57-22. The sequence continues at coordinate 9,419 of JACPAM010000129.1, read as the reverse complement.
TCTTCCGCTCCAACCAGCGAGCAACTTGCGTGCCAGCAGCCGCCAAAATCTACCCACGTGTATTCATTGACGAAGCGCGGGCCACGCTGAGTTGTCTTCGTTGTAAAATGCGACACGACGATGTAAATTGCGATGGCTAGAGATTGGCGCGCGGTGAGAAAGTTCACTATGCGTGCGTGGTCGGGGCCTTCAGACGAAACTTCTAGCCTTTGCTCTTAGCGGCACCGCGATTGCATACCCAAGCCGGCTATGAAGCTCGGCACGAAACTAATCGTATACCTCGTCGGCGTCGTCGTCCTAACCATGCTGGTTCACGGGTATTTGAGCGTCCGGCAGGACAGGGAGAACCTCGTGAGCGAAATCCGCGTCGGGATGCGCGGCTTCAGCCGAGCCATCGAAGCAGCTCTAAGAGACCTTTACGCGGACAACCACGACCTCAAGGCAACCCAGGAGTTCGTGGACCGGGTGGGACCACGGGGAAATATTCACGGAATCATCGTTTACGACTTACAAGGAAAAAAGGTTGCAGTGTCCAGCTCGTTAACGGAGAACTTCCCTGGCCTCGACCCTGCGCCGATTCTTGCGCTTGATCCCGGGTCGGTGTTCCGCAAAGGCAAGGGAACCGAGGGCTACATCCACGGCCCGGGACTCCTCGTCTACTACCACATCGAACCGATTTTCAATTCCGAAAACAAATTCGCGGGGGCCTTTTTGCTCGGCCGGCAGGGGCACGGCTGGAGGCTGGCGGAGACCATCAAGACCAGGCGAAACCGAATCGTGGTCACGACTTCCGTTCTGGTCCTTATCGTGAGCCTGCTCATCCTATGGATCGTGCGGCGCAACGTCTCCCGCCCGATCGACGAGCTGATTGAGCGAATCCGCGAAATCGGTCAAGGCCGCTGGGAGCAGCGCATCCAGGTCACGGGCAAAGACGAAGTGGGCCTTTTGGCAAACGAGTTCAACCGGCTGTCCGGACGGCTCCGGGATACCTACGGCAGCCTGGTCAACGAGCAGCAAGAGAAGCTCAAGCTGGAAAGAGATCTACGCCATTCCGAGCGGCTGGCCTCGGTAGGTCAACTCGCCGCCGGCCTGGCACACGAAATCGGCACGCCGCTCAACATCATCGGCGGACGCGCCGAATACCTGACGCGCCGGCCCCGAAGCGCTGAGGAGCTGAACGAGAACCTCCTCATCATTCGCGCGCAGATCGACCGCATCGCCGGCATCGTCCGCCAGCTTTTGGAGTTTTCCCGCCACAAGGAGCCGACGCTGCGCGCCGTTGATATCGCCTCGCTGCTCACCGAAGTCCGTCAACTCCTCCAGCACAAGCTCGACGAGAAAGGGATAAAAGTCGACCAGGAGCTTCCCGAGTCGCCTCCCGTTATCCAGGCCGATCCGGATCTCCTGCAGCAAGTTTTCCTGAACCTTTATTTGAACTCCCTGCATGGATTGGAGACCGGGGGGTGGATCAAGATCAGGGCTGAAGTCTCAGACAACAGCACCAAAATTGCGCCCGGCGCTTCTGTAGCGCGCTGGCTGCGGATCGCCTTCGAGGATAACGGCCCGGGGATCCGGCCGGAGCATCTCGACCGCGTCTTCGATCCCTTCTTCACCACCAAAGATATCGGTGAGGGAACCGGCTTGGGCCTCTCGGTAAGCTACGGCATTGTCAGGGATCACGGTGGGGAAATTCAGGTCGAAAGCGAGCCGGGAAAGTATGCCCGCTTCATCATCCACTTGCCCGTCACACCGCCCGACGCTGCGACCACCGGGCAGGGGCTAAACCTGTGAGCACGGACGCCAAGAAGGATACGCCGCTCGGGCGCATCTTGGTTGTCGAAGACGACCGGGAGATGTGCCGATTCCTGTCAGAACTTTTGTCCGAAGAGGGCCATGAAGTCGAAGTGGCCCATGACGGGCAATCGGCATTGCAGCGCTATGCGGAAACGCCTTTCGATCTCGTCATCACCGACCTCATGATGCCAGGGATGAAAGGCACGGAACTGGTCCGCCGGCTGCGGGAGATCGATCCCGAAGCGCTGGCGCTGCTGATTACCGCCTTTGGCAGCATCGAGAGCGCCGTAGAAACGATGAGGGCTGGCGCCTTCAATTACCTGACCAAGCCCTTTCGTACCGAAGAAATCCTGCTCCATGTAGCCCGGGCCATGGAGGAGAGCAGCCTGCGCAAGGAGATCCGCCGGCTGCGCAAAGAGATCCACGGACGTTACGGCCCCGGCAACATTGTGGGGAAAAGCCCAAGCATGAAGCGGGTCTTCGAGGCCGTCATGCAGATTAGCGACACGCCCGCCAACATCCTCATCGTTGGGGAAAGCGGCACCGGAAAGGAGCTGATCGCCCGCGCCGTCCATTATCAGAGCTCCCGCTCGCACGGCCCGCTGATTCCGGTGAACTGCGCGGCCATCCCCGAGACCCTGCTCGAAAGCGAACTGTTCGGCTACGTTCGCGGCGCGTTCACGGACGCCAAGAAAGACCGCAAAGGCCTCTTCCATGAGGCTCAGGGCGGGAGTCTGTTCCTGGACGAGATCGGCGAGATCCCGCTACCGCTCCAGGCAAAGCTCCTGCGAGTAATCGAGGACAAAGAGGTGCGGCCGCTAGGTGCCAACCGGACCGAGAAGGTCGACGTGCGCATCATCGCCGCCAGCAACCGGGAACTCGGCGAACTCGCCAGCGAAGGGCGATTCCGGCAGGACTTGTACTACCGATTGAATGTCATCCGCATTGAGCTGCCGCCGCTTCGAGAACGGTTCCAGGATGTCCCCTTGTTCGTCGAGCACTTTATCCAGAAATATTCCGACCGAAGCGCGCGCAAGGTGACGGGCATCAGCGAGGAAGCGCTCGCGGCGCTCATGCGGTATTCATGGCCGGGAAATGTCAGGGAGCTTGAACATGCCATCGAGCGGGCAATGCTCCTGGGCAAGGGGGAACAAATCGCAGCCATGGACCTCCCGCCGGAACTTCTAGCCCAAAGCGACAGGGAGGTAACCCTCACCGAGGCTTTGTCGCGGCGCTTTACCCTCAAAACGCTTGAGCAGGAATACATAAAAAAGGTCTTGCAGGCTACGGGGGGAAACAAGACCGAGACCGCTGCCATTCTGGGGGTAGATCGAACCACACTTTACCGCAAGCTTGACGAGCTAAAAGAAAAAGATTAGCGGGCGATAGGGACTAAGGACCTGTCTTCAGGCTTTCGACGGCGAGGCGATAGACCTCTTTTTTGGAGCACGAATACCGCTCGCTCAAAAGCTCGGCGATCTCCTTGACCCGGAGCCCCTTTCCCTTGAGCTTCCGGATCTCAGCAAGCAAAAATTCCTGTGACGGTAGCGGTGCTGTCTCCGAGCCTCTCACGACGACCGTGAACTCGCCGCGCGGCTCACGTGCCGCAAGGGCCGCGGATATTACGCTCAGGCGGCCGCGGAGAAATTCTTCGTAAGCCTTGGTGGCCTCCCGGGCGAGGACGACCTCCCGGTCACCAAAATGCTCGAGCATATCCCCAAGCGTGTCTCTAATTCGATGCGGCGCTTCGAAGAAGACCAGCGATCTGGCCTCGCCCACAAGGTTATGCAGGCGCGCCTTCCTCTCGCCCTTCTTGGCCGGAAGAAAACCCTCAAAGACAAATCGGTCCGTGGGGAGTCCGCTCACGCTAAGAACCGCGGTCACGGCCGAAGGGCCGGGTACGGGCACAACCCGGATAGCGGCTTTGAGCGCGTCGCGCACGAGCCGGTATCCGGGATCGGAGAGGGTGGGCGTGCCCGCGTCTGAGACCAAGGCAACATTCTGTCCCCTCTCAAGCCGGGCCACCAGCTCGCGGGCCTTCACCCGTTCGTTGTGCTCGTGGTAGCTCGTAAGCGGGACATGGATGTCGTAACGGGTTAGCAGGGTCTTGGTATGACGGGTATCTTCAGCGGCGATCAGATCGGCTTCTTTGAGCACGCGCAAAGCCCGCAGCGTGATATCCTCGAGATTGCCGATCGGGGTCGCAACGATATAAAGCAAGTGACGGAATTAAATAAGTTGACATCAAATCCCCTCTCGCTCTCCTAAATCCCCCTCTATCCCCCTTTACCAAAGGGGGAGAAAGGGGGATTTGAGGGGGGATGGGGGGATTATCGTGATTTTCTTTTTTCCTTCACTATAAGAACTAAAAACTGAGAACTTAAAACTATTCATTTCCCCCAGTCTCTCGCATAGCGGAAATCCCGGTCAATGGTGCGGTGCGAGACCTTGGCGATGACCGGCAGGCGCCGCTTGAACTGTGAATTCATGATCCGGAGCGTGACGTCGTCGACGAACTGCTCGAGGAAGCCGGCGGCGATAAGCTCTTGCCGCCCATAGCGGCCATCCACCATGAGATAGAGGAGCCTGTCCACCTCCCGGTAACTGAACCCCAGCTCTCCCTCGTCCGTCTGTCCGACCCAGAGGTCTGCCGAGGGTTTTTTGTGCACGATGACCTCGGGAACCCCGACGGCCCCGGCCAAGGCCCAAACCTGGGTTTTGTAAAGATCCCCTAGCGGATTGATGGCGGAGGCCATATCGCCGTAAAGGGTGCCGTAGCCCAGAAGCAATTCGGTCTTGTTGCTCGTGCCCAGGACCAGGGCATTCCAGCGCGCCGAATGGTCATAGAGGATGGTCATGCGCTCGCGCGCCATCTTGTTGCCGCGCCGCTTCTGATCCGCGTCGGGGAACCGCGCAAAATAGGCGTCAATCTGAGGTGTGATATCCACCACGAGGAACTCGATGCCGCTTTTCTGGACCACGAGTTCGGCATGGGCCTGGCTCTCCGGGTTTGAGCTCTTATACGGCAGCATGAGCCCCAAGACCTGCTGCGGCCCCAAGGCTTCGGCGGCCAGCATCGCGCTCAGGCTTGAGTCCACCCCGCCGGAAAGCCCCACAACCACCCGGCACACCCCAACTTTTTCCACCTCGTTCCGAATGAACGAAACCAGAATCGTCCGAAGCAGCGCCGTATTGGTGGGAATCTCAACCATGAATAAGCGGGCATCAGGCAACAGACTATTTATCTTTTACCTTTCGCCTTTTGCCTTCTGCCTTTTGCGGGAGCCGGCCCCGGATGCGCATCAGTTCGTTGATCGTGAGATCTATATCCTCATCTCGCAGCAGCGGCGCCATCGTTCTTTTGCGGCGGACCGAATCGAGGTCGACCTGCCCGACGATGAAATCCTCTTCGTAGTACCTGGCCTTGGCGATTTTTTCGCCAAAAGGATCCACAATCTCCGACCCGCCCCAAAAGCCGACACCGTCCTCGAATCCCGTCCGGTTGCCATAGACGAGGTAGAGGCTGAAGGTCTCAGCGTACGTTCGGTTGATCAGCTCCCAATAGCGCGCGTTGTCGTCCCGAGGCTCGCCTTCCGTGATGCCGCGCAGCGGGCTCGTTGAAGGACAGAGAATCGCCAGCGCTCCGTCCAGGGCGGCTAAATAGACGGTCGAGGGGTGCCACAGATCCTCACAAATCAGGACGGCCATGCGGCCGAACTTTGAATCAAATGCTCGCAGCCGGTCGCCCCGAGCAAAATAGCGCTGTTCATCGAACATCCCGTAAGTCGGAAGATAAACTTTGCGATGGACATGGCGGATCTCCCCGCCTTCAAAGTAAACCGCCGCATTGAAAAAGCGATAATCCGAGCTCTCTTCCACCAATCCGGCGACAAAATCGACCTCGCGACTTAGCCGTTTGAGGGTCGCGATCTCGGGCGAAGAAAGCCGTAAGGCCACGCTCGGCACCATATCGCGCAAAAAATAGCCGGTGAGACTCAATTCTGGAAACAGCAAAAGATCGACCTTCTCCTTGGCGGCCGCGCGAATTTTTTCTTCGTAAAGCGCGAGATTAGACTTGAGATCCCCCAGCTTGGGGCTGATCTGCGCGATGGCGGCTGCGAACGTCAACGCTCCTCTCCGTCACGACCCTCACCTTTCACCCTCTCCCTAGCAGGGAGAGGGCATGGGAGAGGGTTGTGCATAAGCTTATACGTGAACCCTTATCAGGCCCAATAAATTACAAAGCTAACACAAGGGGTAGGGGCTTGCAATTTGCCGTTCCGCCGTCATACGGGGACAGGCACCCTTCGTCCCAAGGAGAGGGGGACAGTCTCCCTCTAAGAGAAAGGGACTGTCCCCTTAGACTGTCTTTTTTTACGCTTTCTTAAGCGTCAGGTGAGCGATCTGGGGTGGACAGTTTATCCGGATCGGTAGTCCGGTGATGCCGACACCCCTACCGACGAAGAGCACCGAATCCTTCGCATCGCGCGGTGACGCCATGGCGCGCCGGGACAGGCGAAAGAGCCCTTCTGCATAGGGCGTCATGAGACGGGCCACCGAAAGGCTTCCCGGGCTCGTGCCGAGCTTTACCTGGCCGCCATGATAGTGGCCGGAGAGAACGACCTCCACGCCCTTGCGCGAAGCTCCGGGGAAAACCTCCGGCCGATGAGAAAGCAGGAGCCTCAACTCCCCGGGCCCTTGTCGGGCTACCTCGAGCGCGCGGTCAAGGTCCGGCCCGCCTATTCTCAGATCATCAATCCCCAAAACGTTGACCACAGTGTTGCCCACCCGAACCGAGGCTGCGTCGTTGCGCAGGACGCGCACTCCGTTAGTCTCAAACAAGCGTGTCAGCTCGTCTTCAACCCCGGCCCAAGCGTCGTGATTGCCCAGGCAGGCAAAAACGCCGTAACGCGCTCTCAATCCCGCGAGCGCGGACACACACATGTCGGCTTCGTCGGTCTGGGTTGAAACGAAATCGCCCGTCAGGGCGATTACATCGGGCTTCAGTCGATTGACGGCCTCAACGTACTCGGCCAACTCCTCGGCCGGCATGAACGGGCCCGCATGAATGTCCGTAAGGTGAACGAGGGAAAGCTGGCTCAGCGAGGACGAAAGACCCTCCAGAGGCAGGTCGAAGTGCTCGACGCGAAAGCGGCGGCGTCCGAGCACGACCCCGTACCCGGAGACGACAAACGGCGCCGCGACGGCGAACCCGACAGCCGTTTGCAACAGAGCGCGTCGTGCCAAATCGGGGGACGGCGGCGAGGGTGACACGAGAGCGCGCCGCGCCTTCTGCCAAAGCTCGTAAACGAGAAGGGCCGCCGCCAATCCGCCGGAGCCAAAAACCCATACGGCCATCAGGCTCCGAACCGCTATCGCCAACGGCTCTACAGCGCGCGGACCAAACAGGGCGTGCCAGGCCAGGGGGTAAAGGACGCAGAGAAACAGAGAGCCTGCGGTCGCGAGCACAACCGCTCTATAGGTTTCGGGCCGAAGTCGCCGCTTCAGGTAATCCCGCGCGCGCACGTAGAGGAAAAGCTGTAAGCCTAGAAAGCACGCAAACAGGACGGCAAAAATCAGATAAGCCCTCGGAAAATCCATAAAGAAAATGTAATATACACTATTCGAGACTCGCTTGACAAATTCGATGGTCGACCGCATTAGCATCCAAAATTACGGCTTCGGGGCCTCCAGCAGCGACCCTTCCGGGACTTGCTCGCACGAACCTTCGAAAGTCTCCAAACGCTGCCCCTCGGGGGCCGAGTTATCAGGCCGCGGCCGATGGGTTAAGCTCCCTCGGGGAGCGCGCTCTCGGCTGCGGCCGATAGGTTTGTGCCATGAGTCGTGCTGTCTGTAACCGGACGTCCGCAGCCTCGCTCGCGCTTCCCTCGGTCGCAGACAGGCACGTCCGCGGCCTTCCTCCTCGTCCCCCCTCGGGCTTCAAAGCGAAAGTGCGCGGTAGAGGGGACGAGGCGTGACTAATTTCTGATACTTCTATGGACCAAGCCCTAGAAAAGCTCGTCGGGGAGAAGCTCAGGGTGGCCTTCGGGCCGAACGCGCGCCTTCTCGCGCTCTCCCCTCTGGCGGGAGATGCCTCGAGCCGGCGCTACCACCGTGCCCGGCTTCACGGGGAAACGATTCCCACCTCCGTGATCGTGATGGAGCTTTGCGGAAGCTCCTTACCTCTCTCTTCGGAAGAGTTGGCCATCTTCAACGAACCTCTCCGGGAGCTTCCCTTCCTCAACCTCCACCGTTTCCTGAGTAGCCTCGGCGTCAGGGTTCCAAGGCTCTACGGCCAGTGGGTGGAGGACGGGGTGCTCTTTTTGGAGGACCTGGGTGATCTCTCCCTCTGGGAGCGAGTCCAGAGCCTTTCGCCCGCTGAGGTCGTGAGCTGGTACGAAAAGGCGATCGACCAGCTACTGCTGATCCAGATCGCCGGCAGCCGAAATCGGGATGAGGATTGCATCGCGTTCAAGCAGCGCTTCGATTTTCGTCTTTACATGTGGGAATTTGAGCACTTCATCGAGTATGGGCTGGAAAAAAGGCCTGGCGGGAAGATTAGCCCGGATGAAAAGGAGTTCCTGATCGATCGCTTCGCGACGATCTCGCGCCGGTTGGCGGCCGAGCCTCCCTGTTTAAATCACCGGGACTACCATAGCTGGAACCTGATGGTTCGGGGCGAGGAAGTCGCCGTGATCGATTTTCAAGACGCGCTGCTGGCTCCGCCTCAGTACGACCTGGCCTCTTTGCTGAACGACCGCGAGACCGATCGAATTATCCAGCCAGCTCTCGAAGATCGCCTTTGCGGCTATTACCTGAAGAAACGGGTGGAGATGGGAGCGCCTGAGGTGCCCCGGGATGAATTTCTTGAAATCTATATCCTCTCGGCCTTACAAAGGGACTTCAAGGTGGTCGGTCGTTTTTCAAGGGAAAGCCCGGATACAAGAAATACATCCCGCCGACCCTGAGACGAATTCGAAGAAACCTCGCAAGGGTCTCTCCATACGATGAGCTGATCGCCGTTTTGACCCCGCACTTCGAGGAGATGAGATGACGCAAACCGCCTTCGGCGCGAGTGGGCCCAAGAATGTCACCCTTGATCGAATCGGCGGCGCGTAACTCCTTCTACGTCATTCCCGCGCAGGCGGGAATCCAGGATTGCGTATGGAAAAACAGCCCTGTGTGTACATACTGGCCAGCAAGCGAAACGGAACACTCTACATTGGGGTGACTAGTGATCTCCCGAAGCGCGCCTGGGAGCACAGGAAGAACTTGGTGGAAGGCTTTACCAAGAGGTATGGGGTTCATCGGCTGGTATATTATGAAACGCACGCGGATATGGTTTCTGCCATCACCAGAGAGAAGCAGCTAAAAAAATGGCGCCGTGGCTGGAAGCTTCGACTCATTGAAGGACGGAACCCGCAATGGCGTGACCTGTGGGAAGAGATCCTTTGAGGTACTGGATGCCCGCCTGCGCGGGCATGACGGAGATAGGCCTTGTTTACAGTACGCCGAAGGCGGAATGAGATGAAGGCGATGGTCTTTGCCGCTGGCTACGGAGAGCGCCTGCGCCCGCTCACGGAGAGAGTTCCCAAAGCGCTACTTCCCGTCGGTGGCCGGCCGAT
>JACPAM010000128.1 GCA_016180805.1 Deltaproteobacteria bacterium | reverse complement strand
GAGACATGGCTGAATTTTTCGGACAGTCCCGCCTTCGTTACAGCGGCCACCGTGTCGCCTCCGCCGACCACGCTGAAGCCCTTGATCGCCGCCATCGCCTCGGCGATCGCCCTCGTTCCCCGATCGAACGGCGCCATTTCGAACACCCCCATCGGGCCGTTCCAAAATACCGTGCGCGCCTCACGGAAAGCAGCGACAAACGCTTCGACCGTCTTCGGCCCGATGTCCGCGCCGAGCTTATCGGGTGGAATTTCCCGTCCCGGCGTGATCGAAAACGGCGTCCCGGATGCCAAGGTCGCGACCACAACGTGGTCTTGAGGTAAGAGGATCTCGACGTGCCTGCTCGCCGCCTCTTCGAGCATCCTTTTGGCTTCGTCGATCTTATCCGCTTCCACGCGGGATTTGCCTACCGTGACTCCCTGTGCCAACTGCAGCGTGTAGGCCATAGCGCCGCCGATAGCGATAGCGCTGACGCGAGAAAGCAAGCCCCGGATCAGCCCGACCTTATCCGAGACCTTGGCCCCGCCCAGAACGACGACGAAAGGCTTTTCCGGACTCGCCAAAAGCCGCGACAGCGCCCCGATCTCCTTTTGCATCAGCAACCCGACGCCTTTGTGAGTAAAATGCTCGACCATCCCGACGACCGAAGCGTGCGCCCGGTGGGAAGAGCCGAAGGCATCGTTCACATACACATCCGCCAGCGCGGCCAGGGCGCGCGCAAAGGCAGCGTCATTTTTTTCCTCTTCCGCATGAAAGCGTAAATTCTCCAAGAGCAGCGCTTCCCCGCCGGGGAGACGGCCGACCTCTGCTTCGACCGCGGCCCCGATGCAGTCCGTAGCGGTACGGAGGTCTTTTCCGAGAAGCTTCCCGAGCTCCGCCGCCGCGGGCTTCAAGCTCAAGGCGGGATCGACCTTGCCCTTCGGCCGCCCAAGGTGCGATGCCACAATGACTTTGGCGCCGTGATCGAGCGCGTACCGGAGCGTGGGCAGCGCTTCACGAATTCGCGTGGTATCAGCTACGGCCCCGCTCTGCGTCAGAGGCACGTTAAAGTCGACGCGGATGAAAACCCGCTTTCCGGCTAACGGCAACTTATCCAACGTCGCCAGTTGTGTCATAATTCCTCCGTATTTCGCTTTCCCTCGAAAGCTCCTCGGGGGCCGAGTTATCAGGCCGCGGCCGATGGATTAAGCTCCCTCGGGAAGCGCGCTCTCGGCTGCGGCCGATGGGTTCGTACCATGAGTCGTGCCGTTCGTCATCGGACGTCCGCAGCCTCGCTCGCGCTCCCCCTCAGTCGCGGGCAACGACGTCCGCGGCCTTCCTCCTCGTCCCCCTCGGGCTTGAGAAGTGGGTCCCGGCTTTCATGAGCGAGGGTGAAGCTAAACTTCATGGAAATTCCTCCGTAGATTGCTTCGACGGATCTCGTGATCTTTATGCGCAAGGACAGCAAATTACATGCCGCCAGGTCGTAGCCTAACTCGTGCGGCTTTTGACTTCCTCGCGAACTCTCAGTTTCACACGTGCAAAAACCGCCGCCCCATAATTGCAAAGTTGGGAAAGCTTGAAGGGCGTTTGCGCACGCCTTGAGGCTTCTTTCAGCCTAGAGGTAGGCCTTCAAAACGTACTGCTGGATCATCCGGTGAGTATTGAAGAAGGAGCCGTTGAGAGCGATGCAATGAACCATCACATCGATGAAGCGCTCCCGATCACGGTAGAAGAACGGGATGACGACATTCTCCAGTTTGTCGTAAAGCCATCGTGCATCTTCTGACCGATCAGATCTCGGAGCCTCCCCTGTGCCGTTCTCACCGATGGCCCATCCGGTCACCCCCTCGATGCATCCTTCAATCCACCAGCCGTCGAGGATGCTCAGGCTTGGCACTCCATTGAGCGCGGCCTTCATCCCGCTCGTCCCCGATGCCTCCAGCGGCGGCTGCGGCGTATTCAACCACACATCGACCCCCGACGTGATCATCTTCCCGATCTCCAGATCGTAATTCTCCAGATAGGCGACCTTAATGTCGGGCTTCAGCGCCTCCTTGGATTGAAAAATCCGCCGGATAAGCTCTTTTCCGTCCTCATCCCGCGGATGGGCCTTGCCCGCATAAACAACCTGAAAGGGACCTGCCTTCGACGCTATGCGCTTAAGCCGAAGCGTGTCCTGAAAAAGAAGGTCGCCCCGCTTGTAGGTGGCGGCGCGTCGGGCAAAGCCAAGAGTCAACACGTCAAAATCCATCCCGGCATTGGTCTGGCGGTTGACATAGCGAATGAACTGCCTCTTCGCCTGCATATGCGCATCCCAAATTTCCTGCTTGGGAATGCTCAGAGCGTAACGCAAGCTAAAGTTATCCTGTTTCCAGCCCGAAACGTAACGATCATAAAGTTCCTGAAAAGATCCCGAGGCCCAGGTCGCCGCATGCACCCCGTTGGTGATCGCGTCGATGTTGTAGCCGGAAAACATAAGCCGCGAGATCTCCCCGTGCTTTTTCGCCACGCCGTTGACGTAATCGCTCAAGTTGAGGCCTAAGAACGTGAGATGAAAAATATCTCCGCAGCAGATGAGGTTCTTCATCTCGGCCAGAAGCTCCTCGTGTCCTAAAACACTCCGGACCAGGGCTATGGGGAATTTTTCGTGTCCGGCGGGGACCGGGGTATGGGTGGTAAAAATACACCTTTTCTTGACCGCGACAATGTCGTCGATGGTAATGCTTCGCTTTCCGGCCTTTTCCGTCTCCTCAATCAACAGCTCCAACGTCAGCAGGCTGGAATGGCTTTCGTTCATGTGAAAGCGCCGCACGTTCTGGTGACCGAGGGCACGGAGCATCCGCACGCCCCCGATGCCTAAGACGACCTCTTGGCAAAGGCGGTAGCGCTGGTCCCCGCCGTAAAGATAATCGGTCAGCGTCCTATCCCAGTCCGAGTTTTCCGGCAGATCAGCATCCAGAAAATAGACCAGCACGATATGGCCCCCCGCCCCGCGCGTTTCGTATCTCCAACAGCGCAACTCAACCGTGCGCCCCTCGATCGCCACGCTCACCCTCGGCGTCATCTCCCGCACAAAGTCCTCCACCACCCAGGCCACCGGCTCCCCGATCTGTGACCCGTTGGGATCGAGCCTCTGGTAAAAATAGCCTTTGCGATGGAGCAGCGTCATGGCGAGCATCGGGACTCTCAGATCGGCCGCGGCGCGGATCGTATCGCCCGCCAGCACCCCGAGGCCGCCGCTATAGGTAGGCATCCCCTCCTCAAGCGCCACCTCCATGGAAAAGTAAGCGATCGAGGCGAGATCATTCATAAGTACATTCCCCGCACCATCCTACACTTATGCCTGTTCCCAAGTCTAGCTACTCCCGCCGATTCTCGTGTGAAGTACTGCCAGGGGGAAAAAGGGCAGGCTTATGAGGCGTCAGAAATAGGCTTTGAGAACGTACTGCTGGATCATACGGTGAGTATTGAAGAAAGAGCCATTGAGCGCTATGGCGTGCAGCATCGCATCCAGGAACCGCTCCCGATCTCGATAGAACAAAGTAACGACGACATTCTCCAGCTTTTCGTAAAGCGACAGAGCATCCTTCGACGAATCCGGGCTCGGCCCGCTTCCCCTTCCGTCCTCTCCGATCGACCATCCGGTCACCCCTTCGATACATCCCTCAATCCACCACCCATCGAGGATGCTCAGGCTCGGCACCCCGTTGAGGGCCGCCTTCATACCGCTAGTTCCGGAGGCCTCAAGGGGAGGTTGAGGCGTGTTCAACCACACGTCAACACCTGAGGTCATCATTTTTCCAAGTTCCAGGTCGTAATTCTCAAGGTAAGCGATCTTAATATCTTTCTTGAGCGATTCTTTGCGCGCAAAAATCCGTTTAATAAGTTCCTTTCCACCTTCATCCTGAGGGTGAGCCTTGCCCGCATAGATCACCTGAAAAGCTCCGGCTTTTATGGCAAGGCTTTTAAGCCTCTCGATATCCGTGAAAAGCAGGTCAGCTCGTTTGTAAGTTGCGGCTCGCCGGGCAAAGCCAAGAGTCAAAACATCCACATCCATCCCGACGTTGGTCTCACGGTTTACGTATTGAATCAAAGCTTTCTTCGCCCGCATGTGGGCCTTCCACACCTCCTGCCTCGGAATGCTTAGAGCATATCTGAGGCTGAAATTATCCTGCCTCCAACCCGGCATATAGCGATCGTAAAGCTCCTGAAAAGGCCCCGAGGTCCAGGTGACCGCGTGGACCCCATTGGTGATCGCATCGATGTTGTAGCGGGCAAACATCAGTCGCGAAACTTCCCCGTGCCTCTCAGCCACTCCGTTGACATAGTGACTCAGATTGAGCGCCAGGTAGGTCATGTTGAGCAGATCCTCACAGCAGAAGACATCCTTCATCTCATAAACTTCGCGACGGCCAAGAACACGATTGACTAAATCCAGGGGAAACTGATCTTGTCCGGCAGGAACCGGGGTATGGGTAGTGAATATGCATTTTCTCCTGACGGCTTCGATTTCGACGCGGGTGATGGACTTTGTGCCGGCTTTTCGCGTCTCCTCATCCAAAAGCTCCAACCCGAGCAGGCTAGGATGCCCCTCGTTCATATGAAATCGCTCGATGTTCTCATACCCAAGGGCGCGGAGCATTCTTAGCCCGCCGATCCCAAGGATGACTTCCTGACAGAGCCGGTAATGCCGATCCCCGCCGTAAAGAAAGTGGGTGAGCGTCCTGTCCCATTCGGAGTTTTCCGGGAGGTCGGCATCCAAAAAATAAACCGGCACCTGGAAGCCCCCGATGCCGCTGACCTCATATTTCCAGCAGCGCAGGTGGACGGTACGCCCTTCTAAAGTAACCGATGCTCTCGGTGCCATCTCTCCCAGATAGTCCTCGACAATCCACTTCACAGACTCCTCGCTCTGCCGGCCGTTCGGATCAAGCTTCTGGTAGAAATAGCCCTTACGGTGAAGAAGAGTAACCGCCACCATTGGAACTCTGAGATCGGCGGCGGCGCGCACCGTGTCTCCGGCCAAGACTCCGAGACCGCCGCTGTACGTCGGCATCCCGGACTCCAGCGCTATCTCCATCGAAAAGTAGGCGATTTTCGGCTCCTCGCTCATGGCCTTATGCTCACCGCTTTGATTCTCTTTCGCCCTAAAGCCTTAAGAGGCTGGGGTAAGGATAAAGAAGACCATGCTGACAATCCGTAAGTTCGAAACCTCTCGCTTCGGTCGCCGTTAGACTTGCACAACGGTAGGAGGCTCCCTGCGCACGTGCGCAGCCGAGAATTTCAGAACCTTGTTTCCTATGTAGAGAATCCCTGCGCCGTTGGCGGCGAGTCCCACCCAGAACAACTCAACCTGGTACTGAGCCACGAGGGTGATGACCCCGGCAGCCCCTAGCGCGGGTACAATATTGGCCAGGTAGTGGGCGCAACAGGAAATCATCGCCGCGGTCGAGGTCGATCCCGAGACGGCCACAACCTTCCCGGAACCGTCGCGGTGATGAATGGCGTTTCTGAGGTAGCTGTAGAGTGCGATCTGAATGCCAAAGCCGATTGCGAGACTCACGATGAAATACCAGAAGTCGGTAAACTGGCTCAGCGTAAAGCTCCAACCCGAGACCAGCGTCAGAACTGAAAAATACAAAGCCAACAACCCCGCGGTCCCGGAAATTCCCAGTGATGTCGGTCCAAAAAGTGTCCCAGTTCGGTTCATTTTCTCCCGCTTTCCACGCCCGGTTCCGGGCGGTCACATGCGGCTGCTCGGCGCTCCCTTTCGTGATTTTCTTTCTACAAAGCCCTCACTCCCTTCCCACGTTAATCGCTTTTTCGCTCGGCAGCTTCCTGACTCGGTTCTCCCGCCAGTTTCTTTTTCTCCTTCACCCGGTCCAGGCTTCTCACCTTGAGGATCGCCTGCAGCTCCGGTCTCTCGACGACCTCCTTTTCCAGAAGCAGCTTCGCCAACTCATCGAGCGCCGGGCGATAAGAGGCAAGGATCTCCCTCGCCCTGGCATGAACCTCAGAGAGTATTTTTTTTACCTCTTCGTCGATGACCCGTGCCGTCTCCTCGCTGTATTCCTTCGGTGCCTGCGTGGGAATCGGCAGAAACATGGGCGTTCGCGGGCCCTCCAGTGAAACCAGTCCCACCTTTTCACTCATGCCGAACTGCGTCACCATGGTTCTGGCGATTTCGGTGGCGCGCTGCAGATCGTTTTGCGCGCCGGTCGAGACATCGCCGAAAACCATTTCCTCGGCCACTCGCCCGCCCAAGAGCACATGGAGCCGGGCGAGGAGTTCCGAGCGGGTCAGGAGATAGCGGTCTTCGGTAGGGAGCTGTTGGGTGTAGCCGAGAGCGGCAACGCCACGCGGTATGATGGAGATTTTGGAGACCGGGTCCGCTCCCGGAACCAGCTCCGCCACCAGGGCATGGCCGGACTCGTGATAGGCAATGGTTTTCTTTTCCCGCGGGTTCATCACGCGGCTCTTTTTCTGGAGCCCGGCGATCACTCGCTCGATCGCCTCGTCGAAATCCGACATTTCAACGGCGTCTTTACCCTGGCGCGCCGCGAGCAACGCCGCCTCGTTGACGATGTTGGCTAGATCCGCCCCGACAAAACCCGGAGTCTTAGCCGCTACCACGCTCAGATCCACGGCCGGCGAGAGCTTGATCCGCTTCGCGTGCAGTTGAAGAATTTTCTCCCGCCCTTTGATGTCGGGACGGTCCACCAAGACCTGCCGATCAAACCGGCCGGGCCGAAGCAACGCTGGGTCCAGAATTTCCGGCCGGTTGGTTGCGGCCATGATAATGACACCCTGGTTCGGGTCGAACCCGTCCATTTCGGCAAGCAACTGATTGAGCGTCTGCTCTCTCTCGTCGTGGCTGGTGAGCATGCTCATCCCCCGCGCCTTCCCAAGGGCATCCAGCTCGTCAATAAAGATGATGCTGGGCGCATGCTCGACCGCTTGGGCGAAAAGGTCCCGCACCCGAGCCGCTCCGACGCCGACGAACATCTCGACGAAGTCCGAGCCCGAGATGCTGAAAAAGGGCACTCCGGCCTCCCCCGCCACAGCTCGCGCCAGGAGAGTCTTTCCGGTTCCCGGCGGGCCCAGCAGGAGCACGCCCTTAGGGATGCGGCCGCCCAACCTCTGATACTTCGCCGGGTTCTGCAAGAACTCCACGACCTCCACCAGCTCCTCTTCGGCCTCGTCGATACCCTCGACATCGGCGAAGGTCACGCCGGTCTTTTTTTCGATGTAGACCTTGGCCTTGCTCTTGCCGATCTGCATCATGCCGCTTCCCCCCGCTCCCATCCGCCTGAACAGATAGCTCCAGAGGAGAAAAAATAGCGCGACCGGAACGACCCACGAGAGGAGCGTGGGAAGCCAGTTGCTGGCGAACTCTCCTCTGAAAGAGACCCCCTTCCCTTCCAGCTCCGCAATCAAAGCCGGGTCTTCAACCTTCACCGTATGAAAGGGGAGCGGCTTTTTCTCGTCGTAACCCTGTTGCTTGAGCTTCTCCTGAGAGATCACTTCCTTGACCGCCTCGGGCTTGATGTTGCCCCGGATGGTTTTTTCCCCGATCACGAGGTCCGTGACCATCTCCTTTCGGGCCAAAGCCTTGAACTGGCTGTAGCTGATCGTCTCCACCTGCGCGGTCGTGAAAAAGTTCTGGATCGCGATCAGAACGACCAGGGCCACGATGAAGTACCAAATCGAGAACTGTTGCTGCTTTTTTTCCATTTTGATTCCTTGCCGGACCTTCTCCCGGCCCTCAGGGTACTACCCTGCGTGCTGCACAACCTCTTCCCTGGAAACGCCCGCCTTCTTCTGCGGACTTGTGGGTGCCGCCACCCGAAGCTGGCTCTCCATTGGAGGCCGGAAGCGGCGCAACCGGAGCGCGTTCGTCACCACCGAGACCGAGCTCGTCGCCATCGCCGCTGCGGCCAGAACCGGGGAGAGCAGGATGCCAAAGAGCGGGTACAGGATCCCCGCCGCGACGGGAATGAGCGCGCTGTTGTAAAAGTAGGCCCAAAAAAGGTTCTGCTTGATGTTGCGCATCGTCGCCTTGGAGAGCGCGATGGCGTTGACCACGCCGCGCAGATCGCCGGACATGAGCGTGATGTCCGCCGCCTCCATGGCCACGTCGGTGCCCGTCCCGATGGCGATCCCCACGTCCGCCTGGGCCAGAGCCGGCGCGTCGTTGATGCCGTCGCCCACCATGCCCACCACTTCTCCTTCATCCTGCAGCTTTTTCACCTCTCTTGCCTTATCTTCGGGAAGCACCTCCGCCAGCACCCGATCGATCCCGACCTGCCTGGCAATCGCCTCTGCCGTTCTACGGTTATCGCCCGTGATCATCACCACCTTGAGGCCCAGCCGGTGAAGCTTAAGCACAGCCTCTTCGGAGTTGTCCTTGAGCGTATCGGCCACGGCAACGATGCCGGCGGCGCGACCATCGACGGTCACATACATCGGCGTCTTGCCGTATTCGGAGAGCCGGCGCGCCCGCTCATCCAGGCCGTTCAAAGAGATTCCCTTCTCGTCCATCAGCTTTCGGTTGCTCACGAGAACCTCGTGCCCGTCGACGCGCGCAAAGATCCCCTTGCCTGGAATCGCCGCGAAATCCTGGGGCTCGAAAAGATCGTGGCCTCTCTCCTTCGCCTCGCGCACAACGGCGGCGCCCAAAGGATGCTCCGAGCCCCTTTCCGCGCTCGCGGCCAATACGAGCAGCCTTTCCTCGTCAAAGCCATCCGTGACCTGAATGTCCGTCAGTGCCGGCGCCCCCTTGGTCAGCGTCCCGGTCTTGTCGAAGATAACCGCGGTGAGCTTGTGCGCGGTCTCGAGCGCCTCCCCGCTACGAATCAAGATCCCGCTCTCGGCCCCTTTGCCGGTGCCAACCATGATGGAAGTCGGTGTGGCCAACCCGAGCGCGCAGGGGCACGCAATGATGAGCACGGCGACAAAGTTGAGGAGCGCGTAGGTAAGAGCCGGTTCCGGACCCCAAGCATACCAAACACCACCGGTGGTCAGGGCAATGCCGATGACCGCCGGGACGAAATAGCTCGTGACCTTATCGACCAGACGCTGGATCGGCGCCTTCGATCCCTGCGCCTGCTCCACGAGTTTGATGATCTGAGCGAGGACTGTCTCCTTGCCCACCTTGGTCGCCTCGAACTTGAAGGCGCCGGTCTTATTGATGGTCGCGCCGATGACCTCATCACCGACTTTTTTGTCCACCGGGATGCTCTCGCCGGTGATCATGGACTCGTCGAGGCTGGAGTAGCCTTCCCGAATGATCCCGTCGACAGGCACCTTTTCGCCGGGCCGGACCAGAACGAGATCCCCGGGAACCACTGCTTCCACGGGAATGTCCTGCTCCTTGCCCCCGCGAATGACACGCGCCGTCTTGGCCTGCATGCCGATCAGTTTCTTGATCGCCTCAGAGGTTCTCCCGCGGGCGACGGCTTCCAGGTAGCGGCCCAAAAGGATCAAGGTGATGATGATCGTCGAGGTGTCGAAGTAGACCTCGCGGGCAACTCCTTCGGCTTGAAAGAAAGAAGGAAATAGGATGAGCCCCACGCTGTAGAGATAGGCCGCAGAAGTGCCGACGGCGATCAAGGTGTTCATGTCGGAGGTCTTGTGCTTGAGCGCCGCCCATGTGCCCTTGTAAAACTGCCACCCGACCCAGAACTGGACCGGGGTGGTAAGGAGCCAAAGCACAACGAAGTTCTGAAGGATCTCGGGGACCCAGGGAAAAAGCGAAGGGTAGCTACCGAAAAAAACCGGGACACTGACGAGCGCGCCAAAGGCGATCTTGATCTTGAGCTCGCGGACCTTGGCCTCGTGCGCGGCCTTTTCCGCGTCCACGGCCTCGCCTTCCGCAGCCAGCGCCTCGTAGCCAGCGTCCAGCACCGCTTGCCTCATCGCGGCAAGATCCACGACATCGGGCAAGTAGTCGACCGAAACTTTCTCTGTGGCAAAGTTGACGTCGGCTTGGAGAACCCCATCCAACCCGCGCAGCGCTTCCTCGATGTGATTCACACAAGAAGCACAGCTCATTCCCTGGACGCCGAAGGTCACCTTTTGCTTGTCCACTTCGTAACCGGCATCCTCCACCGCCCGGGCGAGCTGGGAGATCTGCGCCTGCTCCGGACCGAAGCGAACGGAGGCCTTCTCCGTCGCAAAATTCACTTGAGCCTGCCGAACTCCTGCGACCGATCGCAGCGCTTCCTCAATCTTGGCTACGCAGGACGCACAGCTCATTCCACTAACTTTGAAGCTTATTTCCTTGTCCGGCATTACCGCCTCCTTCCCAATGCTTGCTTCCGGTGTCGTCAAGGCGCTCTCCCCTCATTCTCAAACCTCCGAGCAAACCCTATGCCACCGGCCAACTCTCTAGATTGACTCATAAAACCGTGCCTTTGATCCGCGCCGTCTTCGCAAAGCTGAAAATTTACCCTCGGCGCTTTGCAAGACTGCGAAAGCTCCTCGATTCGTCCGAGCTTACGCCTTGCCGCTCAGATATTTGTCCGGTTCCTTGTCAAAGGCAGCTTTGCAGCCCTTAGCGCAGAAGAAGTAAGTCTTGCCTCCGTAAGTAGAAGCGGCCGCAGCTTTGTTCTCGTCGACCTCCATGCCGCAAACGGGATCTTTCGCCATGGCTGTTACCCCTTTCTGTCCGTAGATTTCATTACTTCGCCATTAAAAATGTCTAAATTACGAATGATCTGGACAAAGAAATCATTCCTCCAGAGAGCGCATGGCTTTACCCAGAGCGTCGAGCAGGGCGTCCTGTTCCGCGGGCTTGAGCGCGTCCATCATGGCGATGATCATCTCCATCTCGGACTCGAGCAGCGCCTGGTAGATCTTTTCTCCTTTCTTGTCCAACTCCACGAAGACTCGCCGGCGGTCCTCCTCGTCATCCCGGGTTCGCTTCACGCTCCCCTTGTCTACCAGCCGGTCGATCACACCGGTCATGCTGCTCAGCGCGAGCCCGCATTCCTTCGCTACCTGCGACATCGTGCAGCGACCTCGCCTTCCGACGAGATTCAACGCGAACAGCTCGCTGCTACTCAGCTCTCCAGTCGGCCCATCCACGGAAGGGCGAAGGTAAAAGCGCTGGATCAATCTTTGGATGTACTGATCGAGAAGCTTCAACCGGTCGCTGGCGCTCCGTCTCCCCATGGCTCTTCTCCTATTACTTCGTTATCAGAATTATTCGCTTTATAAATCTTTTGGGACACCGTGTCAAGCCCCCGCCTGTCTCGCCGGGGCCGGAATCCCGTATGGGCTTTCCCCCCAACGGACGCTCGCCTGCCGACCGGAGCCTAGAGTTGCGGCCGTTCTTAAGGACCGGTCGAATCGCGGGGCGCGTTGATCCCGAACAGTCCAAGGTCGCAGGCGTGGGGATTTTTGACACCGGCAAACGCCGTGTAGCGGGGGAGAATATAGGAAAGGAACGGACCCGCGCACGCCACCGCGAGCAAAAACGCGGTCAGCGTAGCGGGCAGCCTGACGCCGAGATTCTGGGCGAATCGAAGAGCGCGATAAAGCCTTTGATGCCTCCCGACAAAACTCTCGTACGCTTGGCGACCCGCCTCCGGCGTCAGCTCGCCGCTTAAGACCCGCTGGATGATTGCGCCGCAGGCCTGACCAAAGTAGATCGCGGGTCGAATCCCCTCGCCGGTTAAAGGCAAACACTGGCCGGCCGAATCGCCCACCAGAAAGAGATCTCCGCTTAGGGGGCGAGGGAGCATGGCCGGGAAGTAGCCGCCGTGAGTCTCCCCTCGTGGCAAGCCCCACCGGTTAAGGAAGAGGTCCAGCGGCGGCTTGAGGCGATGGTTTTCTACATAGCTCGCCAGTCCGATGCGGTTGCCCAGGTCGATGGGAAAATCCCACGCAAAGCCCCGGGGAAGGACCTCGGGATCGAACCAAAAGCCGAGCTCGTCTCCCGCTTTCGGCGCAACCGTCTCGATGCCAAAGCTCAGGAACCTCTGGCACGGTAAAAACGCCGCTTTTCGCTCTGCCAAGACAGCACGCCACCCCGAGGCGTCCACGAAGAGCTCGCCCTCGAAGGGACCCCGAGTGGTCACCAATCGCTTCCCTTCCCGCCCGAGGACACGAGCATGGAGGATCTCCGCCGACACCCCATGCGCCATGCCGCGGCAGAACTTCTTGTAATCAAACGTGCAATACGGATGCCCGGAAAGATCCACGACGATCTTCGAGGTCCGCGTGTGGATGACGAGCCGCCGCTGCACCCCAAGCACGCTATCCATCAGGCCAAGCTGCTCGGCGACGCTCAGAGGGGTCGCGCACGCCGAGGTCTGGTGCTCACCGATGGGGTACGGCTCGACGACAAGGACCCGGCCGCGAAGCTGGCTCGCGACCGCGAGCCCGGCAAAGCTCGCCCCCGCGATGATGACGTCGTAGCCCAAGGCTTTACGGTGTCCCGGCCCGCCGTGTCGCTACTTCTTGAGGTACTTGCCCGGGTCCTTCTCGAAAGCGCGCTTACAGGCCTCGGCGCAGAAATAGTAGGTTTGACCTTGATAGTTCGAGGTGGCGGCAGCCTTCTTTTCATCGACGTTCATGCCGCAAACAGGGTCCTTTGCCATCTTTTCTACCTCCTTTTGATCAATGATTTTTTTTCAGCCAAGCAATCCGCGCAAAAAATACCCGACCAAAAAAGCGCACGCGGCCGCGAGTCCACCCACCGCAAGAATCTCCAACCCGCTCCGCCACCACGAGCGGCGCGTCATGAATCGGCGCGCCGCGCCCACGCCAAAAA
Source organism: Deltaproteobacteria bacterium (assembly GCA_016180805.1). Classification (GTDB taxonomy): domain Bacteria; phylum Desulfobacterota; class Binatia; order UBA9968; family UBA9968; genus 2-12-FULL-57-22. Next base: position 7,896 of record JACPAM010000128.1, on the reverse strand, counting down.
GCGCCGCGGCCGTGACCTCGACGGATAGCGGAAACGCCAAGGGCGCGACCGAGGGTTTCCAGAATGCCATAACATAAGACCCAAGCGGGAGGAAGCCTGCGAGAAAAAACGCCGTGAAGGTAACCAGCCCGCTCGTTATGGGAGCAACCCCTTCCTCCTGAATACCCAACTCCTCCCGCATCATCTCTTCCAACCAGCGACCCTTGTCGCTCGTAATGGTTTCGACAGCGCGCTCCAAGGCCTCGCCTTCGAATCCTTTGCGCCGATACAGGCGGCGAACTTCCTCCCGCTCGGCTTCAGGGAGATTTTCAATTTCCCAGCTTTCCCGCCTCCGCTCTTCTCTCCAGTATTCTTGCTGCGAGCGTGTTCCCAGATAGTTGCCAACCGACATGGAAAATCCATCCGCGAGCAAGTTGGCAAATCCCATGATGACCACGATTCCCGGCGACAAATAGGCGCCGGCCGCCCCGGCCACGACGGCAAAGGTGGTGACAATCCCATCGGTCGCCCCCAAGACTGCATCGGCCAAATACTGACCACGCATCCCGTTTTCGCGCAGCGAACGCTCCAGGTGCTCGTGCGCGTGAGCTGCTTCGGCCATGGACACATCGCGCCGGCGATAAGCGAATCGCGCCAAAGAAAAGCGATCAGGGATTCTCCGCCGGCCACGCTTAGAATACAAATCTCCCCTCTCCTCCATGAGCGTCCTCACCCCCTGTCCTTGAAAATAGCGGCAAAAGAAACTCGAAGCACGCAAAATCCGTGCCCGGCACGCCGCCAATTCCGATCTTCGCGCCAGCAAAAACCCCTTTGCAGCTTTGAGACGCCGTATCGTGGTTTTTCGCACCTCTAAGAACCCGGCCGTCAAGGACCATCCGCAAGTGGATTTGACCAGCGACCAGCGGCCTCGAAAATAAGGCATTTGCCGCCGCTGGCGAAACAGACCTCTTGGCACGGAGTGTGCGTACCTGATAAAAGGACAGCAGATTGACGGAAAGGATGCCCCATGGCGGACGAAAAGGATCGTTTTGGCGACACGATGCGGCTGGTGGAGCGAGCCAAAGAAGACATCTACTTTGCCGCCAAGGACCGTGAGCTTCTTGAAAAGCTCAAAGCTCGTCTGCAGAAAGTCGAACCGACAGGAGCGGCCGGTGAGCGCCCGGGCTGCCCGAGGTGTCCCGGAAAGCTGGAAACCTACAAGTTCATGGAATTCATCCTCGACCAGTGCCAAAACTGCGGCGGCATCTGGCTGGACAAAGGAGAATTGGAAGGGATTTTACACAAGGTTACGCGCAGCCCGCTGGCCTCCCTGATCCGGCGATTCATCGGCGAAAAGGAGACCGGTGAGTCAACTCCCTAAAGATGGACGCCTAGAACATTGTAGCCCCGTTTCCGCAACCGCTTAGCGACCCCCTCAAGGTCTCCGCCGCGGACACGCAGATAGCATATAGGGCTTTCTCCCCATCGTTCCCGATAAGTTCCCAAGCCCAAGACTTCTCCGCCTTCCTCGACGATGGCCTTTGAGGCCGAAGCCAGGCCGTACTGCTCCCCTTCAAGCAGCAGATCGATCCGCGCCGTGCCTGGCTCCGACGCTCCCATGACGTCCAGAAACGCGCGGAGAATATCGCTCGTCGTGATGATGCCGACGAGCCTGCCATCCTCGAGCACAGGCAAGGCCCCGATCTTGTGGGTGAGCAATGTCGTGGCTGCCTCCTCCAGGGTGGTCCCGGGCGTCACCGTCAAGAGACCTTCCGTCATGCAGGCTTTGACTTTCGTCCCTTCGAGATTGCCCAAATGCTCTCGGATATCCCCTTCGGTGAGGATCCCGACAAGCCTTCCCTCTTCGACGACCGGCAGCCGGCGGAATTTCCCCGCCCGCATCTTCGCCCTGGCCGTGGCCAGATTGTCCTGCGCGCCCACTGTCACCGGCTCCTTACTCATGCGCTTACCCACCAGCATAACATCACCTCCGCGAGTTTAACCCAGCGCGGCGGCCCCTGCCTTTGCCCGTCTATTGGGTCGGACGGAGAGTACGGGACAGGAGGCGTGCCGGACCACGCGCTTGGCCACGCTGCCGACCACGATATGGGGAAGTCCGGTCTTTCCGTGGGTCGAGATGACGATCATCTCAACCTCCTCCTCGGCAGCTTTCTCGACAATTCGCTTGTAGGGTGTCCCCATTTCAACTTCCTGACGTATCCGGACTCCGGAGATGAGCTCACCGAAGTTTTCCCTGATATACTCTTCCAAGAGCGCCTGGTGCTGCGCGCGCAGATCTTTGGCGAGGCCATAAGCTCTCGTGCACAGCGGGTCCTCGTCGTAGGCGTCATCATAAGGGCTTGCCTCCTCGTGGCCGATGACATGGTATATGATAAGTTCCGCGCCCTGGGCCTTGGCGATCTCCAAAGCATAACGCACTCCGGCCCGCGACAAAGGGGAGAGATCAGTCGGGGCGAGTATCCTCGCTAGCTTCCCCATATGAATCCTTCTCAATCCTTTTTAATTAGTGACAAGACATCGAACCAACGAGTGAAGCAAGACGAACCCTAGCAACCTATGTCATGCTATAGAGCAAAAAGCATGCCTCGAGTCCGAGTCAGGTAAACTTGGGAAATCCGCGCAATAAGCGCGGCCCCATCCCGGTTGTTTCCCATGTGTGCGATTTGCGCTTTTGGCCCTTCTCAGGGCTGCGAATCTGCTATACGCGAATCCCATGGAGGAAATGGTAAAACCCGTTCCCAAGCCTTGGCATGGATTGTGCGTTGTAATAATGATATGGACGGATCTCACGATGACCGTTAGAGTCAAGGTCAATGTGGGCGGCTGAAACTCACAGGTGAATCCGAAGAAAGGTGGTGACCCGTTGTGGAAACGAAAACACGAGCCGGAAAGATCATCGCCCTGAAGGTCTCCGACGTGATGACGGAGAACCCCCTGACTGTCGAGGTCTCCGATACCCTGGAACAGGTTGAAGAGCTCTTGGAAGAGCACCGAATCCGCCAGCTTCCCGTCGTGGAAGGCACCGAGCTCGTCGGGATTATCACCGATCGCGATATCCGGCCGTTCCTCCGAGATCGATATCTGGGGAGCCCGGAGGAACAAGAGAGGGTGATGAAAACCAAGGTTGCCTCGGTGATGAGCCTGAAGCCCGTAACGCTGTCACCCAATGACGACCTGAAGGAGGCGATCGAACTCTTGATCGAGGAAAAAGTAGGCGGCATTCCGGTGGTGGATGAGGACGGGCGGGCGGTGGTGGGGATTGTCACCTACGTAGACGTGCTGCGCTGCTTTCTTGAATGGCTCCAGGAAGAGTAGCGCCGCTGAGCTGGGAAAGAGGAGTGACCATGGGATCGGACGAGGTTGTGAAAGTGAGGGATATCATGATGAAAGGACCGGTCACCCTAGAGGCAAACGACGTGCTGGATTTGGCCGACGACGTGATGTCCCTCGGCCGCATCCGCCATATCCCGATTCTCGCCGGACAACGGGTGGTGGGTGTCCTGAGTCAACGGGATCTTTTCTACTCCGCGCTCGTCAAGGCGCTGGGGGTGAGACACCGGGAGCAAAAGGACCTGATGAAGACGCTTCGGGTCAGCGAGGTGATGAGCCAGCCGGTGATCACGATCTCCCCCGACGCCACGGTGAAACAGGCGGCTCGTCTCATGGCGGAAAAAAAGATCGGCTGCCTACCCGTAGTCGAAGGCGAGGAACTCGTCGGGCTCGTGACGGAGACCGATATGCTGCGCTATGTGGCCAACCGCTAGTCGGGGATCTTCACCCCGGCGCCTCATCCTATCCACCCTTTTGCTGAAGCTCAGCAAACACACCGCGCTTTTGGTCTCTCTATTGATTTTGGGCAAGGCCACGGGACGCTACGACCTCGGCGAGACTACCCTTCTCGGCTTGGCCATCGCCGCCGCCTCCCTCCATTTGGGAGCACGAGCGCTCGTGCAGAGCGCGGCCGTCGGCCCCCTCGTACGCGGGCGTAGTCATGAAACAGGTTTCGGCCTTGCACATGAAAGGCCTGAGCCGGCCCCTCGTCCGGCACACTATCACTTTGAAGCCCGAGGGGGACGAGAAGGAAGGCCGCGGCCGATGGACCAAGCTCCCTCGGGGAACGCGCTCTCGGCTGCGGCCGATGGGTTCGGGCCATGAGTCGCACCGTTTGTAATCGGACGTCCGCAGCCTCGCTCGCGCTCCCCTCGGTCGCCGGCAAGCACGTCCGCGGCCTGATGGCTCGGCCCCCGAGGAGCTTTCGAGGAAACCCCGGATGATTCTCGAGTTGCTTCAATCCGGAAAAATCGTGTTCGGCCTCAGAGGACGATTCACGGAGGCTCTCGACCACCTCCTCGGCCGCCTCTCCTTTCCGGACCGCCTGCCCGAAGTGCGCTCCGCCCTGGCCCGCGGAGAAGCCAATTCGTACAGTTATATCGGTAACCAGATAGCCATTCCCCATGTCCGGCTCGACGATCTCACCGCGCCCGAGATGATCTTAGGGCTTTCCCGTGAAGGAGTCGAGCTTAACGGGCATACCGTCAAGATCCTGCTTTTTTTTGTCACCCCCGCGGACCAAACCGAAGAGCACATCCAGCTCCTCCAGCGCCTCTCGTCTCTGCTCCCAACCCTCCGAGAGGCGTTGCTTGCCCAAAGGAACCGAGAAGGAGTCTTGCGCGTCATCGCTCAAGGAGAGAGGCTGGCGGGAAAGGCTACCTACATCAATCTTACCCAGGAGCAGATCGTTTTTGAGCTGCAAACCAACCTGGAGCAGGGCCTCGCACGGCACGAAGCCGGGCGCCGTCTCGCTCACTACGGGCCCAACACCCTCAGGAGAGCCCGCCGGGCGCCTTGGTACCTAAAGCTGCTGAAGAACTTCTTTAGCTTCTTCGCCGCCCTACTCTGGATCGCGTCAATCCTTTGTTTTATCCCAGGCGTCAACATGCCCCAGCTTGGCAATGCCATCCTTGTTGTCATCTTCGTGAACGGCCTTTTTGCCTTTCTCCAGGAGCATAAATCGGATCGGGCCGTCGAGGTTTTGCAGAATATGATCGCGCAAAGATGCCGGGTCTTGCGCGATGGACAAGCCATGGAAATCGATGCCAGCGCGCTGGTTCCGGGCGACGTGATCTTGCTCGAGGAGGGCGATCTAGTCCCCGCAGACGCCCGGCTGATCGAGGCCTACGAAGTTGAAGTCGATAATTCGACCCTTACCGGGGAATCGCACCCTGCCCGGCGTTACAAATCCGACCAGCCGATCCTGCTTTCGGGTCACTTCCTTTGGATCGAGCTCCCGAACATCGTTTTCGCTGGAACCGCTCTGGTCCGGGGCCGGGCCAAGGCGATCGTCGTCGGAACCGGCATGCATTCGGAAGTCGGCAAGATCGCGGGGATGACTCAGGCGATCCGGGCCGAGGAGAGCCCGTTGCAGAAACAGCTTCGCGGCACGGTGCTGGCGATATCCTGCCTGGCAGGGACGCTGGGGATTTCATTTCTGCTTCTGGGCTGGCTCGTCGCTGGCCTTTCCTTCGTGGAGGCCTTCGTCTTCTTCATCGGGCTTTTCGTAGCGAATGTCCCGGAAGGGCTTCTTCCCACCGTCACACTTTCCCTGGCTATGGGTGTGACCCGCATGGCGAAAAGAAACGCTCTCGTGAAGAGCCTCCCGTCAGTCGAAACGCTGGGATGTACGACCGTGATCTGCTGCGATAAAACCGGCACGTTGACCCAGAATTTGATGATGGTGAACCAAGTTTATGTCGACGGACAATCCCTCGAGGTCTCCGGAGTCGGCTATCAACCCCGAGGGGATTTCCTCCTCGATGCCAAGCGGCTTTCTCTTGAGCGGATCTCTGGCTGGCCTGCGCTGCGCCGGCTTTTGGAGTGCTCTTACATCTGCAACAATGCGCGCCTCGAAAAAGCGGGCACGGATACCCGGCTTGTGGGGGATCCCACGGAGGGCGCCCTTCTGTGTCTTGCGGAAAAGGGCGGTATCCGCGGCACCCACCAGCGCCTTCATCTCAACCCCTTTGACTCGGCGCGCAAGAGGATGAGCGTAGTGGTCAAGCTCGAAGGCCGGACGGAAAAAACCGCATACGTGAAAGGGGCGCCCTTGGAGACGCTGCGGTGCTGCGATCGCGCCTTCTCGCAGGGGCAGGTGCGTCCCCTGAGCGATAGCGACCGGCAGCGCATCGCGCATGAGAACGACGCTCTGGCCAGCCGAGGACTTCGGGTCTTAGCGCTGGCGTACCGGGACGACGCGGAGCTTCAGCAGCGAAGCCTTTATCCGGCACAAGAGATTGAATCTCGCCTGGTGTTTCTCGGCCTGGCCGCGATGTCCGATCCGATCCGTCCTCAGGTGCCCCAAGCCGTCAAGGCCTGCCACGATGCCGGCATCCGGGTGATGATGATTACCGGGGACTATGCCTTGACGGCGGCGAGTATTGCACATCAGATCGGCCTCGGAGAAAGCGGCGCGCTCAAAGTCTTGACCGGCGCTGAGATCTTCGAAATGAGCGATGAGCGATTGCGAGCGACTCTGGCTCAAGGGGAAAGCATCTTTGCCCGTGTGGCCCCGGAGCACAAGCTCCGCATCGTATCTCTCCTCAGAGAAATGGGAGAGACCGTGGCGGTCACGGGGGACGGGGTGAACGACGCTCCCGCGCTAAAAAAAGCGGATATCGGCATCGCTATGGGCCTGCGGGGAAACGATGTGGCCAAAGAGGCCGCCGATATGATCCTTACCGATGACAACTTCAGCTCGATCGTCGCCGCCATCGAAGAGGGCCGGGCTATTTTCGAAAACATCCGGCGCTTCATGGCCTACATATTCAACAGCAATCCGCAGGAGATGTACCCATATATCTTGTGGATGCTTTTCCCGGGCGCGCCGCTGGCGATGACGGTGATGGGGGTGCTAGCCGTGGACGTCGGCACCGATCTCATCCCAGCCATGGGGCTGGGCATCGAACCCCCGGAGAAAGGACTCATGGAGCGCCCGCCGCGGCGCCGGGAGGAAAAGCTTCTTTCCCTCAAATTCATTCTCCGCTCCTACTTTGTCCAGGGAAGCCTGCTCGCGTTTAGCTGTTTCGCCACCTACTTTTATATGGGTTGGGTTTCGGGCGCCTGGCGCCCGGGTTTGGGGCCGTCCGCCATGCCCGCGTCTCCCGCCGGGCTAAAGCTCACCGAAGCGTCCCCCGCCTATCTCCAGACCCTGACCGCATACTTTTTCCCCACGGTGACCACGCAGATCGCCAACGTCCTTAGCAAGCGTTCCAGGAAGGCGTCGCTATTCGGACGAGATTTTCTTAACCCCCACTACAGAAGCGGTCTCCTCCAAAGCCTCGCCACCTGGCGCCCGCGCCCGTACGTGGCGCAGGTGAAGATCGAATACCGCATCTCCGGCATAACCCAGGTGGAGGCCACTCAGGCTTTCTTCGCCCTCGTGAGCCAGCTCGTCCTGCTTCCCGTTAAGGCCGTGCTGATGTTCCTGTCGAAGGTGGCCATGATGCTGGAGCGACCCATCCTCGCTCCGCTCATGGTCCGGCTCGCCGGTTTCTTAGACCGGCACACCATCGTCTTAAACGTGCTGGCCAATCCCTTGATCGATCTGGGTATTCTCTTTGAGCTGCTGCTCTGCTACCTGTTCTTTTACACCCCGCTCTCCAGCATCTATTACTTTGCCCCGGTCCCGTGGCACGTCTATCTGTTCGCGTTCCACGGCACGGTGCTCCTTCTGGCATTTGAAGAGACGAAAAAGTATTATCGCCGCCGGGGTTATCCTTTGGACTTCCTAGGATGACCCTGTGAAAACCGGAAAATGACGAGGAGGAACCATGGCGGGCTTTTTAGGTGAAAAGGAGGTTCTCACCCGCGCGCGGGTGAAGGAGATAGTGCTCAACAAGG
>JACPAM010000191.1 GCA_016180805.1 Deltaproteobacteria bacterium | reverse complement strand
AAAAAGCGGGTTTGATTTAAGCTCGAAGTTCTAGGTCCGAAGCTCGAAGTCCAAAATCCGAAGTCAAGGACAACAAATAGAATTTTATTGATTTTGTTTCTTTTTTGGACTTTGGACGTTGGGCTTTGGACTTTAGACCCCCTTTGGGCCGTGACCGTTTCCAGCATGCAGGTGGCGCCTCGGCGCGGGGTGACCATTGCCACGATTGACCTGGAAAAGGTTTTCCAGGCTTATCCGGAGCTTGGGATCGGCTTCGCGCGGCATCTATCTACGAGATTGCGCGAAGCCTACAAGCTGATTGCCGATATGACGCTAACGGTCGAGGAGAGACTGCTCGCCCTTCTGGCACGCATTATGGTTCTACTAACCGGGAAGTGTGAGAAAGGACTCGTGGAGATTCCCTTCTCTTATCGAGATTTCGCCCAGGTCGCGCAGGTTACCCCTGAGACTCTTTCCAGGACGCTGCGCGCCCTTCAGGAGAAAGGTGTCATCAGCGTGGAGAAAAAAGGACTGCGGGTATTAAAAGAAGAGGTGCTGAAAAAGTATGTGGATGTGCCGGGTTGATGCCGAGTATAGGAAAAAAGTTAGCGAAAATCTACTTACACCCCTCCAGGAGATAGGAAAATTTCTCGCGGGTTTTGCGGGCGACCTCGGGGCTCGGCATGTTGACCGCTGGGAATTTGTCCCTCCAGGCGTACGGTCGCGTGGCGTCGATAATGGCCCGTGAATTGGTCAATTGTCCCTTGAGCCGGTCCTCCGGCGGTATGCGGGGATCCAGGGGCGTGGACCAGGCGTTGCGAATGATATCAATGGAGCTAGCTGGATCGGAGCGGGTGATCATGGCCCAGATGACCTCTTCCAGGTTGGAAACATCGATATCATCATCGACGACGACCACATATTTGCCCGCATAAGCCCCGACATCGTTGCTCAATGGCGATGCATAACAGCATCCGCGTATTCCCGACCTCGCTGGCCCAGGCGGCCTTAATGCCGGAAAGTCCCGCCTTCTCGAGGGCCTGCTTGAGGAAGCCCGAGCGCAGTATCGATCGGTAGCGGGAAATCTCATCCGGCGGCCGCTGCGGCGGGCATCCCAACATGATGGGATTGTTCCGATAATAAATGGCCTTGACATCCATATAAGGTTCGTCGCGAAGACCGCTGCCATAGTATCCTGTCCATTCGCCAAAGGGACCTTCTGGCTTTCTCTTTTTGGGGTCGACGAATCCTTCCAAAACAATCTCCGCGTTGGCGGGTATCGGCAGGCCGGTCACCTTTCCTTTGATGACCTTGCAGGGCTTGCCCCGCAGTCCGCCGGCGATTTCATATTCGGAGACACCGTAGGGAATCTCCGTGCAGGTCATCAGGAATAAGAGCGGGTCCGCCCCTACGACAACGACTGCCGGCATTGGTTCTTGGCGGGCGAAGTATTTGTCGCGGTGGATCCGGCCGTGTTTGCCCGGAGAAATATAGAATCCGACACTTTTTTCGTCATGCACCATGACGCGATAGGTGCCCAAATTCACCCAGCCTTCATCCGGATCTTGCGTGATGTTAAAGCTCCCCGTTCCAATGTAACGCCCGCCATCAAGCTCGTGCCACAGGGGTGTGGGGAAAGACAGCACGTTGATATCATCGCCCATCTTGATGTTTTCCAGGATCGGTCCGTCATCAACGAACTCGTAGGGAATGGGCGTGACTGCCTGGAAGGCCTCGGTGAAGGCTCCTGATAGCTGGAAATTGTTCAGTCCGGAGGGCAGACCCAGCGTCATGTTCTTGCGCCGTCCGCCGAAAAAATTAACCAGGATCCGGTGCCCCTGCGGGTAGCCGGGGATTCTATCAAAGAGGACGGCCGGCGCCGGGTCGCTATGGTTCAGTAGTTCCGCGGCCATACCGATCTCCTCCTGCCAGGAGGCACCCTCCACGGCACGGACCTCACCCACCTCACCGGCCAGATCGATCCAGCTCCGCAAATCGTCGTAGGGAATTTGTAGCTTCATTGAATATTCTCCTTTTTCCTCGAAAGCTCCTCGGGGGCCGAGCCATCAGGCCGCGGCCGATGGACTAAGCTCCCTCGGGCAGCGCGCTCTCGGCTGCGGCCGATAGGTTCCTGCCATGAGTCGTGCTGTTCGTGACCGGACGTCCGCAGCCTCGCTCGCGCTGCCCTCGGTCGCGGACTAGCACGTCGGCGGCCTTCTTCTCCACTCCTCGGCTAACCCTCAAGATGAATACAATAAGGCAACAGACTGCTCTCTTACAGGCAAAACGTATGCCAGCGAAGCCGCAACGGCTATCGAACCGATTTCCAGGTCGCAGGCCGGGCAGAGGCCTGCCTAGATCGCTGCCGTACCTTCGCAAACCTAAGAAGGAATTAAACGGATATTCTTATTTTTCGGATTCGCGGAGTTGAGGGGGCTCTCAGAACGGCTCCTCAAGCCCGAGGGAGACGAGGAGGAAGGCCGCGGACGTCCGATCACAAACGCTGCGACTCGTGGCACAGACCTATCGGCCGCGGCCTGATAGCTCGGCTCCTGAGGGCCCACGTGGTTTACCGGTCTCGGGAGCGAGCCTAGACTGGAAGATTAGCCCAACGTTGCGTCCTTTGGAAGCTCGCTTGGGCGTGCCTGCTTATTGGTAAAGGGCATCGGCGGCACCAGGGCGCCTTCCGGCCACCGCGAACAGGTCACCTTTTCCATCCTGGAGTCCGCCTCCAGGCACCAGTTGCAGCTCGTGCAGGGCACGATCTCGTTCTCTTTCTCTTCCTTTGCTTTAATGGGCCAGTCGGGGTCGCAAAGCAGAGGCCTGCACAGTCCGATGATATCCGCTTTGCCCTGGCGAAGAATCTCCTCGGCCAACTTTGGGGTGTGGATCTTGCCCGCAGCCACAACGGGGGTGTGGTAGCCAGCGGCGTGAACGGCCTTTTTAATTCCCTCGGCCAGATGAAGATGCGCGGCGTCGGGGAACCACCACCACGGGCTCATCCGGTGACCACTGTAGCCAGACATTGGATCAGGGGGCGTGTTGGGTGGAGGAGGATGGGCGTCTTCGAATCGGCTACCCGCAGACACGCTCAAGTATTCGGCTCCCAATTCGGCCAGCTTTCTCGCGATCCGCGTGCTTTGAAGTAAGGTCGTGCCCGGAACCGTGAAATCCTCGGCATTGATTCTGACGCCGACCGGAACCTCGTTCCCGACCGCATCGCGGACCCCTTTGTAGACCTCAATGGGGAGCCTCATTCGGTTTCTCATCTTGCCCCCGTATTCGTCCTTTCTTTCATTAGTCGAAGAGAGAAATGAAGAGAGGGTGTAAGCATGGGCCATATGAAGTTCGATAAAATCGAAACCCGCCGAGATCGCTCTGCGTGCCGCTTCGGCGTGCTGCTCCACGATGACAGCGAAATCCTCCGGCTTGAAATCGGTCACCTTCTGTCTCCACCCGCTCCTGGATATTTTTAAGAAATGCATGATTTGAATGCCCAGCTTGGACTGTGGATTTGCCTCGCGAATGGCGTCGACCAGCTCTTTCAGGCCCGGAGTGAAGCTATCGTCGCTAATGCGCAGGTTGTAGGAGCTCCTGGAAGGCAGCACCACTGCGGCTTCCACCACAATCGAGCCCACGCCTCCCTTCGCCTCCCGCTGATACCTCGCCTTCAGCTCTTCGGTGACATGGCCGTCCTCTGTGGCCAACCCGGAAACCATGGAGGTCCGCATGATCCGATTCGGAAAGGTGATGCCGCCCACGGCTATTTCAGAAAACATTTTTTCAAATTTCATTTGAAGTCCCGTGACTGGAGGTCAGCCACCGCTAGCTCAGTTTTTGCTTAATCCAGCGGGTGATGATTTCCAGGACCTCGTCATTGGGTTTGCCGGGCTCGCGACCCATGTGGCCGGCGTTGGGAAAGATCCGAACCTCCTTGGGATCTCCATGCTCCATGAGCATGAAGAAATCGTCGATCGGATGCTGGTCGTCCTTTTTGCCGTTTACCAACAGGAGTGGCGCGTTCGGCTTATCGAGGAATCCCTGATCCTTGAGGGAAAGTTTGGGAGCCAGGCTGAGCACCTCTTCGAGCGTCTTGGCCCGGAACATGTAGGCCCGCGCTTCGAGCAGGCTGGCAGGGCCCAGAAGATACTGCGAAGCGGTTTTCGTTAGTGCAGGTCGGAGCCACTCTTCCTGAAAGGTCAAATGGCAACCCGCTCCCCAGTTGACGGCTCCCTTGAGCCGCTTCCACTCGACATAGGCGACCTTGGTTGCCCAGTAGCCGCCGAAGCTGGCTCCCATGACGGCAACGCGCGACCCATCGACGTCGCTGCGCTTCTCCAAATGGTCTAACGCTGCAGAGAACGTTCGCTCGGCTCGGGGATCGCCGCCCGAAACGGGATTCTCCCCGGTCCCGGGCATATCGATGCAGAAGGTCGCCAAGCCCTGGCGGTGCAATGCCTCGCTGGTGACCCTGCGATCTTCCTTCCACCCATCCACGCCGCCCCAATGCATCACGACCGCAGGGCGAGCGGCGCCGCGCGGGATTTGCAGGTACCCCACCACCCTCGCCCCCTCAAACGGAATCTCTACCCGCTCAGCAGGCGGATCGAGATACCTCGCCGCCTTGTGGAAGCACCGGAGGGCCCCTTTGTAGCAGTTCATCTTTTCCGGAGTGTTGGGAACGGGGTAGCGTCCGATGCGGTAATACTCGTAGGCGAGATAATAGGACTTCCCGCACGCCTGGGACTGGCCGCGCGATTCCTCCTCACCGCCTTGGGTTTCATAGCGGGCGGCCATTGTCGCCCACTGCGTGCCCCAATGATCCGGTTCCAGACTTTTGAGCCGTCCTGCCACCTCCGAAACGTCTTCTTTCTTTACCCACTCGAAAGGATTGATCCGTCCCGCCCGATTTAGGATCTCGGCCTTGACGCTTTCGAGACTCCTGCCTGTGTATTCCATTTTTTACCTCCTGTTTCTTAGCTCGGCCATCGCGCCGGTCGTCGAAGCTTTTGAGCGGGATGGACTGGCGATCAAATTTCCGGACTATCGGATTTTCGACGGATCATCTTCCATACCACATGTCGTAAAATTTTCACAAACAGAGGTCGCCATACAAGGCCTTGACATAGCCGTAAGGGTAAAGGAAAATTCCACTCCGTCTTCCCTCGAAAGCTCCTCGGGGGCCGAGTTATCAGGCCGCGGCCGATGGATTAAGCTCCCTCGGGAAGCGCGCTCTCGGCTGCGGCCGATGGGTTCGTGCCATGGGTCGTGCTGTTTGTAATCGGACGTCCGCAGCCTCGCTCGCGCTCCCCCTCGGTCGCGGAAAAGGACGTCCGCGGCCTTCCTCCTCGTC
>JACPAM010000190.1 GCA_016180805.1 Deltaproteobacteria bacterium | reverse complement strand
TCAGCGAGGGGTCGGTCGCCGGGTACGACCGGCTCGCGGAGACCCGCAAGCATGGCGACGCCGATAGATGACGCAAAATGAATAGCTACGTAGAAAATCTGTTCATGTTCAATGGCGTACTTTTTTACTTCCGTTTGCCTAGCTCCCGGGATTTCTAGTGATAATAACGCGTCTGCCATTTGGCGACTAGGAAGGGAAACCATGACTTCTGTGGGCATTCGTAACCTCCGAATAGTTCAACTATCATGTTTCAATCGAGCTGTCTACATATAGGGGTCACTTGAGTCAACCGGATAGCCCTTTCCGAACATATCCCGCCGAGCAGACGAGATCTGGAAGCCGAGAACGTGCAGATTATCGAAGAGCGCGGGCCAACGGTGCTGGTCGGCAATAAAGCTCTCGTCACTGGGCAAATTCCGCGTACGACGCCCTATGAAAAGGGCAGCCCGAGACAGGTGGCATGGATCGACGGGAAGTGGCAACCCGATCCTTGGATCCACGATGATCAGGCGATTGTCATGAACGTTAAGGACAGAGGTCTAGTCGTGCTCACCGGTTGTGGCCACGCCGGCGTCATTAATACACTCAAGTGTGCTCGGGAACTCACCGGCGTCAATCAGATACACGCCGTGATCGGCGGCTTTCATCTCACCGGCCCGATTTTCGAGCCGATAGTCGCGCCGACGGTCCGAGCATTGAAAGAATTCAATCCCGGCATCATCGTGCCGCAACATTGCACCGGCTGGAAGGCGACACATTTGATTGCACGGGAATTCGCGGAGGCGTTCATTCCGACCAGCGTCGGGACGACGATGGTGATTGGGGCGTAGCAATTCGTTCAGAGGAGGGTAAGCCAGAGGGCGTGCGGGATCGAAAGCGCCTGAGACGGGAGAGGGTCAGTTGGTCAGTCGTCGCCGCACTCCCCGGCGTGCCCATGCAAGCAGAAGGAAGGAAGCGCCCAAGATATAAAAAAGATCCCAGACGTGGATCGGTGCGCCCTCAGCGCGGAAAGCGGCCCGGGCCACGCGGACGGGGTGAAGCAGCGGTAGGACCTCCGCCACCCAGAGCCAGCCGCCGGAGAGACGCTCTTTAAGCGGAAAGAAGACGTCGGAGAAGAGAAAAAGCGGCGTTAGAAAGAGCGTGAAATAGAAGCTGAAAAGATCGATGGTCTTGATATAAACGGTAAAGGCGACGCCGATGGCCGCAAAAAGCAAACCGGCCAGGGGTAGAAGAGGCAGAATGAGGAGGGAGGAAGGCAGCGGTGCGAGCCCGGCCAGGGCGATGACGACGAAGAAGCAGCCTCCATAGATGCACGCCCGGGTAACCGCCCATATCACCTCACCGGCCAGGACGTCATCGGGCTCGATCGGAGTGGTCAGCATGGCGTCATACGCTTTCTCAAAAACGAGCCGGACGTAGATGTTGTAAGTCACCTCGAAGCTGGCCCCGTTCATCGCCGCGACGCAGACGAGCCCGGGAGCAAGAAAGGCGATGTAGGGGGTCCCGTCCATCTCCGAAACATAGGCGCCCACGCCAATCCCGATCGAAACGAGGTAAAGCACGGGCTCGAAAAAGTTGGGCAGGATGTTCAGCCGCCAGGTGCGCCTATACATAGCGGCGTTTCGCCGCCACACGGAGAGCGCATGGGGAATCGAGAGGCTCACACGCCACCCTCCAGGCTGGTTCCGGTAAGAGCCAGGAACACGTCTTCGAGATTCGTGGGACGCGCGATCAGGCTGCGCCTTTGCCCCTGATCGAGCTTACGGATATGCTCGATGAGCCGGGTGGCATCGTCGAGGTAGACCATCAGGCGCCTCCCCACGCGCAGGCGCTGGGGAGTTGGGCTGAGTCCGTTCAACAGGGCAGGCTCTTCACTCGGCGAGCAGTCGAGCTCCACGGTCTCGCGCGCCAGGCGCTGAGCGATCAAGTCCGAAGGCGCGCCCTCATCCATCACTTTCCCTGCTGAAATTATGGCTACGGTGTCGCACAGGCGTTGCGCTTCGTCCATGTAGTGGGTAGTGAGGAGCGCGGTAGTCCCCTCTGCTTTGAGGTCCCGGATGCGCGACCACAAGGCGAGCCGGACGGCGGGGTCCAGACCGGTAGTAGGCTCGTCGAGAATGAGAAATTCCGGGCGATTCATGAGCGAAAGCGCGATAGCGAGACGGCGCTGAAAGCCGCCCGAAAGCTGGCGCACCGGCACTTTCGCGTGGGACCCCAGTTCGAGGAACCCGATTAGCTCGTGAGCCCGTCGGGAAAGCTCCGGCTCGCGTATTAAGTGATAACGGCCGAACACCCGCAGATTCTCCTCTGGAGATAGCTCCTCGATCAGCACGTTCTGCTGCAGCGTGACCCCGAGGCGCGACCTCACGGATCGGGGATCACGGCCGATGTCGATGCCGAAGACGCGAACCGTGCCGCTGTCGGGCCTCGTGACGCCGTAAATCATGCGCAGCGTCGTCGTCTTTCCGGCGCCATTGGGACCTAAGAGACCGTAACAGACGCCGGCTGGAACCCGCAGGCTTAGCTGGTCGACGGCCGGGCGAGCGCCAAAGCGCTTTGAGACCGAAGAGGCCTCAACGATGATTGAACTTTCGGTGCGTGGCCCCATCATCCAGTCATATGTGCCGGTAGGGTGATCAATGTCAACCGATTGGAAAGGCAATAGGCAATAGGCAAACTGGCTGTTGTCGACTGCTCTTTGTCCTACGCTGCGCCCCGGCGTGGCAGGGGCCTGTAGAGGAAGGCGTAAAAGGCGGTCGCTATAAGGTAAAGCCCGACCAGCCCCCAGAGCATCGGACCGTAGCTCTGGCTTCGATCGTAGACGACGCCCGCCGCGACGGGAGCCACGACCGAGCCCCACATGTAGAAGAAGCTCATCATTCCGCGAATCGTTGCGAACGTCCTGCGGCCAAAGAAATCCCCCACCGTCGCCCACGTGATCGGGAAGATGGACTCGACTGTTGTAAAGAGGATCGTGAAGAGCCACATCGATAATTCTCCCTGGCCGTGAATCAGCGTGAGCAGGGCGGCGGTAGCTACCAGCATAGTGGCGGCCATCAGCCGGGGCTTGTGAACGTAGTCGGCAAGCCAACCTAGAAGGAAATGGGACACAGGGCTGAAAAGGGCCAGATTGGCGAGGAGAACGGCGGATTTCTGCTCGCTCAGTCCTTTCCACACCATGATAGGAATGAAGTGAACCAGGATCATACTCAAGCCTGCGACCCGGAGCATCGTCGCGGCGATGATTATCCAGAAAGCTGCGGTCCGCATCGCCTCGCGCAGGGTAAAATCAGCTTCATAGGAAGTGCGGTGCGGCTCTTTGCTTTGAGCGGGAGCGGGAGGAGGCGGCCCGTCAAGGCCGTCACCGTCGGGCTGAAGGCCCATGATTTCCGGTGAACGGCGTACCATGGCGGCCATTGGAATGCCCACAGCCAGTACGCTGAGACCGGCGAGCTGCGCGGCCGTGCGCCAGCCCCATGCCTGGACAGCCAAGGAAAGCAGGGGCGCGACAAAGGCTCCGCCTAATCCCACGGAGGCGCTGATCATGCTCATGGCCAGGGCTCGCTTACGAATAAACCACGTGTTGGCGATAGCCATGGGGGCGTGCATGAACCCGGCACCGAAAGCGATAGAGATCACGCCTAAGTAAACCAGTAGAAACGTCAGGTAGCTGTTTACCCCGGAAAACAGCACGTAGCCTACACCTGTCATTACCACCCCGATCAACATGATCGGCCGGGGCCCGAAACGGTCGATCATGTATCCCGCAAGGGGGCCTTCGATCGCCCCCTCGGCCCGAGCCAGAGAAAAGCCGAGCGACGTGGCGGCGCGGCTCAACCCGAGGTCGTGACTTATAGGCAGAAAAAAGACCGTAAAACCGTAAATGTGAAGGCCTCCTCCGAGAATCCGGATAGCCGCCCCCAGGGCGATCATCCGCCAGCCGTAATAAAGACGGGCGGGGGCTCGGAGTAAAGCTCTCAATTGCATTCCGATAGTTCTGGAAAGTCAGGAGCGAGATCGAAAGTCGGGCTAGGATGCGTGTTGCCGGAACCGTTGCCGCGCTTCTTCAATGATCCTGATCGCCGCGCTCTGGTCGTCCCATCCCTCCACTCCCGTTTTTTTCTTCTCGAGGTCTTTGTAGATCGAAAAAAAATGTTCGATCTCCTTGAGCAGGTGGGGAGGAACGAAAGGTCGGTTCCCACACCAGGACCAGCGCATCGAGCGGATCCCCGTCCTGCGCCAGAGTGTCCAGGATAAAGCCGTAATCGCTCGGATAATGAACGGCGGAAAAGAGCATACGATCGAATCTGAGCCGCTTCTTCTCCTTGTCGTACTCGTACTTATTGCGGCTCCCTTTAGGGATTTCGATCATCACGGTGACGATCGTCCTGCCGTTCTCTGTGGCCAATGGTTACTCCTCCGTGCCGGTCAGGAGGAGTCTAGCACGGTTGCGGCAGAATTGCCTCTCGAAGCTCGAGGGAGACAAGGAAGAATGCCGCCGACCTCCTTTTCCGCGACCGAGGGGAGCGCGAGCGAGGCTGTGGACGTCCGATTACAAACGGTACGACTCATGGCACAGGCCCATCGGCCGCAGCCGAGAGCGCGCTTCCCGACGGAGCTTGGTCATCGGCTGCCCTTCGATTTTACTCAGGGTGGTGAGTCTATCGAACCACGGCCTGATGGCTCGGCCCCCGAGGAGCTTTCAGAAGAATGCGGGCTAGGCGCCGGGCGGTGGGAGCTTGAGCAGCCGGCGGGCATTTCCTGAGAGCATGGCCTCTTTCTCCGCCTCCGGACAGTCGAGCGCCTCGACCTTCTCGGCCGCCTTCCAGTCTCCCAAGGTGTAGGGATAGTCGGTTCCCACCATGATGCGCTCAGCGCGCGCTCAGCGCCGACGACTCGCTTCAAGTAATCCAGGGTCTCCACCCGGTAGACGAGATTGTCGAAGTAAAGGTTTTTCAGATAGGCGCTGGGAGGCGACGAGGACTCCGCCGCGCGCGCTCCATAGCGCACGGCGAAGCCCCGGTCGAACCGGCCCAGGTGGTAGGGGAAAAAGCCGCCGCCGTGAAGGACGCAGAGCTTCAGCTTCGGAAAGCGGTCGAAGACGCCACTGTAGGTGAGAAAGCCAAGTGAGAGGGCGCTGTCAGCCGGGTTGCCGCAAATCAGGCGCAATCCATAGGGTCCCATCCGCTCGGAACCCGCCACATCCTCCGGGTGCATCACGATGAGCACATCGAGATCCTCGGCTTTTTTCCAGAACGGGTCGAAGTCCTTGGAGTTGTAGTATCGGCCGTTCACGTTCGAGCCGATGTAAGCGCCCGAAAACTTC
>JACPAM010000189.1 GCA_016180805.1 Deltaproteobacteria bacterium | reverse complement strand
GGGCGTGGAGCGCAGGATTCGAGAGGAAAGCGACCGGCGCGAGCGCGCTTGGTTCTGGCTACGCCCGGGGAATTTTTCGTGGCGGCTGGCTTGGGCCGTACCGCTCACCGTTATCTGCCTCCTGGCCGTTCTGTTAGCGGAGCAGTATTTTTCCCGATGGCGGCGCGGGCCGAATCAAAGCAATCTCGCTGCGGTGGAGTCGATCGACGGCCATGGTTTCAATCTCGCCCTTTTCCCCGAAGACGAAACCAATACCACCTTGATATGGCTGTTCTTGGACGAGGAGGAAGATGAACCCTCTTCCGAAGTTCCCGTGGCGGATACTTCTCTGTAGTCTTCTCCTGTGGCTTTTCGCGGCCAGGCTCGGCGCTGCCGAACGAGCCCCTCAGGGGGTCCAGGTGCGCATCGGCACGATCCTCGCCAGCAACGAGAGCGAAGACTTCGACCCCAAGCTTTCGCGCATGAAAAATCAGCTCGAGGTGATCAAGTACAGCTCGTACCGACTGATCAAAGAAGAGAGCCAGCGGGTGGGTTGGCGCAGCAACGCGGTCTTCGAAATCCCCGGCGGACGCTCCCTGGTCGTCGTCCCGCAGGAGTACCGAAACCAACGGCTGGCTTTGAAGGTGCGGCTGATCGAGGGGGAAAAACCTCTCCTGGATACGACGGTGCGGCTAAGGAATCGCGGCTATTTTTTACTGGGAGGACCGGCGCACGAGGGAGGGGTATTGATTCTCTCGATCTCGGCGATGACGCCGTGAGGCTTCCCCTCATTCGATAACGTTTTTTTCGATCGGCTCGACGATGACGCCTTTTTCCTTGAGCCAGTGAACGGCTCGGTCCACTTCGCCCCGCTCGCCGTCGATCTCCAGAGCGACCAGACCCATCTCCGCGGTAACCGTAGAGCCGCGGATGTTGAACATGATGTCGAATTGTTTCGCGAGCAGGCAAACAATCGGCTCTTTGACCAGCTCTTTCGGAAAGGTCAGATAGACGCGCTCGCAGACTTTCTCTTTTTGGGGTGTCATCCGTGGGCGCTCAGATCGAAAAGTTGAGATTGCCAACCGAAAGTCTCTCGCGCCAACCCAGCCACAGGTTGGTCGTGAGGTATTTGTCGCCGAAGTCGGGAAACAAGGTCACCAACGTGCCTGATGTGAGCCTTCGCGCCACCTCCAGGGTCGCGTGCATGGCGGCGCCTGAAGACTGCCCCACCAGGATCCCTTCTTCCTGGCTGACCCGGTAAACCATGGCATACGCCGCTTCCGTGGCGACCGGAACTTTATTGTCCAGCTCCTCCTCATGATAGATTCCCGGGACGATCGAGCTGGCCATGTGCTTCAGCCCTTCGAGACCGTGAAGGGCGTCGTCTGGCTCTACCGCGATCACGCGGATTCGCGGGTTGCGCTCCCGGAGATAGCGGCCCACTCCCATAATTGTCCCTCCGGTGCCGATTCCGGCGATGAAGTGCGTGATCTCGCCGCGGGTCTGGCGGTAGATCTCTGGCCCGGTGGTTTCATAGTGGGCCTGCGCATTCATGGGGTTAAAATACTGGTCAGGCTTGAAGTATCTTTGCGGATTTTGTTCGAGGATCTTTCGGCACAGACGGATTGCGCCGTCGGAGCCCTCCAACGGATCACTTAAGATCACCTTGGCGCCGAACGCCCCAATGATGCGCTTGCGCTCCGCGCTCACGTTGGACGGCATCACCAGCTCGACCGGATACCCGAGGACCGCTCCAATCATAGCCAAAGCGATGCCCGTATTGCCGGACGTCGAGTCCAGAATCGTTTTGCCCTTGGCAAGCTTTCCAGACTCGATGCCGTCTCGCACCATGCGCCACGCGGCCCGGTCTTTGACCGAGCCCCCCGGGTTGAATCCCTCAAGCTTGGCAAAGATGCGCACCCCCGGGGAGATTCCCTCCGTGATCTTGCGCAGCTCCAAAAGCGGCGTGTCGCCGATCAGATCCAGGACGGATTCGACCCGTTTCGGCGCCCTGACCTCCTCGGCCGGGAAACGGCGCCCGGGAATGGCTGTGAGCATAGCGCGCGACACGGCGAAAGCTACCCTCGTCCTCCGGCGATGGCCGGGACGATCGAAATGTTATCCCCTTCCTTGACTATGGTTTCCATGTTCTGCAGGAATCGGATGTCGTCCCCGTTAACGTAGACGTTTACGAACCTGCGGATCTTTCCCGTCTCGTCGCAAATCCGTTCCTTGATGCCCGGAAAGTTTTTTTCCAGATCATCCACCAGGGCGCGCACGGTGTTTCCTTGAGCCTTCACTTCATCGGCCCCGTTGGTGAACTTGCGCAGAGGGGTTGGGACCCGGACACGCACCATCATAGCTGTTCCTCCTAAGCGAATCTAAACCTTACTTTAATCTTTCCCCGCAGACCTTTCAATCTGTTACGTTTCTCCCGCGATCGCCTTTTCCGCGGCCGGCTGGCACAGTTGGTGGTAGAGATCGTCGAAGCTTTCCAGCGTTGCCCGGATAGTGAAGGGCTTTTCTACGCTCCGGGCGACGGCTTCGAGCGTCTTGTAGCCGTTCCCGGTGATGCTGATGACAATTGATTCGTCGCGCGGAATGCGTCCCTGTTGGATCAATTTTTTCGCCGCCGCCACTTCCGTTCCGCCGGCCGGCTCCGTGAATATTCCTTCCGTTCGCGCAAGCAATTTGATGGCGTCGAGAATCTCCTCGTCGGTCACGCCCTCTCCCCAGCCTCCGGAATCCTTCACGGCCTGAAGCACGTAGTAACCGTCGGCAGGGTTCCCAATGGCGATCGAGCTGGCGATCGTGTTGGGCTTGACCGGGCTGATTAAATCCGTTCCCTTCTTCAGCGCCTGGACGATGGGAGCGCAGCCGGCCGCCTGGGCCGTGTAGATCTTGCAATCCCCGTCGTCGACCAGGCCGACGAGCTTGAGCTCTTTGAAAGCCTTGGCGAGCTTGGGCAAAATCGTTCCTCCGGCCGAGGCCACCACGACATGGCGCGGCAGCTTCCATCCCAATTGCTCGGCAATCTCGAACCCATGGGTCTTGGCCCCTTCGGCGTAATAGGGTCGCAAGTTGACATTCACGAAAGCCCAGCCGTATTTGTCGGCGATTTCGCTGCACAGGCGGTTGACATCGTCATAGTTGCCCTTGATGGCGACCGTGCGCGGGCCGTAAATGGCCGAACCGATGATCTTCCCTTGTTCCAGCCCGTCGGGGATGAAAACGTAGCAGTTAAGGCCGGCCTTGGCGGCGTGGGCGGCGACCGAGTTGGCAAGATTTCCCGTCGAGGCGCACGAGACCGTATCGAAGCCAAACTCGATGGCCTTGGAAATGGCCACCGAGACGACCCGGTCCTTGTACGAAAACGTGGGATGGTTGACCGAGTCATCCTTCAGGTAAAGTTCCTTTACGCCCAGAACCTCCCCCAGTCTGTCGGCGCGAATGAGGGGGGTAAAGCCTGAGTGGAAACCCGCCTGCGGCTCGCCGTCGATCGGCAGAAGTTCCCGGTAGCGCCAGAGATTTTTGGCGCGGGCTTCGATCTTTTCCCGGCTGATCGTCTTCTTGATCCGGTCATAATCGTAGACGACCTCCAGGGGACCAAAGCAGGTCTCGCATACGTGCAGCGGTTCTTTAGGATAGTCCTGTCCGCACTCCCGACATTGCAATCCTGTGACAAAAGTCATCGGTTTCTTCCCTCCTCTATGGCGATGCTCCCGCAAATTTCAGAGGCAACCTTGAGCTCCTTTTTCTCATTGCGGCCGCAGGCGGCGCACTGCGGGTCCCGGTGAACTTCAACGCTGCGAAATCTCGTGGTCTTGGCATCGTAGATGAGCAGCCGGTCCAGCAAAAGCTCCTCGTCGATTCCGGCGAGGAATTTGATCGCTTCGGTCGCCTGGATCGAGCCCATCGTTCCCGCCACAGCACCTAAAATCCCGGCTTGCTGGCAATTGAGGATCTCTCCCGGCGGCGGAGGCGCTTTGAACACGCAGCGGTAGCAGGCGCTTTTTCCGGGGATTACGGTGATGGTCTGTCCCTGCAACCGCACGATTCCGGCGTGGGAGAAGGGTTTTCCCATAGCCACGGCGACGTCGTTAACGAGGAATTTGGTGGCAAAATTGTCGCTGCCGTCGATGATGAAATCATAAGCGGCGAAAAGCTCCGCGGCGTTTTTTTCCTCCAGGCGCACCGCATGAGCATGGATCTCCACCTCCGGGTTGAGCCCGTTGAGTTTCTCCTTGGCCGACTCCACCTTTTCCCGGCCGACATCCTGGGTGGAATGAAGGATCTGGCGCTGGAGGTTGGAAAGCTCCACGCGGTCATGGTCCACCAGACCCAGCGTTCCGATTCCTGCCGCCGCCAGATAAAAAGCGGCCGGGCAGCCCAGGCCTCCGGCGCCGATCACCAGGGCCCGGCCCTGGCGCAGG
>JACPAM010000180.1 GCA_016180805.1 Deltaproteobacteria bacterium | reverse complement strand
CCGTTCGAGAACCTCATGAACAAGCGAAGGATCAACATCCATAAAGGGATGTCTTTTCCCAATCCGGGCAACGATATCCGCTTTCACCTCAGCCAGGGTCTTGTCCGTCCAGTGAACCGATTTCACGGCCGTCCACCTCCATAAAGTTTGCGGACAAAACCGGAGGCCTCGATCTGCTGGAGGAACGAGAGATCCACCGCCCGCCGCAAGTCATATTCCTTTGCTCTCGGATCTGTCTCTGCCATCATTTCCTGCTCCACCTTAAGACCGGCGAAAGTCGGCATGGGAAGCTCCTTCAAGATTCCCAGGTAATAGACATAGTTCTCTTCCAGCATCTCCAGGTTCGACACCCGGCTGTACTTGGCTATGATCTCTTTGACTTCGG
This sequence comes from Deltaproteobacteria bacterium, assembly GCA_016180805.1. Lineage (GTDB taxonomy): Bacteria > Desulfobacterota > Binatia > UBA9968 > UBA9968 > 2-12-FULL-57-22. The sequence goes on along the minus strand of JACPAM010000180.1, from coordinate 6,022 downwards.
TCTTTCTGCTCTTGTAGGTGTGAATGGCGCGCTGGTCTGTAGTTCCAATCCACTCGTGGAGAGGTCGATGTGCTCCCGGTAACCCTCGCCTCGGGCTATCGGCTTGAAAAGGACGGTGATCATTCCCCCAGCGATGAGTTCCTGCCTCATGGCGGCCAGGGCCTCGCGGTGCCCTCCTACTGCGAGAATCCGAACATCCTTTCCCGGAACCAATCCCTGCTGCTTCAAAATGTAACGAAGCGCGATGTCAGAAGATGAACCGACGGCGGTTACCCCGAGGGTCTTGCCGCGCAAGTCCTCCCAACTTCTGATCTTCGGGCTAGTAAACAAAGAAAAGCCCACTCGGTTGTTCACACCGGCTACGATGACCAGATCGGATCCCGAGAGGTTTGCTCTGATGGTGGAGGTCCCTGAGCCCACCACGATGGGACTCGACCCTCCGACGAGAAGCATCGTCACCTTGCCTGATCCCGCGGCCAGGACGAGTTCAACATCAAGCCCGTGCTTGCCGTAAAGCCCGAGTTCGCGGGCGATAAAGAGGGGGGCGAAGGATCCGGTCACCGCCGGGTAGGCAACGACAAGGCGGCGGGAGCCGGCCATCTCCCCGCCGCGCGCGGTTGTCACCGTGAAGAGGAGAAATGCGACGACCCCCGCGGATACGCAACAGCCAAGCGCAGGCAAAATACGAAGCTTTATTTTTCGGTCCATCTTAACCCCTCCAAAACCCTGGTTTCCGTCCTCTGCGGACGAAGGACTAAGCTCCCTCGGGGAGCGCGCTCTCGGCTGCGGCCGGAGGGGACTGGCTCGCTCGCGTGCCTGTCCCCGTCACTCGGCCGATGGGTTTGTGCCATGAGTCGTGGTGTTTGTAATCGGACGTCCGCAGCCTCGCTCGCGTTCCCCTCGCTCGTCCCCTCGGTCGCGGACAAGCGCGCGCTGTTCGAGCGACGCAAAACTACACTGAGGAGGCTTCCAAAATCAAGGGAAAACGCTCCAACCCGTTTTTTTCACGAGCGCGGAACTCGGCCACGAGAATGACCCCCGAGAAGTCTTGACAGGTGGGAGGCGGCCTACTACGTTTGCACAAGCGATTGCTGCAAACGTTCAGCACGCACGCCACAGTCTAGATCAGGAGACCCATATGCCAAAGCTGACTTTGAGCTTCATTTCCGCCTTCAACGAGCGCGTCGAGCCCTTGATGGACGGCACCATTCAGCCAGAGGGCATGGAGCTGATTCCGACCTATTCGTCCCCCGGTGAGACGTTCTGGCGGCAGCTCAAGTTTCAGGAATTCGAGATCGGGGAAATGTCGATGTCGTCTTACCTCATTGCCCGCTCTCGGGGCGTCGACATGGTGGCCCTGCCCGTCTTTCCGAGCCGGCGCTTCTTTCACACCGAGCTTGCGGTCCACATCGATTCAGGCGTCAGAGAACCGGGTGATCTCGCTGGGAAGCGCATGGGCGTTGCCGAATACCAACAGACGGCCGCGCTATGGACACGAGGAATCCTGGAGCATGACTTTGGAGTGTCGCAGTACAAGGTCGACTGGTACATGGAGAGGACGGAGGAGTTGAGCCATGGAGGCGCGACCGGCTTCACGCCACCGCCGGGGATTTCCTTGCGCCGCATTCCTCCCGACAAGAGCCTCGCCTCGATGCTGGTCAATCACGAGCTGGATGCAGCGGCAATCGGTGGTCCGTGGGCGAGGGCTGCGACCATCATCGATCGCTCGAGGCGCATCCCAGGGACCGGCGGAGACTGGAGCAAGGTCAAGCCCTTATTTCCTGATCGCATGGCCGAAGGGGCGCGCTTTTTTAAGAAGTACGGCTACATCCCCGTAAACCACACCTACACCATCCGCGGCGACATTTATCGCAAATATCCCTGGGTTGCTTTCAACCTCTACAGCGCTTTTGTCAAGGCCAAGGCGCTGGTGCAGGAGAAACTGGCTGAGCGCATCCCTTCGGCGCTCATTTTCGGCCCGGAGTATCTGGCCATGACCAGGGGGATCTTCGGCGACGACCCCTTCCCCTACGGCGTGAAAGCCAACCGGCCCATGCTGGAGCTCATGATCGAGTACTCACACGAGCAGGGGCTGACGCCCGCGAAGATGAAGGTTGAGGAGCTATTTGCGGAGAGCACGCTGGACCTGTAGGGCCGGCCGCCCCGCTCGGTTTTTTCCGCCGTGATCGGGGAAGCGTTCGTTTGAGGTTGCAAGTCATGTGCAGAGCCAGCGGTCAGAGAGGAGATCTTGATAGAGAGGGCATCCTTTGGACCAACAAATATGTGGGGAGAGGGCCATAGCCAGCCGGCCGCTGATGAGGACTCTTCGATTCGGCTTGGGCGCTCCCGTATTCCCCGTTGAAGACGTCGCGAAGGCAGCCCGTTTTGCCGACGAGAGCGGCTTCGATGGCTTCTGGGTTGCCGAGTACCTGATCCGCCGCGGCGACCGGGGGCTCGCCTTGGAGCCTCTCACCATTCTTGCCGCCGTCGCCCGTGACACGCACCGGGTGCATCTCGGCACTTACGTCGTCGGGCTCGAGCGCCGCCACCCCTCGATGCTCGCGTTTATTGCCGCCAGCGTGGATCAGTTGAGCGGGGGGCGTTTCATTCTCGGCCTCGGTACAGGCGCCCTCGAGATGGACCGCGCCCTGGGCATCCCGCATGGGCAGGCGACTTCCCGCCTCGGCGAGTACATCGAGGTCCTCAGGCGACTGTGGCGCGAAGAAAAGCCTCACTACAAAGGTAGCTACTACTCCCTAAACGGAGGGACCCTGTCGGTTTTTCCCGTGCGGAACTCGATTCCGATCTGGGTCGCAGCGCAGGGGCCGACGGGCATGGAGGTTGCGGGAACGCTGGCGGATGGATGGGTTTCCAACTGGCTCTACACGCCTGAAGGATTTGGCCGCGCCCTGGCCGAAGTGCGCCGTGGCGCCGAGGCTCGTGGGCGAGAAGGGTCGTCAATCGTGGCCGTCTTCGAGGCGGGCGTGTCTGTAGCGGAGACCGAGGCCGAGGCCGAGCGCTACGGGATTCCGGGTGTGAAAGCGAAACTGCTGAAGATTGGCGGGAGCTATAGTTACGGTTACCGCCAGCTCAAGGCCATGGGATATGAGGGGCCGCCCCCGGAGAGGACGGATCAGATTCCCGATCGGATGGTAAAGGCTTGCTCCATGATCGGGACACCGGCTCAAGTGATCGAGCGGATCGAGGCGTACGCGGAGCAGGGCGTAGAGTATTTCATCACGACCTTCATGAACCCGGGTGGTGAGTCGCTTTTCGCCAGGAAGGTGCTGCCGCATTTTCGTAACCGTCAGGTGTAAGGGATGCACTAAGCTCCCTCGGGAAGCGCGCTCTCGGCTGCGGCCGATGGACCGTCCTCGCGGGGCTCGGAATCTCAGATTGCAGATCTCATATCTCAGATTTTGAGATTTGAAATTTGCTATTTGAAATCCTGAAGGGCGTGTCCGCAGCCTCGCTCGCGCTCCCCTCGGCCGCGGAAAAGGAGGAAAAAATGGCGCTAACGCTCAAAGAGCGAGACCGGAGAATCGAACTCATCCGAAGAAAGATGCGGGAACGAGGACTCGCGGCGCTGGTCGTATCGGGGAGCACGAGCCGAAAGGGACACTTTCAGTATCTCACCAACTACAATATCCCCATCGATTATTGCTATATGCTGCTCCCTCTAAGTGGGGACCCCACACTGTTTGTCTTCACGCCCAACCAGGCACGCATCGCCCCCAAAAGGTCCTGGGTGCCCGACGCCCGTTACAGCCCCGACTACGGCGCGAGCATCGCCGCACGGCTTCGCGACATCGGGGCGGCGGACAAAGCCGTCGGCGTGGTGGGAATGGAAGTGATGTCTGCCAAGACGTACCTGACGATTCTGGAGCTTCTCCCTTCGGTTCATTTTGTCGACGCTGGCGAGATCGTCGCCGAGGCGCGAACGGTTAAGAGCGAGGAGGAGATTGCGCTCATTCGCGAGTCGGCACGGCTGGCCGACGGCGCTTGGGTCGCCGGTCGTGGCGCCGCGCGGGAAGGCGCGCACGATTACGAGGTGTTCGCCGAGATGGACTATTTTCTCAAGCGCCGCGGGGTGATCGAGGCATTCAACCTCGCCACGGCGGATACGCTGCCGGCGTTTCCCTACCTGCCGGTGGGTAATGTCTTAAAGAGCGGCGAGGCGGTCCTCATGGAGATCACGCCCCGTTACCAGGGTTACTATGCCCAACTCACCGCCGGAGCCGTCGTGGGAGCGCCCAGCGCCGAGCGGGACAACATGGTCAAAGTAGCGAGAAAGGCGCTGGAGAAGGGGATCGAGGTCCTGCGCCCCGGTACTAAAGCCTCGGACATCGACCGTGGTCGAGGGCGCCGGATACACGATGCCCCAGCGCGCCGGGCACGGCGTGGGCCTGGAGGTCGATGAGCGGCCGGCGCTGATACCTTCCAATCAAAATTCGCTTCTGCCGGGGATGACCGTAGTCGTTCACCCGAGCGTCGTGATCCCGGAAAAGGGGGGCGTCTTCATGGGCGGCACGTTTTTACTCACGCCCGACGGACACGAGAAGTTGTTCCAGGCGGAACTCCTTTAGAAATTCCGAGACTTGCCCGAAGATCGCTCCGCGCACCTCTGCTATTGTGAGCGAATTGCAGACACGCGCCAGACTTTATGTCCGGAATCATCGGCGACGAGCAGCGAGCCATCGGAGGCTACCGTCACCCCGACCGGTCGCCCATAGACTTCGAAGCTATTTTCGTTGGCGATGAATCCGGTGAGGATGTCTTCGATAGGGCCGGCGGGCTTACCGTTCTCGAAGCGGATAAAGGCCACCTTGTAGCCCACCATCTTCGAGCGGTTCCACGAGCCGCGCATGCCGATGAAGGCACCGCCCTGGTATCGGCTCGGGAAGGATTTGCCGCGGTAGAAGGCGAGCCCCAGCGCCGCGACATGCGAGCCGAGGGCATAGTCGGGTTTGATCGCTTTGGCTACGAGATCGGGCCTCTGACCTTTCTTGCGCGGGTCTTCGTTCTGTCCAAAATAGGAGTAGGGCCAGCCGTAGAAGGCGCCGTCCCGCACGCTGGTCAGATAATCGGGCACTAGATCATCACCCAGAAGATCCCGCTCGTTGACGACGGTCCACAGGACGTTGGTCTTTGGCTCCCAATCCATACCGACCGGGTTGCGTAGCCCGGTGGCGAAAATCCGCATCCCACTGCCGTCGGGGTTGATCTCTAGAATCCCCGCGCGCCGCTGGTCCTTCTCCCATTGATTTTCCTCATCCACGTTCGAGGCCGACCCGACAGCGATATAGAGTTTCCGGCCGGAGGGGTCCGCAATGACGTTGCGCGTGTGGTGTCCGCCGGCAGGAAGGTCCAAGATTTTTTCGCCCTTATCCGTTATACGGGTTTGGCCCGCACGGTAAGGGTAGCGAACCAGCCCATTCGTGTTGCCCACGTAGAACCAGTTGCCGAGCAGGACCATGCCGTCGGGCATATTCAAGCCGGTCAGAAAGACTTCACGCAGATCGGGCTTGCCATCTTTATTGGTATCCCGAAACAGGGTGATCCGATTCGCTGATTTTTGAGGACGATCGGGACGGCCAGGCCACTCGCGGGTGGACTCCACCACCAACACATCGTCGTTCGGCAGCACGTACACCGTACGGGGGCTGTCGAGATTCTCAGCGAAAAGGCTCACCTCGAAGCCCGGCGCGGCCGTCGGTGTTCGGCCTTTGGGCCAGCCTATGACTTTGGAAGTGTTGCGTACCGAAGGGGTGGCGAAGGGCGGAGGCAGGACGAGCTTTTCCGAGGGCCCGGTGTCTACCGTGCGCCGGCCCTCGGCCTGAGCGGCTTGGGCCGCGGTTCCCGAGGAAAATATCATGGAAACAACCAGGGCCAAGATTAGAAAGGGCGAATACAGAAGCGGCATGGTCAATCTCCTTGTTAAGAAAACGCCAGTCCGGCTCGTTTGCAAGGCCGATTTTTCTGGCCCCTTCTTTACCGGTTCTTATGATTGTAATCAAGGGGA
>JACPAM010000127.1 GCA_016180805.1 Deltaproteobacteria bacterium | reverse complement strand
ATCACTTCAGCCTTTTCCACGAAACCTGACCTTCTTTCCAACCCAGGCCGAGAGAACTCTCTAAGCCGAACCAGACAAAACAGCCGGAACGCGCTTGCGCACAACCGAGTGGGTGACCGAGGGAAGCGCGAGCGAGGCTGCGGACGTGGGAGTAGCTCATGAAGTTTGACTTCACCCTGGCTGATGAAAGCCGGAGGGTGACGAGGAAGAGGGCCGCGGACGTCCGATTACGAACGGTTTGATCCATGGCACAGACCCATCGGCCGCGGCCCGAAGACTCGGCCCCCGATTGGCTTTCCGAAGAACCGGAAGATCCGATGAAGGCACTGGCCAACCTGCCGCAGCAAAGAGCGCGCTCCCCGAGAGAGCTTAGTCCAATCGACACTTTCCCCCTTAGCTCAAACTCAGCCCTCCATCCACGATCAGCGTCTGACCCGTTACAAAGTCTCCCCCGGTCACAAGACCCACAATCGCCGCAGCCACATCCTCCGTGGTTGCGATCCGCTTAAGCGGAAAGCTCGCGGCGGCGCGCGCGACCATCTGCTCATATTCCGCCCCGAAATGCTCCCGCATCCACTTGGTATCCGTAAAGGCAGGGGCAACCGCATTGACTCTGACGTCCGGAGCGAGCGCAACCGCCAGCCCACGGGTCAGGTAGATCAGCGCCGCCTTGGCAGCCCCGTAAGCAAGCGAGGAGATCGTCGTCGGGGCCAGGATACCGGAGATCGATGAAACGTTCACCACCATTCCCTGGGTCTTCGCGAGCAGAGGCGCGGCAGCTCTGGCGCAGCGAAAGGCGCCCTTCAAATTGACATCCAGGATTTCGTCCCAAACCTCATCGGTAAGCCCGTGGAGATCACTCAGAGGGACCCAGCGCGTCGTCCCGGCGTTGTTGACCAGCACATCGAGCCGCCCAAAGTGCTTTCCTACTTGCTCGATCATCTTTCTCACTTCGGCGTCGCGCCTGACGTCCCCGGCCACGCACAAGGGCTCGGCCCCGACGGCGCGCACCTCTTGGGCCAGCCGTTCGGCTTCTGCCTTGGCGCTGCGATAGTTAATCACGATACCGGCAGCGCCGCTTTGCGCCAGGCGCAAGGCCGTAGCCCGGCCAATGCCGGTGGCCGCGCCGGTTACAAGCGCCACTCTCCCCTTCAATTCCACCCTGCCTCCAGCCAAACCCGGTTAATCGTCAATCGTTATTCGTCAATAGTCCCCACCACTCCCCGATTGACCATTGACTATTGACCATTGACTACTTCCGCCGCAACGCGGCGGTGGCCGCCTCATCGATCACCCATTGTTGCGGGAGTCGAACCAATTCTTCCTCGCTTCCCGTGAAGCGAACCACGACACCGTAGTCCCTGGCGGCTCCCTCGGGACTCACATAGCCGAAGATCACATCCTGGCGGACAAGCTCAGGATCGCGCTCGAAGGAATCGCCGTAGCCGCCGCCTCCGGGAGTATTCAAGCACACATACTGGTCGTGCTTTAAGTCGAGGAGCATCTTGGGGTTTGGCCGATCGCCGCTGTCCAAAACGAGCTCTCCGGCCATACCGGCTTTCCCTCCCAAAAGACCAGCAGCCGCATATCGGGTCCGGTCGACAATGCAACTCACGCTCCAACGCCCCTCCCCGCGCCGGGCGAATTCCGTGAGCTGCCCCAAACCGCCGCGCCAGGCCCCGGCGCCACCGGAGTCCGGCCAGAGCTGGCGGCGCCGCATCACGATCGGCGAGAGGCTTTCGATCACCTCCGCGGGCACTCCCGCAACGCCGCTGGGAAAACCCACGGCGCTTAGCCCGTCCCTTGTTGGACGCGCACCCGTGCCTCCCACTTGAAAAATCGTGATGGTAAAAGGCGGGTTCTGACCCCGCCAGACGCTCAGCCAGATCGGATCGGCGCCGGGCGCCATGAGGCGACCGGGCAAAGCGCCGGCCAGGGCGGCAAAAATGGCGCTGGGCACGAAGTGGCCCACGGCCTGGCGGCTAGCCACTGGCGCCGGATCCAGCGCATTTAAAATGCTCCCCGCAGGCGCGATCACCTCGACCGGTCGAAAGCTCCCCTCGTTGTGCGGCACATCGGGGTAGATCGCCGCCTTGACCGCGAAGCTCGCGTAGGCATGGGTGTAGTTGAGAACCACGTTGATGCCCCGGGTACTCTGCGGCGAGGAGCCGGCGAAGTCGATGAAGATCTCCTCGCCGGCGATGCGAACCGCGCACCGGATCACGATGGGCTCTTCGAAACCGTCGCCCCGGGTCTCGCTGTGCCACTCCCCGGCGGGCAATTCACGGATCTTGGCCCTCACTGCCGCTTCGGAGCGACACACGATCTCCTCGGCCACCATGTCGATGTCATCGAGGCCGAACTCCTCCATCATCTCCAGAAGGGCACGCCCTCCCGCGTCGTTGCAGGCCGCCTGGGCATGAAGATCTCCCACGACCTCGTCGGGCTGACGCACGTTCGCGCGAATAATCTCAAGCAGAATGCGGTTCGGCTCACCACGGTCGAAAACCTTCATAATGGGAAGGCGCAGTCCCTCTTCGTAGACTTCGCGCGCTTCCGCCGAAAGGATCCGGCCCCCGATGTCCGCGGCGTGGCAGGTATTGGCGAACAAAGCCACCATGCGCCCGCCTTTGAAGATCGGCGTGGTAATCGTGATGTCATTGATCTGGCCCGCGGTCATCCACGGATCATTGGTGATGAGCACGTCGCCGGGGGCCAGGGTCTCGGGCGGAAAGGCAGCGAGAAAATGGCGCATCGAGGTCGCCATGGCGTTGATATGGCCGGGCGTGCCGCTGATCGATTGCGCGATCATGCGCCCCTTAGTGTCAAAGACACCGCAGGCGAGGTCCTGGCTCTCCCGCACGATCGTGCTGAACGCCGTGCGCATGAGCGCGTCCTGCTGCTCGTTGGCGACCGATAGCAGCCGGTTCCAAATGACCTCAAGCGTTACCGGATCGATGGCCTGCCCTGAGCCTACTCGAAGGGCCTGGCCTGAGCCTGGCCGAAGGGCCTGTCCTGAGCCTTGTCGAAGGATCTCACTCATGGTCGAACCTCACGATGACATTGAGCCACTGGTCCACTTCTGCCCGCCCACGGGGGCCGATCACCAGTGTCGACTCGCGCTCTTCGACAATCGCCGGGCCCACGAAGACCTCACCGGGCTTCAGCGCATATCGGTCATAGACTGGGGTATCCAGGTAGCGGCCAAACTCCGGGAAGTAGGCCGGCCGTTTGCCCTTGAGGGCGCGGTCCCGGCTGGAGGCTACCTCAGCCAGATGGAAATCCGTATCGGGCCGCGGCCCGCTCGCCACGACGCGCCAGTTGATCACTTCGAGCGGTACATCCGGACCCTTGCGCCCGTAGAGCGTACGATAAACGTGGTCGAATGTAGACGCCACCTCGGGAAGGTGCTCTTGTCCGAGCACGCCATTCGGGAGGGGCACTGAGACCTCATGTCCCTGGCCGACGAAGCGCATCTCGGCGCTGCGCTCGTAGGAGATCTCCGCGCCGGCAAGCCCAGAGCCCTCGAGAATCCCGCGCCCTTCTTCAGCCATGTCGGCCAGGAGCGCATTGACGCTTTGCCACTGAAGGTTATCGAGGCGGCTATAAGCGCTGCGCACGAAGTCGAAGGCCAGCGGCGCTGCGAGCAGACCAAAGGTGGATCCTACTCCGGCGCCGAACGGCGAAATGAGCGCGGGGAGGTGGAGGATTTCTGCCACCCAGTAGCCGTGAACCGGCCCGGCGCCTCCAAACGCGTAGAGGGGAAGACGGCGAGGGTCTTTCCCTCGCTCGCCGAGGTGAGTGCGCGCCGCATTGGCCATGTTCTCGTTGACGATCTGATGAATGCCCCAGGCGACCTCTTCGACCGTCAGGCCAAGCCGCTTCGCGAGACGGGAAAGGGCCAAGCGCGCCGCTTCCAAGTCGAGAAGCATCCTGCCGCCCAGGAAATAGCCGGGATCGAGATAGCCGAGCACGAGATCCGCATCGGTAACGGTCGGCTCGCTGCCTCCCCCACCGTAGCATGCGGGACCAGGCTCCGCTCCGGCGCTTTCCGGACCAACTTTCAAAAGGCCGAGCGCGTCGACGCGGGCGATGCTTCCTCCGCCAGCGCCGATCTCGATCATATCGATCACCGGGATCTTGATCGGAAGGCCGCTGCCGCGCCGGAATCGGTATACCCGATCGACCTCGAACTCGTGCGTCTTGAGCGGCCGCCCATCCTCTACCGCGCACAGCTTGGCGGTGGTTCCGCCCATGTCGAAGGAAAGCAGATCCGGATAGCCCGCGCGGGCTCCCAGATGGGCCGCCGCAAGAGCGCCCGCCGCCGGACCGGATTCCAAAAGACGCACCGGAAAGCGCGCCGCGGTCTCAGCGGTGGCGATACCGCCGCTTGAGAGCATGACGAAAAAGCTCCCCTTGAACCCGATGCGATCCAATCGGTGGCGCAGCTCTTCAACGTAGTTAGCGACCCGCTCCTGGACGTAGACATTCGCCGCCGTCGTGCTGGTGCGCTGGAACTCGCGGATTTCGGCAACGACTTCGGAGCTCAGGGAAACCCGAATCCTCGGCGCCACCTCGGCAATGATCTCCGCGGTGCGTCGCTCGTGCGCGGGATTGCGGAAGCTGTTGAGGTAGGAAACGGCGATGGCTCGGATCCCTTTATCGCGCAATTCGGCAACCAATCGTCGCACAAAGCCTTCGTCGAGAGGCTGGAGCAGGCTGCCGTCGGCGGCGATCCGTTCCGGAACGTCGAAACGCAGATACCTCGGCACGAGAGGTTTGGGGAACTCCAGGTTCAAGTCGTAAAGCTCGTAGCGGTGCTCCCGGCCGATCTCGAGCGCATCGCGGAACCCGGCAGTGGTAAGAAGCGCCGTGGGAGCCCCTTTCCGCTCGATGATCGCGTTGGTGACCAGGGTCGTGCCGTGAACCAGAGTCCCGCGCTCGCGGGCGTTCGCCATCCCTTCCCCAAGCGCCTGGCTGAGCGCGGTTTCAACCGCCTGGCTCGGATCCCCGGGAGTAGTCAGCGTTTTATGGATGGTGGCGCGCCTGTCCTCACCGACGAGCAACAGGTCGGTGAAGGTGCCGCCAATGTCTACGCCAACACGATACATGGGAGCTCTCGGCTATCAGGCAAAAAGCAACAGTCGTTGAACGAAGCAAAGCGGTTGAACGGCTTGAACCCATTCGTTCAAAACGTTCAAATTGTTCAAATCGTTCAAGGGCCTCATGCCCGTTGCCTTTCTAACTCTGGGCAAACAGGTCGATGAGGCGCTGGGTCTGATGCATCGCTGCCGGGCGGAGCAAAGGAATCTTGACGCCTGCGTCGCGGTACTGCTGGACCCGCTTCTTTACCTCGTCCGGGGTGCCGCTCGCGGTCATCCCTTCCACGTAAGAGTCCGGGATGGCCTTGATCAGCCCTTGCATGCCGCCTTCGGCGTGCGCCTTTTCAAAAATCGGGATGTCTTCTTTCCTGATGTACGGCTCTCCCACCCGCATCTTGGGGCCAGCGATAAAGGGCAATTGGATGGGATCGAGCTTGGTGGCGACCTCCCAGCGGATTTCGTCCAGCGCCTTTTTGTGATCATCCTCGACGGAGCAGTTGATGAGCTGTGCCACCTCGAACTTGGATAGATCCCGGCCTGCCTCTTCAGCCGCCTTCCGGATGATCTTCAAAGCGTTGACCGTATACTCGGGAGAGCAGACCGCATTCAACACCACGCCGTCTGCGAGCTGCCCGGCCAGCCTCAGCCCCGTCCGGCTGGTTGCCGGGACATAGATCGGGATATCCTTTCGGATGGGTTTCCACCCCAAGCCAACATTGTCGAACTTCACGACCTGCCCGTGATAGGAAACCTTTTCACCGGAGAGAAGCAACCGAATCGATTCGATGTACTCTTTGAGAGTTGAGGGCGGATCGGTGGGCTCAACGGCATGGACCCGAGCATGGCTCTTGGTGCACGCGCCCGGAGCGAGCGTCATTCGCCCTTCGGTGAGCTCATCGAGCGTGGCCAGGGTCTGGGCCATGCACACGGCGCTCCGCAAGCGCACGATCTGCGTGGTTCCCAGGATCAATTTTCTGGTCGCCAACCCGATGGCGGCGAGACAACTAACCGAGTCGCGCATGAGCTCGATGGTCTCGGAAAAAAAAGCCATCTCGTAGCCGCGCTCCTCCGCCTGCTCCATCAGGGTCGCGATTTGCCTTGCGTTCGTAAACTTCCCATAACCGAGCGCAAAACCTACCCTTGCCATGTTTATCTCCTTCTATCCGGTTCTTCTCAATCCGGGGCCCTTGCCGAGCCCCGAAAAACTGTTAGGTTACCCCAAGCCGCCTTCATGATCAACCGCAAGGCTACCAGGGGCGTTGACATCCAAGTTTTTTATATGATAGTCGCCGAAGAGAAAGGAGTTTAGCTATGGCAAAAATTCTCGTCAAAAACGGCACCGTGATCACCATGGACCCGCGCCGTAGAATCATCAAGGACGGCGCGGTGGCTATCGAAAACGATCGCATCGTGGACGTCGGCAAGACCGACGCCTTGAAAAATTTCCCGGCGGACAAGGTCTTTGATGCCAAAGACCGCATCGTCATGCCCGGGCTCGTGGACGCCCACATCCACAATGTCCAGATGCTGTCACGCGGGTTGGGCGACGACGTGGATCTCATCGCCTGGTGCTACGATCGCATCTATCCGTACGAGACGGTGCTGAACCAAAGTGACGAATACACCTATCTCAGCGCCATCCTCTGCTGCGCGGAGATGATTCGGACCGGCACCACCGCCGGAGCCGATCCGGGGGGCTACAAGATGGACAATGTTGCCCGGGCCTTCGTCGAAAGCGGGATGCGCGGCATCGTTTCATGGGCCGGGATGGACCAGTGGAGCCAGGACCGGCCGCTGCCCGATGGGCTCCTCGGCAAGCTCTCAACCGAAGAGACGATGAAGGTTGAGGAAAAGTTGGTTCGGGACTGGCACGGCAAAGAGAACGGCCGGATTCGCGCCTCGTACGCCCTCCGGGTCGAGCCGAACGTGACGGAGGCACTCTATCTTCGGATCAAGCAAGCGGCGGAGCGGGACGGAGTGCTCGTCCAGATGCACGCAGCGGTCAACAAGGACCAGGTCGAATGGGTGCGTCGAAAGACCGGAATGACCACCATCGCCTACATGAACAAGCTCGGCGTGCTCCAGCCGAACTGGCTCCTGACGCACATGGCGGTCCTTACCGACGAGGAAGTGAGAATGCTCAAGGAGCATGATACGAAGATCTGTCATAACCCCGGGGCAACGCTTCACGGGGCCTACGGCGCTGCCGTCATCGGTAAATTCCCGGAAATGCTGGAGATGGGAATAACCGTCGCGATGGGTTGTGACTCCAGCACGGCCAATAATAGCCTGGACATGTTCCGCACCATGTACGAAGTCGCCACGGTCCACAAAGAGATCCGCCTGATCCCGGACCTGATCCCCCCAGAGAAGGCGCTGGAGATGGCCACCATCGATGGGGCAAGGGCGCTCCAGTGGGAAAAAGAGATCGGCTCGCTGGAAAAGGGCAAGAAGGCCGATTTGATCATCGTCGAGACCCGGCGCTCGAACTGGATCCCGATGCACGATTTCTCGATCGTCCCGAATCTCGTTTATTCCGGTGAGGGCGCGGACGTGGAGACCTCGATCATCGACGGCAAGGTCGTGATGGAAAATCGGAAGATCCTCACGATCGATGTCGACCGCGTATTAAGCCGGGCGCAGGAGGCCGCTTCGAAAATCGTGGCGAAGCTGCCCTATAAGATCGAGCCCCGCTGGCCGATTGAATAGTTTCGAGTCCAGAGTTTTGAGTTTTGAGTCACCTTCGATTGGAAGGGAGGGGATGAAGTCTTCACAGACGGATGGCGATTTTGCCGAAATGGGCGCCGCTCTCCATATAGCGAAGCGCCTCACGCGCCTCTTCAAAAGCAAAGACACGGTCCACAACCGGACGGAGCTGGTGTAAGGAGATAGCGCGGTTCATCGCCTCGAACATCTCACGCGAACCCACATAGATCCCCTGTAAGCGGAGCTGTTTTACCAAGGCCAGCGGCACGAGCATTTCCGCAGAAGCGCCGGAAAGAATGCCGATCAGACTGATGTGACCGCCTATTCTGGCGCAGCGCATCGACTTATTGAGAGTTCCCGCACCCCCGGTTTCCACAACATGGTCTACGCCGATGCCACCGGTTAGCTCCAAGACCTTTTCGTCCCACTGCGGGACCTTCTTGTAGTTAATGAGACCGCTCGCCCCCAGCCCCCGCGCCCGCTCAAGCTTCTCATCGCTGCTGGAAGTAACGATCACGCTTGCACCGAGCAGCCTGCCAAACTGCAATGCGAAAATGGACACCCCGCCCGTTCCCTGCACCAGTATCGAATCGCCAGGCTTGACCTGCGCGGCACAGACGAGCGCGTTCCAGGCGGTCACGGCAGCGCACGGAAGCGTGGCGGCCTCAATGTCGGTGAGGTGCTCGGGCACCGAGACCAGCCCCTCCTCATCGAACAGCGCGTACTCGGAGAGGACTCCCTCCAGATCGCCGCCAAGAGCTGACCTGGCGTTGTCTTTAGTAAGATTTCCCGAAATCCACCTTTGCTGAAAAATTCCAGCCACACGCTGGCCTCTCTTGAATCGTGTGGCGCCCTCGCCGGGCTCGACGACCTCGCCCACCCCGTCGGAAAGGGGGACCAGAGGCGTGCGCAGATTGGGATAGAGGCCCTTGACGATCATAAGATCGCGGTAGTTGAGCGACAGCGCTCGCATCCTTACCAGGACTTGCTTGGGACCGGGTTCCGGTGCCGGCCGCTCAACCAAAGCCAGAGCCTCGATACCGAATTTGTCCCTGATCTCAAAAGCTTTCATCTACACCCATCCTTTGACACTTAGGCCAAAAACAGCACTTCCATCGGCGCCTCGACGAGCTTCCGCGACGCACTCTACTTCAGTCCAAGCCCGCGCCTTTCTTGGGTGCAAATATCCAGAGCGGCAAGGGCGTAAACCCTGGCGCAGTTAGCCATGTTCTCGATTCCCACGCCCCGTCTGATCCCGGCCGGGTTGTCCCACTCTGCAATCCGCGGCTCCGTCGGGTCGACCAGATGCGTGCCGAAGCCCGGCCCGTACGTGATCGTCGGCACGCCATACGCGGCAATCCGCGATCCGTCGCTGGTAATCCCGTAACGCTTCGGCGCCGCATAGTCGATCTCTTTGCCAAAAACCTCTCTGTGAGCGCGCTCCATCGCTTTCACCACGTACTCTTCCTTCGAGATCTCATAGCCGTCCGTGGAGAGATAAAGCTCGACCCGGGTCTTGATATCCTTCTCCTTCTCTTCTACTCGCTGGCAGACCGCCTCCAGCTCCCTTTGAATCGCCATGGGAGGCGTGCGCGGCAGGGTTTTCACGATGACAAAGAGATTGGTCACCGGCCTCGTCCCCGGTTTGAAGGGGTTTCCTCCTTCGACGGCGCCGATCTGAATCGTCGGCAGCATCAAAGGGTGCTGGTATTTCTGCTGGTAGTCTTTCTCCCAAGCCTGAATCGCCTCGGCGACCCTGCCGGCCTTGATCACAAAGTTCTCCGCCCTGCCCTCCACCCGCACCTGCGCCCAGATAAGCCCGGCATTGCCGACCTGCAAGTGCAATCCCGTGGGCTCGCCGATGATGCACATATCCGCCGTGACGCCATGATCCATCATGTATCTCGCGCCCACACCCGCCCCGCGGTATTCTTTTCCTGCGAACCTTCCGACCGCGGCCTTTTCGATCTCGCCTACCACCCCGGAGATAACAATATCCCCTTTGAGCTCCACGCGGGCTTTCCTAAGCATCTCCACCGCCACGATGTAGCACGGAAACGCGCATTTCATATTGACCAGGCCGCGACCATAAATCCGATCTCCGGTCACTTCGGTCGGCTGGGGATTATCGAAATGATCCATGTGGCCGTTGAACATCAGCGTCGGACCATCACCCGGTCCCCTGAGCGTGCCGATGACATTGGGCCTGCCCTCCTCCACCTCCTGGTATTTGACTTCCATTCCTAGACGCTCAAACTCACCACCGAGAATTTCGGCGACGGCTTTTTCCTCTCCGGTGATGCTGACGGTATCCGCCAATTTCCTGGCAATCTCGATGAGCCGCCCACTATCCAGCTGCTCGAGAATTTTATCTTTCATTGAGCTTTGCTCCCTCGTTACGGTAAATGCTCAAAAATTATCTTTTTCCATATCATCCCCGCAAGACCTTCGCCTGCGCTCTGGCGATCCTCGGCCGCAGCGCGGACAGGCCCGCGAGGATGGCTTGTTCGTCGATCGCTGTGAAGCTCCGTTCCCACAGGACGGCTTTTCCGTCCACGTAGACGCTTTCCACCGACTCTCCGTTCTCAGATAGAACCAACTGCTTGGCGAGATCGTTCATCGGTAGAAGCGAGCTGCACGGCTCCAAAATCAGCAGGTCGGCTTTTTTTCCTTCCTCAATCGAGCCAATGATTTCGTCCATGAGAACCGCCCTGGCGCCGCCGATCGTCCCCATCTCCAGAGCCTCTTCGGGGCGAAGCCAGTTTTCGGCCCCCGACACGCTCCTGGGCAACAGCACGGCGAGCTTCATCTGTTCGAAGATCGAGTACACGGTCCCCGCATTGACGCTATCGGCGCCCAGACCCACCGGGAGGCTCTTGTCGAGCATCGTTCTCACGCGCGCCACACCGCTTCCGAGCTTCATGTTGGCTGCAGGGTTGTGGACAACCTTGACATCGTACGCCTTGAGGAGATCGATCTCCTTATCTCCCAGCCAGGTTGCGTGCGCTACGGAGAGATGGGGCGCGAGAAAACCGATTTTTTCTAGGTGCTTCACCATGGGCTCTCCGTAGAGCCGCAGCGCCACTTGCGCATGCCTCTCGGTCTCCGCCAGATGGGTGTGGATACCGACTCGCAACTCTTCGGCAAGCTCCCTGCAGGAGGTAAGCAGCCGGTCGCTGCATCTCTGCGGAGCCGAAGGAGCCAGCATGAAAGTGACTTTGGGCTGGAGATCCTTGATCCAGTGCCCCGCATCCCGGCAGAGCGAGATCAAAGCATCCAGCACCCCGGCTCTGGGGGTAATCCCATCGTTATCAGGAGACTGGTCCTGTAGCGAAAGCGCGAGGATGCCTCTCGTCCCTGTGTCGATAAAAGCGTGGCCGGCTGACTGGATGTTCTCCAACGAGACATTCGGGCGGGGAGTAAACATATTAAGGACGGTCGTGACGCCGTGGCGCAAAAACTCGAGGCAGGCCGCGGTATGGAGCAGATAGATCTCATGGGCTGAGAACTGGAGCAGGTTCTCGGTCGCGCTCGACCGGCTCGACCAGGATTCGAAGGTCGTCTCGTCCCAGAGCCCTCTCTGAAAGATTCCCGTCAGATGCGAGTGGGCGCTCACGAGCCCCGGCACGATGATCTTGCCAGCGCACTCCACCGATTCATCGACCTTTCCCGCAGGGAAAGATCCCGCCGCTCCTACCCTGGCAATACGATCCTCTTCGATGAGGAGGTCCCCACCCTCTAGAACCTCCCTCCTGGGATTCATGGTAACAATGGTCGCACCCTTCAGCAGAGTTTTCATGAGCTTATTTCTGGCTTTCCGCTGTCAGCTTTCGGCCCGAGTTTTGCCGGTCGCTCAACGGTGGCCGCTTGATCCGAGGGAGCGGGGCTGGTAGCGCCCAAAGGGGTTGGAGACGATCTTTGGCCGCCTGGCTCCTTCGGCCCATTCCGCTACGACTTTCCCGCGTAGCATGGTCAACACGGGCCAACCCTTCATCTCCTTTCCTTCCCAAAGGGTCCAACCCGCGGAGCTGTAAACCATGTCGTTGGTCACGGTAACCTTGCGATCCAGATCGACCACCACGAGGTCGGCATCGGATCCCGGCGCGATCACGCCTTTTTTCGGGTACAGGCCAAAGATGCGCGCGGGGTTCTCGCAACAGACCTGGACTAGGCGGGCAAGGGAAATCCGGCCCCTGTTCACCCCGTCATTGAGCATGACGGGAAGGGCCGCCTCGCCGCGGGAAGGAAAACCGGTATTCGTGGCCCAGATATCTCCGGGGACTTCCATTTCCTTGCGCGACTTATTGGCATTGGTGTGATCGCTCCCCACGGCATCGATCCTTCCATCCGCAAGGGCCTGCCACAGGATCTCGATCGTCTCCTGGCTCCGGAGAGGGACATTGATTCGCCAGGCATCTTCGGTGAGGCTGAGGTAGTGAGGGCCAGTCTGGGAATAGACGATTCCTCCCTCGGCCCGGGCGCGAGTTATTTCCTCGATGGTCTCCGGAGTCGTGGTGTGCTGCACATAGAGCGGGCATTTCGCGATGCGCGCGTAATAGGCGTAGGTCCGGACATGTCCGGCCTCGCAGAAATGGGGCGAGCGCTGGTTCCAGCACCGGTACTCTTTGCGGCCGGCCCTAATGAGTCGCTCCTCGAACAGGCGCGCGATCTCCCAATTCTCGCAGTGCATGCAGACAATGGCCGGGGGACCCAGTTTGGCTACCGCCTCGAGCCCGAGATAAATAGTTCCATCGTCGTAGCCGAAATAGCCCTGGCTCTTTCGATTCGGCCAAAACCGAGCTGTGCGCTCCGGGCTCATGAGGTGGAGCTGGTATTTAAATGAAGTCAGCCCGAAGTCCCGGGCCAGCGTGGGAATCTCCAGGGCGTGCTCGTCTTTTAAGATCTTTGGAGTGAGGAAGAAATCCACCATCGAGCGTGATTCCCCCAATTCCTTGAACAGATGGAATACGTCGCCATAGGGAACAACCTCCTCCTCGCTCTTCTCCGCCTTGTAGGGCTGCCCCATGTTCGGGCTCGGCTGCATGAATCCCCACGTGGTTATCCCATAAGCCGCAGCCCCTCTGGTTTCGGAGTCAAACTCATCGCCGACCCAGCGATGACTCCCGAAATGAACCTCCGGGTCTACCACCCCCGGGATGAGGAGCCGCCCTTTGAGATCGATGACTTTTCTCGCCTCGGGGGCTATCCCCCCTTGCCCCACGGCCACGATCTTTTCCCCATTTACGGCGACAAAACCTTCGATGACTTTCCCCGGCGTTACGATCTTGCCGTTTTCGAATAGAACCTCGACCTGTGCCATGACTCTCCCTTCCGCGCTATCTCGTCTTTTTCTTCAGGCTCTCCACAAATCCCTCGTTCACGAGCTCCTGGATTATGGAATTATCATAGAATTCCTCGGGCTTGCGGCCGGCGGCCTTATCTTCCGGAGTGGCATTCCTGATCGCCTCCGGATCGTTCAGGGGCACCACAAGAGTCTTTTTTCCGTAGTATTCCTGGGTCTCGGACGCGATCTGCGGGTCTTTTAGCTTCGTATATTGCTGCATGACCCGCATCGAGAACTCTTTGTTGCCTACGTAGACATGGAGTCCTTCGATAAGGGCCATCACGAATTTCTTGAGCACGGGGCGATTCTGGACCAGATAGGGGCGCATAATAAAGAAGGAGGATGTGGGATATTTAGCCCCCAGATTGCCAAGGTCCGCCAGAACCCTCAACCCTTGCGCGGTGGCTGCGAAAAGCCCGGGAGGAGCCAGGACGGAAGCCGCCACCGCACCGGTGACGACGGCGGGTATCCTCTGCGCATCGGGCCCTGCCTGGATTATGGTTACGTCCTTGGGGTTCAGGCCAAATTTCTCAACAGCGAGTTTGACAGCCAGCTCTGTAATGCCGCCGAAACGGGCGATGGCGACCCTTTTCCCCTTGAGATCGGCTGGCGTGCGGATATCTCTGTGAACCACGAACCCGTAGGGTATCAGGTCATAGGACGTGGCTATAATGACGGTGTCCGCGCCCTGGAGCTTTGCGTGAATGGGAGCCGATCCCGACGTGTTGGCAACCTGGGTTTCATTGGCGAGCATGGCCTGCATGCTCTGCGCGGCTCCGCTGATCATGATCAGCTCCGCGTTCAATCCATACTTTTTAAACAGACCTGCCTCCTGCGTCACCCAAATAGGGACGTTGTAGCCAGAGGTGCCTCCGTAGCTGATGCGAATCGACTCCGCCGACGCAGTCGATGGTAACGCAACGAGCGCAAGCACGCTCACAGCCCCGAGAATGTCTCTCAACATAGGACCCTCCTTTCGAGTCGGCCGACGCTTGTCTCACGGCGGCCCTTACCTTCCCACAGCCTTTCATGAATTCATTCGCCTCCATCCCTTAGTCTAGATGGGGTAAAATTGGTGGCCCACTTTGCGCGGGATATACTGGCCGCCGGGTTTTTCTACCATTATCTGAGCCCTTGGCGCCCCTTCAGGCCACTCCATGATGATCCGCCCGCGGAGAATCGTCATCACGGGCCAGCCCTTAAGCTCTTTGCCTTCCCATATAGACCACCCCGCAGAACTATAGATCATATTCCGGCTCACTTTCATTGTCCGGTTCAGGTCCACCACCACAAGGTCCGCATCCGAGCCGACACCAATCGCTCCCTTCTTAGGATAGAGGCCAAAAATCCTGGCTGGATTTTCGCTGCAGACTTGGACCAGCTTCTCCAGGGAAATTCTCCCTTTATGGAACCCCTCAGTCAACATGACCGGCAAATAGGCCTCGACGCGGGAAGGGAAGCCGCTGCTGGTTTCCCACACGTTTCCCTTATCCATCTGCTCGCGCGACATCCCCCAGTCGACATGATCCGTGCCGATACAGTCGATGTGGCCTGCTCTGAGCGCTTCCCATAGTTGGGCCATCGTCTGCTCGCTTCGCAGGGGGACATTGATCTTCCAGACATCGTGAGACAACGTCAGGTAGTGGTGTCCGGTTTGGCTGTATACCTGGACCCCGTCGGCCCTCGCCTTCAGGATCTCGTCTATCGCTTCTTTGGTGGTCGTATGCACGATATAGAGACGGCACCCCGTAATGCCAGCATAGTAGGCGTACGTCCTTACGTGTCCCGCCTCGCAAAAATGCGGCGAACGCTCGTCCCAGGCAGCCATATCGATCCTTCCCGCTCGCTTGAGACGATCTTCGAAGATCCTGACGATTTCGTAGTTCTCTGGATGGATGCATATGAGGCCTGGAGGACCAATCTCGGCGGCCTTCTCCATCCCCAAATAGATCGTTCCATCGTCGAAACCCAACCACCCACCCTTCTGCCGTCCAGGCCAGACACTGTAGGTCCTCGGACCCTGCATCATGTGAAGGTAATATTTGAAGGAGGTAACCCCGAATTCATGGGCCACCTTGGGAATATCGAGCGCCTGCTCGTCTGTAGTAATAAACCCGGTAAGAAACATGTCCACAAAGGAATAGGACTCAACGGCGTCGATGAATTCCGGCATCACCTGGGAAAACGGGACCACATCTTCAGGCTTGGGTTCATCGATATGACGCTTCCTGAGCTTGGGGCTGGCCTGCATCAAGCCCCAAGTCGTGACTCCACCAGCCGCAGCGGCGCGGGTCTCGCTGCTCAGGCTATCTTTTAACGGCCGGATTGTGCCCAAGTGATTTTCCGGGTCGACGATTCCCGGGAGGATATATTTGCCGGTGGCATCGATCGTGCGCTGGCCCGTAATAAAATTCCCGCCGGGCGCAAGAACAGCGATCTTGCCTTCCTTCACTCCGATGTCTACTTTCCTCACCCCGTCCCCGGTCACCACCTGTCCGCCTTGAATCACTGTATCCAACGAACCGTTCGCCATGTTTCTAATCCCCCTGTCTAGCCGCAAAGACCTCGCTGATAGACTCGACCCATGAAGCCGCTTCGATCCAGCTCCCGAAGACAACTCATGTCGATATAGTCCTTAGGTGGACCACCCTGGAAGGTGACGACGCACGTGTTTGGACAGGTGGGATCGAGCCGCTCGTGGGTGGTAAGCTCGGAGAGGCCGGCTGTGCGTGCCGCGATATTCGTCGGTGGACCCATCACTGCCATCAGAACCGATCGAGCCTTCAGGGCGAGGACGCGGCAAAGTCCATCGTGTCGATACGCCTCATGAGAATCCGCGCATCCGCCCCGGGCATGCGGACGACTATCGCGAGTTCCCCGCCGACCACGTAATGGAAGCAATGGCGTATATATATTGCGCCCACTCGCCTGTCAAGCAAGGCGCCAAAAAACCGCCCGGCCTGATAAAGCGTATTGACGATCAACGGCTTTTTATCTAAATTAAACGGCGAATGATCGTCGGATTGGACATCGACGGCGTGGTGGCCGACTTCCTTTCGGCGTTTTTGAAGCTACTCGAGACGCGGCTCGGAAACGGACCGATCGAGACCGAAACGATCAGAAGCTTTAACTTCAAGGACCACCCGTTTCTTACCGAGGAAATCGTCTGGAAATGCATGGAGGAGGTCTCCTATAACCCGGCTTTCTGGGAGAATCTCTCCTCGCTGATTTCGCTGGAGGACTGGTCCCGCCTGGAGGAGCTAAGCCGGAGCGCGAAGCTTGTCTTCGTCACTCACCGGCACGTGCGCGAGACCTACAGCATTGATGAGGTCTCGTCCAACTGGCTCAGGCGCCACGGCATCAGCCGCCCGGTGGTTTATTTCACTCAGGAGCCGAAGGGCAAGCTCGTCCAGGACCTGGGGGTGAGGCTCTTCATGGACGACCGCTACGAGAATTGCCAAGAAGTGGCCGAAAACAGCCAGGCTTTGGTCCTCATGCCCCACCGCACGTACAACCAGGACTTCCATCATCCGCGAGTCCAGAGGATTTGGAGCTTCCAAGAGCTTTTCACGCACATGGAGAAGCTCAACACCCCTAAGCCGTGTCCATAGGGAATCCGTCCTTGGCTTTACTGCGCAACAAAATTGCGATCATCACGGGCGCCGCGGGCGGAATTGGAAGCGCTGTCGCGCGCCTCTTTGGGCGCGAAGGAGCAAAGCTCCTCATCGCGGACATCGATGCAGTTGCCGCCGAACAGCTAACCAGGGACATCGAGCGCAATCAGAGCCAGGCCTTTTCAATCGCCGTCGATGTCACACGCAAGTCTTCGGTCCATGATATGGTCGGAAGAGCCCTTAGCCTCTGGGGGCGAATCGACATCCTTATCAATGTTGCCGGTGGCGCACTACGGCGACCCGTGCTTGAAGTCGACGAGTCCGAATGGGATGCGATCGTCAATCTCAACCTCAAATCGGTGTTCCTCTGCTCGCAGGCGGTCCTCCCCGCTATGTTCCAGCAGCGTGGCGGAAAGATTGTGAGCATCTCTTCCATTTACGGCTTTACGGGATCCGAAACTCGGGCGAGTTACGCAGCCGCCAAGGCGGGCGTGGCCGTGTTCACAAAGTCCCTGGCTCTGGAAGTGGCGAAAGCGGGTATTCAGGTCAATGCGGTGGCGCCGGGCCTCGCGGCCACGGAAAGGGTCCGCAGCCAATACACCGACAAGCAGTGGCAGGATCGGGTTGCGACTTTTCCCATGGGAAGGGCCGCCGAGCCCGACGAGGTAGCGCGTGCAGTCCTCTTTCTGGCTCAGGAGGAAAACTCCTACATCACCGGCCAGACCATCCACGTGAACGGCGGCTGTTTGATGTGGTAGGGGGTTGAGTTATCAGGCCGCGCGATGGAGTAAGCTTCCTCGGGAAGCGCGCTCTCGGCTGCGGCCGATGGGTTAGTGCCATGAGTCGCAACGTCTGTAATCGGACGTCCGCAGCCTCGCTCGCGCTCCCCTCGGTCGCGGATAAGTTGACCCCCGAGGGTATTGCTCGTCTACGAATGATCCGCGCTAAGCGCCTGGCTGGAGACCGCTAATGTGGGACGCGGAAGCCGACATCCTCGTTTTAGGGGCCGGTCATAACGGCCTCACCGCTGCCGCTTATTTGGCAAAAGCCGGGTTGAAGACCTTAGTCCTGGAGGCAAAGGAACAGGTGGGCGGAGGCTCGGGCAGCGAGGAGCTGACCGCGCCAGGATACCGCCACGATACTTGCGCATCGATCCATGGAGGGATCCAGGCCGGCCCAGTCCTCCAAGAGCTGGAGCTACACCGCTTCGGCCTCCACTACATCTATCCTGATCCACTGTATGCCAGCGTCTTCCCCGATGGGAGTTCGCTGATTACATGGCGAAGCGTGGAGCAGACCGTCAAGGAGATCGAGAAGTTCTCCCCGAAAGACGCCGCGGCCTACCGCGGCCTGATGGAGTTCTGGGAGAGAGCAATCCGCGATTGGTATGTCCGTTCGCGATACTCGCCACCGCGCAAGCCCAGCGAGATCTACGCCCTTCTGGAGAAGAGAGAGCTGGGCTTCGAACTCATGAGGCACATGGCCAGCTCACCTCTGGAAGTGGTGAAGGAGCTATTCGAAGAAGAGCATGTCCGTGCTCACGTGCTCAAAGCCTCCATCCAGGGGGGAATCTTACCAGACCAATTCGGCTACGGTGGCCTGGTGTTCACCGCAGGCACGGGCGCACGCCACACTTTCGGATGGGGCATCCCCGAGGGTGGCGCGCTGGAGCTGCCTCTGGCCCTCACCCGATGCCTGCGCGCCTTCGGCGGTGATGTCCTCACTCGCTCTCCCGTGAAGGAGATCATCGTGGAGAACGGTACTGCGAAAGGGGTAGCGACCGCAGATGGCCGGCGCTACGCCGCCAAAAAGGCGCTGGTGGCAGGGCTGCATGTCCGGCAGATCTTCCTGGAGATGGTGGACCCGAAGTGGCTCGATTCGGGCTTGGTCAACGCGATAGGGAAGGTGAAAACAGGTCTCTCAGAGATCGTGCTCCACGTGGCGCTTTCCGAACGTCCCCGGTATCGCCCGGGCCTCGGGGTAGACGACGTCGTGCACGTTCACGCGCCCGAGTCGATGTCTGATCTCATCGCGGCCTACGCCGAGTATCGCAAGGGGAATCGTTACCCCAGAGCGCCCTTCCAGATCCTCTGTCACACCCTTCTCGACGGAAAGCGCGCCCCTCATGGCCACCATGTGTTAAACGTGGGCCATTACGCACCCTACGGCCTCTCCGATCGCCCTGAATCTTGGTTGACCATCAAGGAGGATCTCCTGAACCATGAGATGGAGCGAGTGCGCGAGTACATTCCGAACGTCAAAGAAAAAACTGTCGTGGGGAAGCTCGTGGTGACGCCACCGGAGATCGAGGCAGGCAACCCCATGTTCTTTCGGGGCGACATCGCGGGGATGGGCCACGTCCTCTCCCAAGAAGGCATGCTACGACCCCACCCCAGCATCTCCGACTACCGCACGCCGATCCATCGCCTCTACCTCACAGCCGCGTGCACCTATCCGGGAGGCTCCATCAGCGGAGCGCCCGGCCATAATTGCGCGATGACAGTACTGGGTGACTTAGGTCTAAATGCACCGATGCGATAGGTGTTGCTTAGAGGAAATTTATTTTCCAAAGGCCGCCTTCAGCATCGGCTCCAGCTCTCTCCGCTCATGGAGCTCGTGGAGGATGTCGCAGCCGCCAATGAACTTCCCCTCGATAAAGATCTGGGGGATGGTGGGCCAGTTGCTATAGCGCTTAACCCCATCGCGGACCGCCGCATCCGCAAGCACGTCTTCGGTCTCGAAGGGATAGCCGTAGGACCGAAGAATATCCACGACATGAGCAGAAAAACCGCACTGGGGAAAGTTCGGATTCCCTTTCATGTAGAGCATGATCTTGTTGTTCTTCACCTTCTCGTCAATCTTTGCCAAAACTTCGTCCGCCATATGCAGATCTCCTTTCTCCGTTACCCTTACGAATTATAACGCTCCCATTGTTCCGGCGTATACGTTTTCAGAGCCAGAGCATGGATCCGCTCGCTTCCCAGCGCCTCACGCAGCGCCCCGTATACCATCTGGTGCTGATCGATGAGGCTTTTCCCTTCAAACGCCGAGGAGATGATCCAGACCTGAAAGTGGTCCCCGCCCCCTGTCAGATCATCCACCCGAATGGTCGAGCCGGGAAGCGCCTTTTCCAATATCGCCTGAATTTCTGCCGGATTCATAGGCGATTAAGATAGCACAATCCTGTTAAAGTTCTAGAGCCCCTGAGGTCGCGTCTGCGGATCGAAATCGGCGCGGCACTTCTTCATCATTGCCCGCAAATCCTGGCGGATCTCCTCGACCGTCGGGCGGCCAACGTACCACCATCCGCAGTAGAGGTTATGTATCGTAAGATCGGGCATGAGCGCGAACGTGTATGGGATCGCGATCAGACCATGATGCTTGTCGGAGGTATCGACGATGTCGAGCCGATGAATAGCCTCGCGGTCCTTGTCGCTTAGAAACGGAAAGCTCGCCCCCAGCCCGGCGCGAAAGGCCGCATTGACCTCAGGCGGATCGACGCTCACAGCGGCGATCTTGCAATAACTAACCGCTGTCTCGCGCTGAAACTCGGTCAGCAGGCGCAACTGCACCTGGCATTTCGCTCACCAATAGCCGCGGTAAAACACCAGGATCAGAGGAAACTTCCCGGCGATCTGAGAAAGCTTGACTGCGTGCCCTTCGTGGTCCGGCAGTTCGAGATCCGGAAAGGATTTGCCGATTGCTTCATTCATTGCTTCCGGGGTCCTTGCGGTCTCTTTGACCCTTACGGCAATTTGGCCAGGATCCGGTTTAGCTCCTCCGCGGAGTAGGCCCGCATCACATAACCAAGACCTTGGCCCTATCGGTTGTCTGCTTCACATTGCGAATTCCCTGATCCGTGAAGTGCACCAGCGTCACAAAGGTAGCCATAAGTCCCTCCTCCAGTCGCCAAAACGCAAGGAACGATGCCCCAAAGCGTACCCGAGACTAACGGCAGCGTACCCGAGACTAACGGCGCTTCTTTGTCGCTTTCTCCAAAGCTTCTTTGAGCTCTTCGGTCTGTTTCTCCAGGTTGAGTTTTTCGTTCGTGACTTTTCCCAAGTTGGCCTCCAGATCGGACATTTTCTTCTTGACCTCTCCCATCTGGGCCTGAACCGAATTCAACTGCGTTTCCACCTGGGGCAGCCTCGCCGCTTGCGGGCCCCACACGCCATACCCAACGAGGATGCCCACAATCAAGGCCACAACCGCGATTGCAATCCAGTAGCTGGTTTTCATCCCAACACCTCCCTAGTTTGACCGGCAGCTTACCGTATTTTTAGGCACTTTAATAGGAAAAGGCTAGGCGCGTCAATTGGATTTCCGAAGCCAATCGCGGGCGTCGAAGGATTTGCCGGTGGTCCCGACCGAATCCGCAGAAGCGAGATAAAGAAAGACTTCGGTAATCTCGTCGGGCGCCGGCAGGGTCATCGGATCCTCTTCGGGATAGGCCTGGGCCCGCATCTCGGTCCGTGTGCCCCCGGGATTGACCGCGTTGACGCGGATATTCCAATCTTTGACCTCGTCGGCCAGAACCTGCGTGAACCCTTCGACGCCAAATTTGGAGGCCGCGTAGGCTCCCCACCGCGCCCTACCGATCCGGCCCACGCCGGAAGAAAGGTTGATAATCGATCCCTCTCGCTGCGGCATCATGAGCTTCAGCGCCTCTTTCGTGACGATGAAAAGCGCCGTCAGGTTGACCTTGACGACCTCTTCCCACGCGGCCAGCGGGTAGTTCGCGATCGGATCGCGCGGACCTAAGATACTGGCGTTGTTCACCAGCACATGTAGCGTGCCGTAGCGCTCCCGCACCGCCTTCAGCAGACGCCTCACGTCTCTTACCTTCGTGATGTCGGCCTTGCACCAGCTTACCTCGCCTCCGTGGGCGCGAATTTCCGCCGCCGCAGCTTGCAGAGCGGATTCGCGACGGGCGCAGATATGGACTTTCCCTCCCTCACGGGCGTAGGCCTGGGCGATAGCCTTGCCGATCCCACGGCTGCCTCCCGTGATGAGCGCCACCTTGCCGTCCAAAAGACCCACGGCCTTCCTTTCGTCCCTGTCGCCTTGACTACGATGTATATGACGATGTATAAAAAACATCAAGAGGTTTGCCATGAGTAAAATGATCCGCAAGCAAGTTTATATTGAACCTGAGCAGGAGGCGCTGCTCAAGCGCCTTTCCAAGGAACAGGGGCTTACCGAGGCTGAATTGATTCGCTCAGGCATTGTTAAGCTGTCCTCTCGAAGCCATGTCGTAAGGGACATCACGTTTTGGGAAGAGGAAAAGAGGTTCATACGTTCCTTGATGAAAAAGGGGCCCCTGAAAGGCAAGCGCCGATGGAAGCGCGAAGACCTCTATGAGCGATAAAGTTCTAGTTGATACCAACGTTTTGGTCTACGCCTATGACCGCTCCGCGCCTGTTAAACAAAAAAGGGCCCTTGAAGTTCTCGACTGGCTAGTAGCCACATCATTAGGTGTTTTGAGTACTCAGGTTCTGGGGGAATTTTTCGTTACGGTAACAAACAAAAT
The DNA here is from genome assembly GCA_016180805.1 of Deltaproteobacteria bacterium. Lineage (GTDB taxonomy): Bacteria > Desulfobacterota > Binatia > UBA9968 > UBA9968 > 2-12-FULL-57-22. The sequence continues at coordinate 12,025 of JACPAM010000127.1, read as the reverse complement.
AACTGAGCCGTTGCCTGCCGATGAGGCTGAAAGTCGGGTGCACAACCTGCTTCGAGCTTGGCCGGTCATAGAAGTAACCGGCATGATCATACTCGAGGCCACTCGTGGGGTGCGGCAGCACCGCTTCTCCTACTGGGACGCGCAAATATGGGCGACTGCCAAACTGAACCAAATTCCGGTTGTTTTGAGCGAGGACTTTTCCGACGGACAGAGCACGGAAGGAATTCGTTTTATGAACCCCTTTAGCGCGAAATTCCAGTTGTCTATCGGGTGAATTTGTGATGAAAGCTAGGGGGGGTCAGTAGGCGGTCAAGACCTCATCGGTGAGGTCAGCCTGTTTAAAGATGAAGGCGAGAGTGGGGGCGCAGAGAAGGATGGCTCGCAGGGTGCGGAGAATTGACGAAGAACTACAAAAGAGCCAAGAGCGGACTTGACCCCTCCGTTCCGTTCTTGTCGGTCGTCAGCGGAGAAGAAAACATCCATCCTGCGCGCGCCTCGCTGCACGACGTGATGCGGGAAATCTGGAACGACCACTCGGGAGGTTATTGCCATGGCGGCAGATTCTGCATCTGTCTCATACTATCTGTCAATTGCTGTATACTGTTCCCGGAATTCCCCAGGCTGCAGAGACGGTCCGAAAAATTATGTTGACATATGATTACCGTATCCGATACATTTCCCGTTAGAAGAAACGGGGAGGCTGTGTCGGGCCAGGTCGGTCCCTGCTTCGGGTTCTCCAGGGACGCTGGAAGCGGACAGTAAACCTGAGTTCGCTGCTACCGATCCCCTAAACGAGGCCCTATCATTCTTGATCGAAGGCTCCGCCCGTTTAGTGCTGAACTCTGCGAGCGAGTACGAGGGAAGCAGCGTTGGACGACCTTGATCGCCGTGCCAAGATCCTTGTAGAGGTCCTAACGGACCGCAACAAATGGGCAATCTGGGCCAACAACCCCCGCCGCGTGGCCAACCTGCTGGGTATCTGTAGCGAGGGCGAGGCCGCGTTGGTGGCCAGCTTCATCCCGGCGATCGAGGCTGTTCTTAGCCGCTTTTCACCTTCTCAGAGCGAGGTCGTTAACCCAAGGAGGCAAGCCATGCCGGAAGAAGAAAGAGGACAGGAACGATGGAAAGAAGATGCGGCTCGCGCGGCACGCGAGGCGCTCGATCTGCTCCGCATCGGCCTTCAGCAGAAGAAGAAGTCCGACAAGCTGTCGGCACTCGCCAAGGCCTGGGAGGACACCGGCCATTACAAAGACCTTCTGATCCGCCTCTACGAGAACGACCGGGTGAGCGCCGACAAGAAGCGCAAGGCGCGGGAGATCCGGGAGAAGCTGGAGAGGATTCAGGAACTCCTGCGCACGATCCGTCGTAAGATAGAGAATGACGAGAATGCCACGCAGGAGGTCGATCAAGTTACGACGCTGCTCCGCGAGGTCTTGAGTGACCTCGTTCTGTTCTGATGTCGCCGTTTGCTGAGTCGGCCGATACCGGTCCGCGCCGGTGATGTGTCGAGCGGCCTAGGGGGTATTATGGCGCCGGTGTGGTGGATTCCGTTGGCGGTGGAGGCCGCCCGGACGCTGATCGAGCTGCTCCGCTTGGGCCTCAAAGAGAAGAAGAAGGCAAACAAGCTCGAAGCGCTCGTCCGCGCCTGGGAGGAAGCCGGGCGATACAAGGACCTTCTGCTCCGACTCTATGAGGATGGAGAGGTCACGGAGGACCGACGCGCAAAAGCACGAGAGCTTCGCAATATGCTTGACCAGCTACAGCAAATGCTAGGTGAAATCCGTCGCAAGATCCGAGACGATGAGGATGCCGCCCGCGAACGAGACGCGGCGGAGGAACTAGCGCGCCGCATCCTCGACGCGCTTGTTCTGTTCTAGAGTCGCTGCATGCCTAAACCGGCCACGACCGACACCGACAGCACACCGACGGGTCGGACCAAGCTATCTACCTGTCCTTTCGGCGAATTATCAGCTTCATCGACCACCCTGAGGTGATTAAAAAAATTCTTCAACATTTAGGCCTTTGGGAAGAATCCCACGCACCTCCGGACAAAAACCGAAAAAAAGAGATCACGTTTGACCCTTCCTATAGCCTCAGCCCAAGGCTGATCCGCCCTCAAGTTGACATAACACGACGTTATCGGATACTGTCCGGCCTAGGAAGGAGCCGGGTAGCCGCGTCACGCCAGTTTGGTGGGTGTTCCGGGCTCCCAAGGCCGCCTGATTAGAGAAATCGACACCGGATTTGAGTTCACTGCGGCCAACCCTTAAAAGCAAGTTCCTATCATTTTCATTTTGAAAAGCTACCAGAGATTTTTTCTCTTTCTGCTCCTCGTCCTGCTGGCGACGAGCCTTCTCAGCCCCTGGGTCGCCGCGCTTTGGGAGCGCATCCTGGACAGGGTGCCCGAGTGGCGGGAGTACCGCTACCCCTTCTCTCGCATTTTCGACCGGCTCTTCATGATCACGGGCATAAGCTGCTTTTTCCTCTGGCGCGCGCGGTTGAAAATCGGCTCTCTCGCGGACCTCGGGCTGGACGGCATCAGGGCAAGATATCCTGACGCGATAGGAGGCTTCTTGCTGGCCGTAGGCTCGATAATCGCGCTCGCTTTGCTCATGGCGCTCGCCGACATTTTCTCGCCGTATCTCCGGCTCTCCTTCGCGACCGGCGTGGAGCGATCGGTCAAAGCGCTCCTTGCGGCGCTCACGGTCGGTGTGCTCGAAGAGATTTTTTTTCGCGGCATCCTTCTCAAAGGCATGCTCGCAGACTTAAGACCGGCAAGCGCGCTGGCGGCCACCAATCTGTTTTACTCCGCCATTCACTTTGTTCAGCCGTCGAAAAAATTTGCCCTCTCCGGCTTCGATCCTGTGGCCGGTTTTCGCCACGTCGTTTACGCCTTCGAACCCTTCCTCGATCCGCTCGGGCTCCTGCCCGGACTTTTCGGTCTATTTCTAATTGGCCTGGTCCTGAGTTACGCCTTCATGCGCACCGGATCCCTCTATCTTGCAATCGGGCTTCACGCGGGATGGGTTTTCGGACTGAAGACGCTTCGCGTTTACGGTGACTTCCGGCGGGAAGACTTGGGCTGGCTCTTTGGCGCTACGGATCCTAAACTGGTGAGCGGCGTGGCGAGCTGGGTCGCCTTGCTCATCGTGGCATATACCGTCCACTTGATGACGCGGACGCGAGAAGGCCTCAGGCCAGGCCACAGCTCCCGCCGATCTTAAGTCACTTGTCCGTCAACTCTTTTTTCAGCTCTAGTTTGCAGCCAAAATTTAGGGGCTGCGCGGCTCCCTTCGCTCCACGGGACTACGCCACGCGACCCACCGGGCCTGCGCTCGGACGAAGCTTCCGGAATTCCCTGCGAAGCAGCCCCCGAATGTCGTCAGTTCCGGCTTTCATCCGGCGCAGTCCTCGGTCGGTACCCGCTGCTCCGTCCATGTTTCGCTCAGGGACTCGCCTCGCCCTTCTCGCTCCCTTAATATTGATGTCTCTCAACTCCATCGCGGAAGGTGTAATTCCTCGGGGGCCGAGCCATCAGGCCGCGGCCGTCTGTGCCTGCGACCGCGGGGAGCGCGAGCGAGGCTGCGGACGTCCGATTACGAACGGTACGACTCATGGCACAGGCCCATCGGCCGCAGCGGAGAGCGCGCTCCCCGGGGGAGCTTGGTCCATCGGCCGCGGCCTTTCCCCTCGTCCCCACTCAAGTCTTACGGGAGAGGCCCCCTTTTCCGATCGGCTTCCTCAAGCAAGGGCTTGATCGCGGCGGCGACTCGCTCCGCCAGCAAGCGATAGCCGGCCCCGTTGGGGTGAATCGCGTCGCTTTTTAGCTTTGCGTCTGAGAGAATCCCCTGGAGCGCTCCCGAGATCAGGAAGGCTCCGTGCTCGCGCGCAATCTCGCGGTAAAGCGGCCCGTACTCGTCGGTAAAAAGGCCCAGCCGCATCGCCACCACGGCCACCATCGCTCCAGCCTCGTGGATGCGGCGAATCATCTCGTCGAGATTCTTTTTCGTTTCCGCCAGCGGAACTTGCCGTAGAAAATCATTGCCGCCGAATAGAATGATCACCAAGCGGGGATTGCCGCGGAGCACGGCCGCGTCCAAACGGCCGAGGCCGTCGCCGACGGTATCCCCGGGCCTGCCCGCGTTGATCACGGGGTAAGGGATGAGCCGGGACAGAACCGACGGGTAATCTTCACCGCTCCCGGCGCCGACACCTTCCGTGAGACTGTCGCCAAAGCAGATGATGTTTGCGCCGGCCGAGCGAAGATTTTTGACATCGCTGAAATCTCCTGCCCGGGCGCAAGCAAGGAGGACGATCCCGGCAAGGACGACAAGCCAGCGCCACCGAATGGTAAAGGAATGCTCTCCCGTCATCCGACGATTACGCACCGCTCGGGATGAACCAGGACAAACACCTTCTCTCCCATGCCGAACCGCCGCCCGGGCGGGGCGATAACGCGCAAAACGAGATCGGTTCCGGCAAGCTGAACGAGATAATCAACGGCGTCGCCGAAATAGATCCTGCGGGTCACCGTCCCGGAAAAGGAGTTGAAACCTTCTTGTACATGGCTTTGCTTGTGGTCTGCCGCACGGCTCAATTCCAGATCGTGGGGTCGGATACAAACCCAAACCTTCTCGCCCCGTCTCGAGCCTCCCTCGTTTGCCACGCGTAGGAAGAGCCCGTCCCCGATTCTGATTCGATTTCCCTCTTCGAGCGAACCGGACAGGAGATTCGTCTTCCCGATGAACTCGGAAACGAACCGGGTCTTGGGACTCTCGTAGATCTCCTCCGGACGGCCCACTTGCTCCACTCGACCCTGATTCATGACGCAGATGCGGTCGGCAACGACCATGGCCTCGGATTGATCGTGGGTCACATAAACGGAGGTGATCTTAAACTCATCGTGGAGACGCCGGATCTCGAAGCGCATCTCTTCCCTCAAGTTGGCATCTAAATTGCTCAGAGGCTCGTCCATCAAGAGGATCTCGGGCTTTACCACCAGCGCGCGGGCCAGGGCCACGCGCTGCTGCTGTCCTCCGGAGAGCTCGGCGGGATAGCGCCCGGCCAGATGGGCGAGCTTCACCACGGCGAGAATCTCCCGGACGCGCCGGTCGGACTCCGCCGTGGTCACGCTCCGGAACTTAAGCCCATAGGCGACGTTTTGATACACCGTCATGTGCGGCCAGACCGCGTAACTCTGAAAGATCATCGACATGCTGCGCCGCTCGGGCGGGACTAGAATCGAAGGGGAGGAAACCACCTCACTGTTGACCCTGATCTGTCCGGCGTCGGGTTTGAGAAAGCCGGCGACGAGCCTGAGCGTGGTCGTCTTGCCGCAGCCCGACGGCCCCAAGAGCGAAACGAACTCCCCATCCGCGATTTCGAGCGTGAGATCGTTCACCGCGGCCGTCTCGGCGAAGCTCTTCGTCAATCCGTTGAGCTGGACTGTAGCCAAGCGCTATGCCTCCGAAAGCCCATCGGGGGCCGAGTTATCAGGCCGCGGCCGATGGACTAAGCTCCCTCGGCAAGCGCGCTCTCGGCTGCGGCCGATGGGCCTGTGCCATGATCTGTACCGTCTGTCATCGGACGTCCGCAGCCTCGCTCGCGCTCGCCTCGGTCGCAGGCAAAGGACGTCCGCGGCCTTCCTCCTCGTCCCCCTCTGGCTTTCATCAGCGGCGGCGAAGTGCATGAACTATTCCCTCGAAGCCAGGACGTCCCTGCCCACGAGGCGCTGGACGGTGAAGATAACCAGGAAAGAGACCACGAGCAGAAGAATGCCCAAGACCGCGATCACGCCGATCTGGCCCTCCTCCTTGAGATCGAAAATGACCACCGAGACGACCTTGGACTTGGGCGTAAAGAGCAGGATCGAGGCGCTCAGCTCCCGGATGACGCCGACGAAAATGAAGCACCAGGCCGCGATCAAGCCGGAGCGCGCAAGCGGCGCGGTGACATCCCTGAGCGCGCGCAACCGGTTAGCGCCGACGATACGGCTGGCCTCCTCAAGCTCGGGGTGGATGCTCTTGAAAGTCGTCTCGGCCTGGGAGAAACCGATCGGCATTTCCTTCGTCAGGTAGGCAACGAAAAGGATCCAAATCGTTCCGTACAGAGCCAGGGGCGGCCGGGTATAGGCGATAAAAAGCCCCACAGCTAAAACGATCCCCGGCACCACCAAAGGAGCGAGAGCGAAGAAATTGAGAAAACGCGCCCCACGGAAGATCTGCCGATTCGTGATATAGGCGATCAGCGCCGCGATCAGCGTTCCCACCGTCGCTGTGAGAATCCCGAGCTTGAAAGTGTTCAGGATCGCCCTCTGCGTGTCCCCGTAAGAGAAGAACGCGAAGCCAAAATTCCCCAGGGTGAAGTTATCCCACGTCAGTGGCACGGCCCAGGCCTTGGACAGTGCCGCTTTGAGCAATATCCAATAGGGAAGAAAGACGGAGAGAGAAAGGATGCCGACGACCAGGAGGAGAACCGGAAACCGCAGCACGCCAAGCTGAACGAGCCGCCTCTGCCCGCCTTTTCCCCCTACGGTGCTGTAGCCGCGCCGGCCGAGGATTTTTTTCTGCAGCGCGATCAAACACATGGTCGTGAGCAGCAGAGGAACCGAGAACGCCGCGGCCAGATCCAAGCGCGGCGGGTACTGGAAAAGAGCCCATATCTGCGTCGTAATGGTATGGATCCCCGAAGGGAGACCGAGGATCGCCGGAGCCCCGAACAGGGAAAGAGAATGGAGAAACGCGATGATGAACCCTCCCACGAGCGCCGGGGCGGCCAGCGGCAGCGTGATGCTCAGCGCCACCCGCATCTTGCCCGCACCCAGGATATTGGCCGCATCTTCCAGATCCGAGGAGATGAGCTCGCAGACGTTGGCGATCATGGAAAAAACATAAGGGAAGCTATAAAGCGCCATGACGAAAATCAGGCCCTCGATCGTGAAGATATTGAGCAGGTGCTCCTCCGATCCTGTCAGGGAACGATAGAGCTTATTGAGGAGCCCCGCATTCGGCCCCGCAAGCAGGGTCCAGGCAAAGGCGCCAAGAAAGGGCGGGGTCACGAAGGAAGCCATGACCAAAGCCCGAATCGCGCGCTTCCAGGGCAGATCGGTGCGGGTCACGAGCCAGCCCAAGAGCGCCCCGATGCCGAGAGCGATCACACCGACCCAGAAGGATACAACGACCGTATTCCAGATCGCCTTGAAGAAGGCTTCCTCGGTGAAGACATCGAGATAGTTCCTGAGCGTAATCCCATGCTCGTCGCGCAGGCTCGTTACGAAAATCGAGCCCAGGGGCAGCAGCATGAGAAAGACCAGGAACAGGGCCGCCCCGACCCAGACAGGAAGCGTGGCGTCGATTCTCCGAAGGCCGGGGCGCCCTGCCACGCGCAGCTTTCCCAGCACACCTGCCCCAGGAAGCGACATCGGCACCTAAGCTCGGATCCTACGCTCCGAAAATCTCCACGAAGCGCTTTTTGATTTCCGCATTTTTGTCTTCCAACTCCTGCGGATCCACGGGGAGGAGCTTGAGTTCCTTAAGCCTCGGTTTGTCCTTAGGATAGGTAACCTCAGGATGCCCGGTATAGAGCCCCTCGCGATCGGCGAGCATCTGCTGCGCTTCCTTGGTAAATATGAATTCAGTGAAAAGTTTCGCCGCGCTGGGATGGGGCGCATCCTTGGCGATCGCTGTCGGCGAAACGACGAGAGGGACCCCTTCTTTCGGATAAACGATCTTTAGCGGGTTACCCTGCTTCATCGTCTTATAGCAGAAATATTCCGCGCAATTTACCCCGACAGGCCTCTCCCCCGACGCCACTACGCCGGCAGGATCGTTTGCGGATTGGACCAGGTGGAGCCGGTTTCGAGAAAGCTCCTTGAAGTAATCCCAGCCAAATTGGTTCAGCAGAGCCGCCACATGCGTCATGATGATCCCGCTGTACCCCGGATGGGCGGTGACCAGCTTGCCCTTCCATTTGGGATCCACCAGTTCCCGCCACGACCTTGGCGCCTCGCTCTCAGAGATGATCTTTGGGTTGTAGGGGATGATCGTCAGGGTGGCGCGCATACCGTAGTAAAATCCGTCCTTGTCCTTGAACCCGTCCGGGATCACCGCCGTTCCCCTGGGAACGTATTTCATGAGCAGCCCCTTGTCCTTGAGCAAAACGAAATGGCCCGCGTCGGAGGTGTGAATGATGTCCGCGTTCTTGATTCCCGCCTGGACTTCCTGCATCACCCGTTGCAGGACGCGCTGGGATCCGGTTCGATGGACTTCGACCTCGACCCCTTTGTACTTGTCCTGAAAGAGTTTGGCGAGCGCGGTCGAGGAAGGGAGCGCGAGCGACGTGTACCAAGCGACCTTACCCTCTCTTTTGGCCGCCTCGATCAACGAAGCATCTTGCGCGGAAGCTAAATTCACCAAAGGCACAAACAGGGCCACCGACAAAGAAACGAAAATCTTTCTCATCTCCCGACCCTCCTGGTCAATCGCCTTCGAACTTAACAGTAGTGCACGTTCTCACGCGCTCGTCAACGCCCCAGTCGCCGCCGGCACACCTTCCCTTTGAAGCCCGAGGGGAGCGCGAGCGAGGTTGCGGACGTCCGATTATAAACGGTACGACTCATGGCACAAACCCATCGGCCGCAGCCGAGAGCGCGTTCCCCGAGGAGCTTTCGAGAGAAAAACCCTTCCGTCGGAACGATCACACAGGTGCGATCAATCCGGAGATAGCAGATCCGTAAGTTGTGATATCGCCGGAAGCTGCTCCAGGCTTTGTACGGCCGCGATGATTTCTTCCACTTTGTCCCCAGGCACCGCCATGCGGGCGTTGGCGCGGAACTTATTGGCCAACTCTTCCCGCGCAAGCGGCGATTCTAAACCTCCTCGGGGGTGAGGCTGGTTTTCTTCTAAGACCGTCCCGTTTTTCAGTTTGACTCGAACGTGGCCGGAAAAATGGCGCGGATAGTCTATCGTCGGGTCCAGCTCGTAGCGGACCTTCTGTGCCAGGTGAAGAACCTCGCGGTCGCGGATGACCTTATCGGAAAACTCATCGAGGCCAGCTTTTCCCCGCACCAGCATGACCGCAACGCTATAGGGCAAACTGAACTTGGCGCCGTATGGCGTGGAGGGCGATTGCTTTTCGCTCAGCGGCTCCCACAACCGATGGACGGGGCCTTGGGCCGTACGGCAAACCACTTCCTCGACGTCGTGGGCGTGGACGGCGTGCTTCTCCCTCAATCGCAGCGCGCAATCCATGTACGGATGCGATATGGACCCGCAGGGATAGGACTTGAAAGCGATTCGGGGAATCTCCCAGGTCATCCCAAGTTCCTTGAGCTTATCGAGCCGAAAGCCCTCCTCCCCGGCAAAGGATCGATAAAGGCCGTGCCGACCTTCGAAGACCGATCCCGGCCCGCGAAATCCTTGCCGGGCGAGCATCACCGCGATAACGCCACCATGCGCCGACCAGCCGGGGTGCAACCGTTTCGTCCATGTGCCATCGGCCAAATACTCGATGATCCCCGAGCTTTGGCTGCCGCAGATCCCGAAGGCGTTGAGCCACTCGGGCAAGGTCAGGTTGGAGAGCTTACCGGCCGCGGCCGCCGCCCCGAAAGTGGCGCACAGGGCCGTCGGGTGAAACCCGCGGGCATGAAATTTTCCCGGCGCCACCAGGCCCACTTTACACATCACCTCGATCCCCCCTACCGCCGCCGCCAAAACCCCTTTACCGCTCGCCTCCATCTGTTCGCCAACCGCCAGGGCCGTAATGGCGCCCGAGCAACCGGTATGGACAATCGCCTCTTCCAAGGTGTCATCGTAGTCGAGACCGTGAGCGAGCGTCCCGTTGGCCAGGACCGCATTGGCCGCCCCACACCTCTCGCTCGTACCGATCAGCCGGCTTTCGGGGGCTCCGCCGAGCGCGCGCGCAACGGTGAGGAGCATCTGCCCGAAATCCATCGTGGACGCTGCCAGCGCGTTCCCCAGCGTGTCCAAGACGATCAGCTTGGCTTTCTCGATGACCCCGGGTGGAATATCTTCAAACTCGAGGTTTTGGAGGAATGCCGCTACCGCTTCCGCGTACTGCTCCATTTCCTGCTCCCAGGTCGCCTTGCAGCGGCTTGCTTTGCCGCCCTGGCTTTTCCGCCCGATAGGACGCGAATGAGCGGGAGAAGGCTCCGGGTGCGCTCAAGGTTGGCCACCAGCTCGACCGCCTCTTCGGTGTCCTTTCGCGAAAGAGCCAGGCGGGCGCAATCGCGAAATTTCTCGCCGATTTCCGCCCAGCTCATCGGCTTTTGCGGGTGGCCCCTGGCGACGTCCGCCCTGCCCTCGATGGTTCGACCGTCCTTGAGCTTGATGCGGATGCGCGAGCGCACCTGATCGTAACCCAATGCCTCGAGTTCAGGATCGACCACGAGCGTCACCCGCCGCATCATCCCGACGACCTTGGGTTCCCGTACCTTTCTGTCCGTGAACTGCGCGATACCCGCCTTGCGCTCGATCACCCCAATGGCCATGCAAAATGGGATGCTGAACTTTCCTTCGAGCGCGGTTTTGGGCATGGGGTAGATCAGCGCATTAGGAACGTTGGAGTTCGTGCCAACCTCGATCGAATCGACATCCTCCGCACGGAGGTCGTGCTGTCTGACCAAATCCAGGATCAAATCCTGCGCGGGGTGCGACAGGGAGCCCGACGGATAGGGCTTGATCGAAATTCCCGGGTCCTGCATGAAGTAAGGCCGTCCGAGTCGGCCAGCGATCTTTCCCTCGTCATAACCACCCCCCATGGCGCTATAGAATCCACGCCTGGCCTCAAGGATATTGGTGGCGGAAGTAAATCCCTGTTGCGCGAGCTCGGCGGCCGTGACGCCATTTTCCGCGGCGCGTCCGGCGTGGAGCGGCTTGGTCATGGTGCCAAAGTTCTCCCGCAGCCCGCCGGCCATGCTAGCGGCGATCCCGAGAGCCCTGGCCAATGGCTCCGGCCTCATGCTCGAAATTTTTCCCACGGCCGCAACGGCCCCTAAACCCCCGATGGTCGCCGTCGAATGGAATCCCGATTGATAGTGGCGGGGATTCATGGCATCGGCGATGCGGCACTCCACCTCCACCCCAAGGATATAGGCCAGTAGCATGTCCTGCCCTGAGACCTTGCTTGCTTCGCCGACGGCCAGGACCGCCGCCAGGACAGGAACCGTGGGATGGGTCAGCAAGCCATAAACCGCCTCCTTCGAGGTCGAAAGCTGCGTATCATCGTAATCCATGGCGTGACCGGCGACACCATTGGCGAGCGCCGCTCTGCCGGCTGGGGCCATAAAGCCTGCGCCTATAACCGTGGCCTCTTCTCTTCCCCCCAGCCTCCGAAGGTAATTTTGAATGATGCGCGACCCCTTCTCGGTGGAGCCAGCGAGCATGACACCCAAACCGTCCAAAACGAATCCCTGGGCGATGCGAACGACCTCGGGGGGAACATCCTTATATCTCGTCCGATAAACAAAACTCACGACTTCTTCGGTTCGACTAAGTTAAATTCTCCCCCGTATATCTGGACACCTTATCCAGAGTGGCGGAGGGACAGGCCCGTTGATGCCACAGCAACCGGTTCCATCGCGCGTAACGGAACGCTGGTGCTAACTCCCACCTCTTCGAATAGGAGGGGAAAGATAAGGTGAGGGAAACCTCTTCTTATCAATGGGAAGAGGTTTTTTTTTGCCCTCGCTGATGAAAGCCAGAGGGGGACGAGGAGGAAGGCCGCGGACGTCCGATTACCGGCGGTAAGACTCATGGCACGAACCCATCGGCCGCGGCCTGATAACTCGGCCCCCGATAGGCTTTCGAGGGAATCAGAAAAGCATGACGCTTCGCCTAACGCCAGAGCAGATCGAGCGCTATAGCCGCCAAATCATGATCCCTGATCTGGGCGGCAAAGGGCAAATCCGCCTGCGCCAGGGCCGGGCCCTGGTGATCGGCGCCGGAGGCCTGGGCTGCCCGGCCGCTTTTTATCTGGCGGCGGCAGGAATCGGAACGCTGGGTCTGGT
>JACPAM010000126.1 GCA_016180805.1 Deltaproteobacteria bacterium | reverse complement strand
GCCCTATGAAAAAGGCTACGTCGACTTTCAAAAGCTTTTTATGAGGCATCTTCCCGCCGATGCCCCTTTTTACAATCAATACCACGCCATGTTCGTCAATATCGGCAAAGAGTTCTGCCGCAGGCGTCCCCTGTGCGATTCCTGTCCTTTGAACGGCTGGCGCGGCGTCCCACCGCTTAAGTCCCACTAAAACTTTTTTTTCTTGTCATCCTCCCATCCGCCGACCTATATTATCCGCACCCATGCGCCTTATCGCAGACCTCCACATTCACTCCCGCTACAGCCGTGCCTGCAGCCAGGAGATGGAGGTGACTACCCTGGCTAAATGGGCACGGACCAAAGGAGTGAATCTCCTGGGAACCGGAGACTTCACCCACCCACTCTACTTCGCCGAGCTTAAGAACAAGCTGGAAGCCAGCGACGGTGGCCTGCTGCGCCTCAAGGGGCAGCGTGAAGAGCCCTGCTTCATCCCCACGGTGGAGGTAAACAACATCTACCACCAAGCGGGCCGCTTGCGTAAAATACATACTCTGATCGTCGCCCCGAGCCTTGAGGCCGTGGAAAAAATCAACCAGAGACTCCGTCCTCGGGGCAATCTCAGCGCGGATGGCCGTCCCACCTTCACCTTTCCGGCGAAGGATCTGGTCAGGCTGGTTCTGGACGTCGCTCCGGAGGCGCTGCTTATCCCCGCGCACGCCTGGACGCCGTGGTTTTCCGTGTTTGGCTCCAACTCGGGCTTCGACTCGCTGGAGGAATGTTTCGAGGAAGAAAGCAAAAACATCCATGCCATCGAGACCGGTCTCTCTTCCGATCCGGCGATGAACTGGCGCCTCTCCCGTCTCGACCGGATCACGCTCGTATCCAATTCGGACGCCCACTCCCCGCGCAAGATCGGCCGTGAGGCAAACGTCTTTGACTGTGCCCCGAGTTATCGAGAGATTGCCGCCATCATCAAAGGGCTGCAGCGGGATAAGTTCCTGTTCACCATTGAGTTCTTTCCTGAGGAGGGCAAGTACCACTATGATGGCCACCGCAAGTGCGCGGTCGTGTGGAGTCCGGCTGAGACCAGACGAAACAAAGGGATCTGCCCCGTCTGCGGCAGCCCTGTGACCGTCGGGGTGATGAATCGGGTGGACGGCCTCGCAGATAGGGAGGAAGGCTATATCCCGCCGCGCGCCACTCCGGGAAAACACCTCGTCCCACTGGAGGAGATCCTCGCGGAGGCCCTTGGGGCGCAGGTGGGCACCAAGGTCGTGGAGCGACAATACCAGAGACTCACCGGCCTGTTAGGATCGGAGATCGAGATTCTGCTGGATGTCGAGGAGGAAGAGCTAAGAAAAAATTGTCCCCCTCGCGTCTGGGAAGGAATACTCAAGGTGAGGCGAGGGGATGTGCGGGTGGAGCCGGGCTATGATGGCGTCTACGGAAAAATCTCCTTCGCTCCCTCCGATGCCGCGGCTCCCGAGCTGGGCTCGAGCCAGCTCAATCTTCTTTGACCACAGTTGCCGCTTTACGCTCGGGACAAATTTCGTTACATTGAAGGCTTCATAACGCATGGAACCGAAGCTTATCACGCTGCTTTCCGACTTCGGCGACAAAGATCCATTCGTCGGCATCATGAAGGGGGTCATCTTCGGGATCAATCCAAATGCGCGGGTGATCGATCTCAGCCATGGGATCCCGCCGCAGGACCTGATGGCCGGGGCTCTAGTGCTCCGCCATTCCGCTCCCTACTTCCCCCCGGGCACGATTCACGTCGCGGTCGTCGACCCGGGGGTAGGCACGGAGCGGCGCCCGCTTCTGATCGAAGCGGAAGACCGCTTCTTCATCGGCCCCGACAACGGGCTTTTGAGCCTGGCCTTGGAGGGCAAATCGCCGCGTCACATCATTGAGCTTTCGAACGACATCTACCACCTCAAGCCCATCAGCGCGACCTTCCACGGCCGCGACATCTTCGCTCCTGTTGCCGCCTACCTCTCCCTGGGCATTCCGCCGGCCGACTTCGGACCCGCGCTCACCGATTTCCAAAGGCTGCCATGGCCGAAACTCAAGACGAGCGACCACGCCATCGAGGGAGAAATTATCTACATTGACGCCTTCGGCAATCTGGTCACCAACGTCGAAGAGCGAGCGCTCAAAGGACGCCGCGCCGAAAGGCTGATCTTCTCGGTCGGCTCGCTTTCGATCCGCGGGTTAGCGCCAAATTACAGCGGCGCCGACGAGCGCGGCTACGTTGCCCTCGTGAACAGCTGGGGCCTCCTGGAGATTGCCCTATACAAAGGCAGCGCGCAACGCTCCTGCCGCTCGCAAATCGGCGACAGAGTCCATATCCGCGAGAATCTCGAGGGTCAAGGGGAAGCATCCTGATGGACGCAGTCCCGCGTAAAAGAAGGCTTGGGCTCCATTTGTTTCTTTTTCTCTTTACGTTCGCCACCACGACGACCGCCGGCGCCATGCAGAACGGAGTGAATCCCTTGGCCAATCCGTGGGGCCTCGCCGCCGGTCTACCTTTCGCGGTCACGCTGATGACGATCCTTCTGGTGCACGAGATGGGGCACTACCTCATGTCGCGCTACCACGGCGTCCACGCCTCTCTTCCTTACTTCATCCCCGCGCCGTCATTCATCGGCACCTTTGGGGCCTTTATCCGGATGGACTCCCCGCCGCAAGATCGCCGCTCGCTTTTCGACGTCGGCGCTGCGGGCCCGCTGGCTGGACTCGTCCTGGCTATCCCTGCGGTCGTCGTCGGCCTCCGGCTCTCCACCGTCGCGCCCGGGGAGAGCGCCACCGGAGGTATCGCCCTGGGGTCATCGCTCCTGTTGCGCTTTCTCAGCCAAATGACCCTGGGGATCCTACCCGAGGAAGCCAACATCGTTCTTCACCCGGTAGCGTTTGCCGGCTGGATCGGGCTCTTCGTAACGGCCCTCAACCTGCTCCCGGTCGGACAGCTCGACGGCGGCCACGTCGTTTATGCCCTCTTCGGCCCAAAGCACATCTGGTTCTCGCGCGTGGCGCTGGGAGCGATCCTCGCCTTGGGAATCCTGCGTTGGTGGGACGGCTGGCTGGTTTGGGGGGCGTTGCTCCTGTTTATGGGCCTGCACCACCCTTTGCCGCTCGACCCTCACACTCCCCTGGACCTCAAGCGACAAATCCTGGGTTGGGTAACACTGGTTGTTCTAGGCATCACATTTACACCGGTGCCATTTTCCGTCGAGGCGCCGAAACCCCGGGCCGCAGCGCGCGCCCAGGCCGCGCCGGTCGGCCACCCCGAGCCAGCACAGATTATGGGAGGCACGTGATGAGCGAGCGACTGAGCTGGGACCAATATTTCATGACGATCACGCGCCAGGTGGCGGAGCGCTCGACCTGCAGCCGCGCCAAAGTCGGCGCCGTGATCGTGCGCGATAAAAATATCCTGGCCACCGGCTACAACGGCGCGCCAGCAGGCATGCCGCACTGCACGGATGTGGGATGCCTCATCTACCAGTCAAAAACCCCGACCGGCGAGACCGAAGAGAACTGCTTCCGCACCATCCATGCCGAGATGAACGCCATTGCCCAGGCCGCCAAAAACGGCTCCAGCATCAAGGACGCAGCGATCTACGTCACCCACACCCCGTGCATCCACTGCCTCAAGGTCCTGGTCAACACCGGTATCAAGCAGATCTATTACGAGAGTCCGTACAAGCTTCATACCCTGGAGGAAATCCTGCGCGCCACCCAGGTCCGCCTCGAGCAGATCTCCTTGCCCGTAAAATAGAAGAGGCGAGGATTACTCCTCGCCTCTTCGTACTCGCCCGCAAGCACGGTCAGATCTTGCCCTGAAGCGCAAAGGCGATGATCAGGGCGTAGATGGCCAGCGCCTCGATGAAGGCCAGGCCGAGAATCATCGGCAGCTGGATCTTGTCGGCAGCGCTGGGATTGCGCCCGATGCTCTCCATCGCTGCCGCCGCCATCCGGCCTTGACCCAGGGCGGCGCCGAAGGCGGCGATCGCAATGCCAAAACCAGAGGCCAAGGCAATAGCAACCTTCGCCGTCGAGTCGGCTTCAGCCGCTGCTTCCGCCGCCGCCAGAGCGGCCCCCGAGAAGACCAGGACCACCACCGCCGTGGCGACAAAAGAGACTACCTTCTTCATCCCGTTACCTCCTTTCCAGCGAACCGGCCTTTTGCCTCCCCTCTCTCCTCATCCTCGCCACTCGAGCCCGCTCGCTCAATGTTCGTGGCTAACCGCGATCGTAACGTAGATCACGCTCAAAAGCGTAAACACGAAGGCCTGAATCAACGACACCAAAGCCCCCAGAATGTAGAAAAGAACCGGGATCGCCACCTTGGTGAGCTCGGTGAAGATCTCCACGACCAAGTGGTCGCCAAACATATTGCCAAAGAGTCTGAGGGCAAGAGAAAAGGGCCGCACCAGATGGGAAATCCCTTCCAAGACGAAAAAAAACGGCGCCAGAAGCATCACGGGTCCCATAAACTGCTTGAGATAAGCCGGGCCGTGCTCCCGAAAACCGAAGTAATGATAGGCGAAGAAGGAAACCAGCCCGAGCCCCAGCGTAGTATTGAGGTTGTTGGTGGGCGGCGAGAAGCCGGGAAGGAGGCCGAAAAGGTTCGCGGTGAGAATGAAGATGAAAAAGCTACCGAAAAGCGGCAAATACTTACGACCCTTCCGCCCCATCAGAGCATCGGTCAACCCCACGATGAGCTCCACCAAGAGCTCGGCCAAACTCCTGAGACTGAAACCCTCGTCAGGGATCACCGGCTCGCACGCCCGTGCAAGCGCGCGCCGCGCGCCGTAAGCGACCACGACGAGGAGCGTGGCAACCACCAGGGCAGTCAAGGTATGCTGTGGGAGAAACCGCAACGCCGCCGGCAGCGCGTCATACCACAAAAAGGGATGTTCCACTTAGTTCCCCCTAAGGTGCGCCCAACCCCGCTCCGCCACGATCGCCAAAAGGAGCGAGGTAACCCCGACGGCGAAAGAGCCAGCATCAATCTTGACCCGCGTGAACACAACCGAAAGCAGCCCCAAGAAAAGCCCGAGCTTCAATACCAGCAGGAAAATACCCGTCCGCACCCGACGTCTTTCCGCAGCGGGCGTCAGCACATAGCGGATGCCGAGGCTGAGCAAAATAAAATTGACCCCCATAAACAGCCCGCCCAAAAAAAGCGCCAGGGGCTCAAGCGCTCCGAGCGGGAGCACGAGCACCCATAGCCCGAGCAGGAAGAGCCCGTGCCACAGCTCCATTCGAAGCACCGGTTTCATGGCGGCTGTCGCGCTCATCGCTCCTTATGCGAAAAACGCTGCAGCCACTGCACGAGCCGGACAAAGGCGCCAATCAGGGCTGCAATTGAGCACGCTGCCATAAGCCACGGGAACGTACCAAAATAGATGTCCAACACATACCCCAGAAAAAGCCCGCCGATAACGGTGCTGGGAAACTCCAGGCCGATAGCGGCGTACTTGCCGAGCTTGAAAAGGGGGGACTCTTCGGAGCCTCTGCCCTCGTCCCCTTCTTCGACCATGAAAAAATTTGTCTAACACGGAAGCCCTTGAGGGTCAACCCATAGCCTCGTTCTTGGCCTCGTTCTTCGCCCAGTCGTCGAACGCATCCAACGCCTTTCCCACTTCACCCCGCCCATGCGCCACAGAAAGAAAGGCCGCCTCGAAGGGAGAGGGGGGCCAGTAGATGCCGCGCTCAAGCATGCCGTGGAAAAACCGCGCGAACCGCTCCCGGTCCGCCTGCCTGGCCTCGGCGGCGTTACGCACCCGCTCGACGCCGAAGAACAGCGTGAGCATGGATCCCACCCGGTTGACGGCGCCGGGCGTGTTGTAGCGGGCAAGGATCGCTTCAAGCCCCTGCTGAAGCTCCGCGCCCGCCGTCTCCAACTTGTGGTAAGTCTCACGCGATAGCTCGGCCAATGTCGCCCGGCCCGCCCCGACCGCCAGCGGATTACCCGACAGTGTGCCCGCCTGATAGACCGGGCCCGCAGGGGCAACGCAATCCATAATGGCCGCCTTGCCACCGAAAGCTCCGAGGGGCAGCCCGCCCCCGAGAATCTTTCCCAGGCAGACGAGATCGGGCTTCACTTGATATCGCTCTTGCGCCCCACCACAGTCGACCCGAAACCCCGTGATCACCTCGTCAAAAATCAGACCAGCTCCCGCCTTTTCCGTCAACTCCCTTAGCCCCGAAAGAAACCCCGGCACCGGCGGTATCACACCCATGTTGCCGCACACCGGCTCAACGATCACGGCAGCGACCGCGCCCTGCAGTTCCCGCAGCACCGCCGCGACGGCATCGACGTCGTTGAACGGGACGACCGCAGTTTCCGCCGCAAAAGCGGGGGGAACTCCGGGGCTATCCGGCAGCGCCAAGGTCGCTACGCCGGATCCTGCTCGCGCGAGCAGGCCATCGGCGTGGCCGTGGTAGCAGCCGTCGAACTTGACGATCTTTGTCCGCCCCGTAAACGCCCGTGCGAGGCGAACCGCGCTCATCGCCGCCTCCGTACCGGAACTCACCAGGCGCAGCTTTTCCATGCACGGCATGCGCGCGCACGCTTCTTCGGCGAGCTCGATCTCTGCCTCTGTCGGCGCCCCAAACGTGGTGCCGCGCGCCGCCATCTCCCGCACCGTCGCGACGACTTTGGGGTGCGCATGACCGAGGATCAGCGGGCCCCAGGAAGCCACAAAGTCCACATAGCGGTTGCCATCGGCGTCCCAGACGTACGCGCCTTCACCACGCGCGATGAAGAGCGGCGTCCCGCCGACGCCCTTCCAGGCGCGCACGGGACTATTCACCCCGCCAGGGATTTTTCGTTGCGCGCGCTCAAACAGCGCGCGCGATCGTTCGAGTTTCATGGCCGCAAAAGTTCCTAGCACCCGCGCCAAAACGTGTCAAGCTGAGCGCGGCGCGACGCAAAAAAAATTTTCTCTTTTTTTTCTTGCAATGGTGGCGGAAAAGGATTATGAGATGGTTCGCGATCGGCGTCGCAGGAAGAATTTTTTTCCTTTCGTTGCTGGAGATCATAACCCCGAAGAGCGCGTGATGCGAGTTCGACGTCCCCTCACGGATTACCTGTTTGTCATGCTGCTCGTCCGTGGTTGCGCCGGGTTCTCCGGCGCCGTTTTTCCTGTTCACATCGTTGTTCAACGTTAATGGTACTTGAGCCATCTTTTTGCTCTTTTTCAAGTTATCCACAGGTGTGGATAACTTTGTTTGTAACTTTTGCCTGGCCGCGCGGGATGGGTGTCTGGAGTCGGCTTGAACGGAGAGGTTGAGGGTTTATGGATGAGATTTGGGAAGAGGTGCTAAACGAGCTCCGCGAGCGCATAGGCAGGCAGAGCTTCAACACTTGGATCAAGCCCATCCAAGTCCGGGAAGTGCGCGAGGGGGAGTTTGTGTTGGAGGTGCCCAATAAGTTTTTCCGTGACTGGGTGGCGGAGCATTTCATAGGCGAGATCCGCAGCGCGCTGGCCGCCGCTTCCCAGCAGAGCGTGAAGATTACCTTGAGCGTGAACCAAACATTGCCGGGCAACGCGGAAGTCGGCGGGCAGGAGGAAAAGGAAAGGCCGAGACCCAAGAAGTTTAACAACCTCATGCCCAAGTACAACTTCGAAAACTTCGTCGTCGGGGCCAGCAACCAGTTTGCCCATGCCGCTTCCCTCGCCGTGGCCAACCAACCCGGCGAACACTACAACCCGCTCTTCATTTACGGGGGGGTCGGTTTGGGCAAGACGCACCTCATCAACGCCATCGGCAACCGGATCATGCACCGACGCCCCGCGCTAAAGATCCTCTACATCACCTCGGAAGCCTTCATGAACGAACTGATCGGCTCCCTGCGCCGAGACCGCATGGATGAGTTCAAGACCCGCTTCCGCAGCATCGACGCCCTGATCCTGGACGACGTCCAATTTATCGCCGGCAAGGAGAGGACCCAGGAGGAATTCTTCCACACGTTTAACTCCCTTTACGAGTTGCACAGGCAGATCGTGATCACCTCGGACAAATTCCCCAAGGAGATACCCGATCTGGAGGACCGGCTGCGCAATCGTTTTGAGTGGGGCTTGATCGCCGACATCCAACCCCCCGACATGGAAACCCGCGTGGCCATCTTACAAAAGAAAGCGGAGGCCGAACGCGTTCTCCTGCCCCACGAAGTCGCCATCTTCTTGGCCACCCATATCGATTCAAACGTGCGCGAACTCGAAGGTTCGCTCACCCGCCTGGGGGCGTTCTCCTCTTTGACCAAAGCGCCAATCACCGTTGAATTGGCCAAGGAGGTGCTGCAGAACATACTCAAACAGAGCCAGCGCGAGGTGACCATCGAGAACATCCAGAAAACCATCTGCGAGCATTTCAACATCAAAGTCGGTGATTTAAAGGCAAAACGGAGAACCAAGAGCGTCGCCGTGCCTCGCCAGGTCGCCATGTACTTGTGCCGGAAATACACCTCGACCTCGTTCCCCGCTATCGGCGAGAAGTTCGGCGGCAGGGATCACTCCACAGTCATCCACGCCTCCAAAGCCATCGAAAAACGCATCAAGGAAGATCCTCACATGCAAGCTACAATTGAAAGTCTAGAGAAAACTTTGCACCTGAAAAAGTAGCTGGGGATAAGCTGTGGGCACAAAGGCTAAGAACGTGAATAACCCAGGCCACCGGACCGGCACAAAGGCTAGCTCCAGAGATGGAGGAGAAATCGCGCTTACTCGTCCACAGGGAAAACGCTTTTTCGCTTCGGTACTTTCGACGTTTTACCTCTTATCCACACCGCCTATTGCTACTTCTCTATATTTTAAAATATAAGAATAGGAGTCGGCGGGAGAAGTTATGGAAGTCAGAGCCAGGCGAGCGGATTTTCTGGCCGCCCTTTATTGGACACAGAGCATCGTGGAGCGGCGTAACACGATGCCCATGCTGGCTAACGTGTTGGTCGAAACCGGTCATGGAAGCGTGCGCGTGACGGCAACGGACCTCGAAGTCGGGGTGCGGGGGAGATTGGACGCGGAGGTGTTGACGGAGGGGAGGGTCACGCTCAGCGCGAAGAAGTTCTACGAGATCGTTCGGGAGGCTCCCGAGGAAACGATACAGTTGAAGCGCCTGGAAAATGAATGGGTGGAAATCAGGAGCGGCAGGTCGGTCTTCAAAGTCGTCGGGTTGGATGCCAGGGAGTTCCCGCAGTTTCCACACATCGAGGGGGAAAAGCTGGCGGCGACCCCGGCCGGGATTTTAAAAGAGATGATTGAGAAAACGCTGTTTTCGGTTTCCATCGACGAGACCCGCTATAGCCTGAACGGGGTGTTTATCGAAGAGAGAGAGAAGGGAAAAGCCCGGATGGTGGCTACGGATGGCCATCGGCTTGCGTTGGTGGAGAGGGATCTGGGGGTGCTGGGGCTGGAGAAGGGTGTCATCTTGCCGCGCAAGGGGTTGGCGGAGTTGAAGAAGGTATTGGAGGCATCCGAGGACGGCGTGGTGGCGATTGGGTTTAAGGAGAATATGGGGCTTGTGGTAAAGGAGGATGTAGAGCTCTTTATGCGACTGATCGAGGGGGACTTTCCCGATTACAATAAAGTCATACCTAAGGATAACCCCTACGTGGTCAAGGTGGAACACGAGGCGCTGTTGCGGTCGCTGCGACGGGTCTCGATCCTATCGAGCGAGCGCTACAAGGGGGTGAAAATCGACCTCAAGGACGGCAAGCTGCTGATCTCGGCGAACAACCCCGACTTGGGAGAGGCGGTCGAAGAGATCGAGGTGGAGTACGGCGGGAAGCCGCTCACGGTGGGATTCAACGCGCGCTACCTTATGGATGTCCTCGGCGTCTTTCGGGAAGGAGCAGAGGTCGAACTGGAAGTCAAAGACGAGGTCAGCCCCAGCGTGATGCGCAGCGCGGGGGATGACGGCTATCTCTATGTCGTCATGCCCATGCGCCTGTAAGGACACCCCCACCAACCGACACCCTAGGCTTTGTAGCGTGCGTCGAGGGCGTATTTCTCGTCTAATCCTACTATTTCGTGAAATTCGTCGAATGGCATGAGGCGCTCCAGCATGCCAGCGGTCGTCCCCCGGCTACGAAGCGTGGTGTAGACCTCCTTAAGCGCCCTAGCGGAAGCGTACAGGGGCGCGAGCGGCCACACGATAAGCTGAAAGCCGAGTGCACGGAGTTCCTCCAGCGGCAGGAGGGGCGTGACACCACGCTCGATCATGTTCGCCACTAGCGGCCCCGGTACGTTGCGGGCAATCTCTTGCATCTCCTCCCTAGTTTCCGGGGCCTCGATGAATACCGCGTCTGCTCCTGCCTCCTTGAAGGCGACTCCACGCCGCACCGCGTCGCTTAATCCCAACGCTTGCCGGGCATCCGTGCGAGCAACGATGAAGAGATCACCTCCTTCCCGCGCATCGATAGCTGCGCGGAGCTTTTTTAGGTGCTCTGCGAGCGGAATCACCTGCTTGCCTTTCATGTGGCCGCACCGCTTCGGCCACACCTGGTCTTCAAGAAACAGACCTGCGGCGCCAACGCGAACCAGCTCTTTAACGGTGCGAATGACGTTGATGGCGTTACCGTAGCCAGTGTCGGCGTCGACGATAACGGGTTGGTCAACCACAGCGCAAATGCGCTGTGCGGCCGCGAGCATCTCGGTCTGAGTGAGCAGGCCGAAGTCGGGCTCGCCCAGCAGGGTAGCCGAGAGGCTGTACCCGGTGGTGAAGACGACCTCGAAGCCGGCCCGCGCGGCGATCTTGGCGCTGAGCGCGTCGTACACCCCTGGCATCAGGAGGAAACTGGTGGTCTTGAGTAGCTCTCGGATACGGTTGGCCTTGTTAGGCATACTTCCTCCGTGCTTTTGGGGACCTGCTAGAATTTTTCTGCGTACGGGCGGATGTCAAGCTCGTGCGTCCACGCGTTCTGCGGCTGTTTGTAGGCGTGGACGATAGCGGCGGCGATCGCGTCGGGAGGTATAGTCGTGTCGAGCGATCGGTTAGGCTCCCGCCCGCGCAGCCGGGGCGTTTCGATCTGGCCGTCGACGATCACATGGACCACGTGGATCCCTTGGGGATGGAATTCACGGGCGAGGGCCTGGCCGAGGATTCGGAGCGACGATTTGCCGATTGCCAGCGGAGCAAAGCCGGCGCGCCCGCGCAGGGAGGCGGTAGCGCCCGTCAGGGCGATGAAGCCGTGACCGGCCTTGAGCATGTCCGGGATCACCGCTTGAGCCAAGTGGACGGCTCCCATGGCCCCGACTGCGAAGGATTGCCGGATCACCTCCGGATCGAGGTCGAGGAACGGACCGCGGCCAAAGCCGCTCGCATTGTAGGCTAGAGCCGTGACGCCTCCGAAAGCGGCGCGGACTCTTTCCACCGCTGCAAGAGCCTGCTTGCGGTCCGTGACATCGGTAGGGATGACTATGGCCTGGCCGCTTTGGGCCTTGATCGCTGCAGCCACGGGCTCGCTCGACTCAGCGCGGCGCGAGAGCAGGCCTACGGCGAAGCCCTCGCGGGCCAAGGCGCGCGCGAGCGATGAGCCCAGCCCGGGGCCAACGCCGGCGACGATGGCAGCTTCCATAGCCCTTAACCTACGCCAATGTCCGGCGAAGCTTTTTTGCCATGGCGGTTTTCTAGCACGCTTTGACCCGATTTTCCAAGCTGCGGCCAGTTAGCTGCCACGCCGCGCCTTTCTCGCCCGGCGGACAAAGTAATCCCACATGGAGCCCAGCCGGTGGGCCGTGTAGATCTGCTCGAACTTTACCTCAGCCTCTTCCTCGCTTGACCAGGAGGGCTCGCCGGAGGCCGTGGCGAGGAGTTGGATTCGCGCTGCCTTTTCCAAAAAGACGGCGTAGAGGGTTGCCACCTGAATCGATTGTCCGACGACCGTCGAGCCGTGGTTTTTCATGAGCAGGCCGCGGCATCGACCGAGCGTTTTCGCGACCTCCTGGCCGAGCTCGGGGGTGCGGATGAGGGCGGTGGTTTTATCAAATAAGGGAAGCCCCTCGTGGAAGATGGAGCCCTCATGGCTGATGGGCCTTAGCGGCTGGCGGAGCGAGCCGAAAGCGGTCGCATAAGGGGGGTGGGAGTGCACAACGCAGGCGACATCGGGACGGGCCTTATAAATCTCGGTGTGGATGAATACTTCGGAGTGGCGCTCGTATTTGCCTTCGATCTTTTTCCCGTTCAGGTCGCACACGATGACGTGCTGGGGTCGGATCTCCTCGAAGCCGAAGCTGTGGGGCTTCATGAGGATCCTGTCCTGCTTCGGGGTGCGCACCGAGACGTGCCCGAGGATGTTATCCCAGTGGCCCTCTTGCGCCAGGATGTTGCAAGAATACGCCAGATTTTCCTTGAGTTCTTTTAGATTCATGCGTGCTCCTTATGCTGTGTGATTTTACAGTTGTTCAAGCCGTGCAAAGCGTTTTGAACAGATCGAGCGGCTGACGCGACTTGAACCCTATGTGCTTGCCCGCAGTTTGAAGCGCTGGATTTTCCCGGTCACGGTTTTGGGCAACTCCTCGACGAATTCGACCCAGCGGGGGTATTTGTACGGGGCGAGCTTGCTTTTGACCAAGGACTGTAGCTCCGCTCGAAGCGGGTCGCTCGGCTGGTATTCGCTTTTCAAAACCACATAAGCCTTGGGCTTGATCAGGCTGTCCTGGTCGGCTTGCCCCGCGACCGCAGCCTCCAGGACCGCCGCATGTTCCATCAAGGTATTTTCGATCTCGATGGGAGACACCCACATGCCGCCCACCTTGAGCATGTCGTCGGAACGGCCGCAGTACAAGTAGTACCCGTCCTCATCGCGGGTGTAGGTATCCCCCGTCTTGAGCCATTCCCCAAGCATGGTTCTCTTCGTCTGCTCGTGCTTGTTCCAATAGTATGGCGAGTTGGCTTCTCCTTTCACCAGAAGGTTTCCGACCTGCCCCACTGCGACCTCGCGCCCCCCCTCGTCCACGATCTTTGCTTCGAAGGCCGGTGTCACCTCGCCGCTGCTTCCCGGTTTTACCCGGCCGGGCCGGTTGGCGAGAAAATCGTGCATCGCCTCGGTGGATCCGACCACGTCGAGCAATTCGACGCCGAATTTCTCTTTCCATTGATAAAAGAGGGCTGGCGGCAGGGGCTCGCCCGAGGACAGGCAGATCCGAAGCGAGCTCAACTCATATCTCTTCTCTACGCGAAGGAGCCGGGCATAGAGCGTGGGGACGGAGAAGAAAAACGTCGGGCGGTATTTTTCGATTACCTGAAGGACCTTCTCCGGGTCGGCGCGCTCGGGCCACAGCACGGTCGAGGCGCCAAATCGGAAGGGGAAATAAAGCGCGTTTCCCAGGCCGTAGGAGAAGAAGAGCTTGGAGGCCGAGAAGGCAATATCATTTTCCCTCATCCCCAAAACGGGCTTCACAAAAAGGTCCGTGATCGTGATCATGTCGTGGTGGAGATGAACGGCGCCTTTTGGCGAGCCCGTGCTCCCTGAGGTATAAACCCACATCGCGACATCGTCTTTGCTCGTGGGCTCGGCTTCGAGCCGGTCGGAAGCTTTGGCGAGAAGCGAGCTGAAAGAAAGCGATTTGCCCGCGGGACTCCCCACGACCAGTGCGCGCTTGAGGTAGGGCGAGCGGTCCCAGACCGGCTCCAGCTCCGAAAGCGAGGATTCGTGAACGATGACGACCCTCGCCCTGCTATCTTTCAGCAGATACTCGTAATCGCTCGCCCGCATCCAAGGGTTGGTGGGGATGGGGACGGCCCCGATCTTGATGGCGCCGAAAAAACTGTAGGCGAACTCGGGGCAATCCGGCAGCACGAGCAACACCCTGTGCTCCACCCCGACGTCGAGTTCCTTCAAGGCGTTGCCGGCTCGATTGACCTTTTCGAAGAGTTCCTGGTAGGTGATCTTCTGGTCGCGGTAGAAGATGGCAGTCTTCCGCCCGCGCCCCTGGGCGATGTTTTCGTCAACGAAGGTTGTCGCCGCGTTGTAGGTGTCGGGCAGCTCCACGCTCGTCGGTCCTCGCTACCCTACTCTCCCCCGACGATCTCGGAGCGGCTCTCCGTGGCGATCACGACGGATTTGGACTCCGTATAGTGGTCGATCGCCTCCTCGCCATGCTCCTTGCCGATGCCACTCTGCTTAACTCCGCCGAAAGGCAACTCGTCATAAATAATCTGTGCCGAGTTGATCCAGGTGTAGCCGGATTCGATCCTTTCTGCTGCGAACATCGCTTTGTTAATGTCCCGTGTCCAGACGGAGGAGCCCAAACCAAAAATCGAGTTGTTTGCCTGCTCGATGCCCCCTTCCAGGTCCTTGACTATGACGATCGGAAGAGCTGGCCCGAAAACCTCCTCTTTAAGCATCCTCGATTCCGGATCAACGTCGGTCACAAGAGTCGGCATCAGATAGAAGCCTTTATCGTATTCTCCGCCTTTGGGCCGCTCGGCGCCCAAGAGAACCCTCGCGCCGCGCTTAACCGCGTCCTCGACCTGCCCTTCGACCTCTTTTCTCTGGTCGGCGGTGTGCAGGGGCCCCATAATCGTTTCCCGGTTGAGCCCGTTACCAATTCTCAGCTTGTTGACCTTCTCTACCAGCTTCTCGATGAATACAGCGGCGATCTTGTCGACCAGATAAAGTCTCTTAACGGCCAAACAGGCCTGCCCGCAGTTGAAGAACCGACCCACCGAAGCGGCGCTCACCGCGCGATCCAGGTCCGCATCCTCGCAGACGATCATGGGGTCGCTGCCCCCTAACTCCAGGGTCACATGCTTGAAATCCTTGGCAGCGGATTGCATCACGCGCCTGCCTGTGTCGGTCGCGCCGGTAAAGCCGATCTTGCGCACGGTGGGATTTACCAGCAGCTCTTCCCCAACGACGCTGCCCGGGCCGGTCACGACGTTGATGACTCCCTTGGGGCCGCCTCCGCCCTGGATCGCCTTATCGATTAACTCGCAACAGCGGATGTCGGTGAGCGGCGTTGTTCCGGCTGGCTTGACCACGACCGTGTTGCCAGCCAAAAGGGCCGGGCCCAGCTTGTTCCCCATGAGCGAAACCGGGAAATTCCACGGCACGATCGCGCCGCAGACGCCTAGGGGCTTACGCAGAACGAGGCCGTGGCGACCGCTGTCAAGCACCACGGCTGCCGTGCGCAGGCTCTTGGCCATGCCGCCGTAATGATCCAGAGTGTGGACGAAGCGGCGGATTTCCATGATTGACTCACGGATGGGCTTTCCCTGTTCCTTCGTAAGCAGAGTCGCCAGCTCTTTTTCCTGCTCGAGAATGAGCCTACCGGCTGTGAGCAGGATCGATCCCCGCTTGGCGGGGGCCATTTCGGACCATTTTCTTAGCGCCCCGGCGGCGACGTTGATAGCGCGCCGGACATCGTTGAGCGCGCCCTTCGGGACGGTGTCGACGGGCTCTCCGGTCGCCGGATTGCGGATCTGGGAGGTTTCGCCGCTCTCCGAGTTGCAGAACTCGCCCGCGATAAAAAACTGCGCCATAAAAATCCTCCGTCTGAATCAGAACTTCAAGAAAAAACCATTTTCCCCCCGGCTTGTCAAGAATAAGAGGCGAAGAGGTTGCATCCAAATTTAAGGGCTTCGGGGTTCCCCTCGCTCCACGGCCTCTGGCAGCGAGCCTTCCGGGACTTGCTTGGACGAACCTTCCGGAATTCCCTCCGAACGCTCCTCGGGGGCCGAGCCATCAGGCTGAGGCCGATGGAATAAGCTCCCTCGGGAAGTGCGCTCTCGGCTGCGGCCGATGGGTTCGTGCCATGATTCGTAGCGCTGGTACTCGGACGTCCGCAGCCTCGCTCGCGCTCCCCTCGATCGCGAAAAGGGACGTCCGCGGCCTTCCTCCTCGTCCCCCTCGGGCTCCCCCCGCTGCTCCGGCCATGTTTCGCTCAGCCTCCTTCCCACCCCAGGGGGTCTTCCAGTCCCTGAGCGAAGATTGGCTCGGAGGCGTTGGAAGTCTCTGCGAAGCCGAGGAAAAGCAGCATCGATGTCTGAGCCCGCCTCTTCGTTCTTTAGCGGGCGAGTTTCGATGCTGCCCGAGGCGAGCAGCTAAGACTTCCCGCCGACGAGACACTGAAGCGAGGGGATTGGAGGTCCCCTGTAATATTTGATGCTTCCTGGCGGGGAGCTTTTCATGGTTCAAGGGATCGGCTATAGGGGTACCTATGGGCCAGGCACCAACAACCCTCGCCGGGCTTTTGCGCGAGAGAGTACAAGAAAGCCCGCAGAAGCTGGCGATTTTGTTCGGAGAGCGCCGCGTCACTTATGCCGACCTTGACCGGCAGGCGGAGCGAGTGGCGAGCGGGTTGCTGAGGCTCGGGGTGAAAAGGGGCGACGGAGTCGCGCTTCTTTTACCCAACTGCCCCGAATTTCTTTTCGCTGTCTTCGCCGCGGCGAAGATCGGCGCTGTTTTTGTCCCGATAAACACCGCGTTCACCCCTGCAGAGGCCCGCTACGTCCTCGACCAGTCGGGGGCGTCGGTCCTGCTCACGAGCCAGCCATTTCTTCCGTTGGTCGAGTTGATTAGGGATGGCATGGCCCGCTTGAGACATGTCGTTTCCCTGGGAAGCGACATGGCCCCGGGCGTTGTTTCCTGGGAGGAGTTTTGTTTGGGTCCATTGGTTGCGCTTGGCGAGGGGACGGTCCAGCCGCATGACCTCGCGTCGATTACCTACACGTCAGGAACCACGGATCGCCCCAAGGGGGTGATGCTGACGCAATTCGCCTACGCCTTTGCGCCGCAAAAGCGAGCCCGGGCGCTCGGTTGGAACGAAACCGACCGGGCCATGGTCGTGATGCCCCTCTTCCACGTCAATGCCCTCTGCCACATGGTTACCGCGCTCTTTTCCGTCGGCGGCAGCATTCTGCTCTGTGAGCGCTTCAGTGCGTCTGGCTTTTGGGACGAAGTTCGCGAATACCGCGTGACGACTTCGAGTCTGATGCGGACCATCCCGCAGATTCTGTTGAAGCTCCCCGAGCGGCCTCAAGACGCGGCGACGCCGCTTCGGCTCGTTGTCGCGCTCCTCTCACCGGAAGATCATCTTTGCTTCGAAGAGCGCTTCAATCTAACCGCTATTCCTTCTTACAGCCTGACGGAAGATATCCTGAGCGTCCTTGGCCCGTTGGATAAAGCCAAGAGGAAATTGGGGAGCTGCGGCCTCCCTATCGCTCCCGAAGTCCATCGGCTCAGGATCGTGGACGATAGCGGGAGAGATTGTCCGGCGGGGGCACTCGGGGAGATCGTCAAGCAAAGCCCAGCCGTCATGAAGGGCTACTACAAAGACCCGGCCGCCACGGCCGAGGCTCTAAAGGACGGATGGCTTTATACCGGAGATCTCGGCTATCTCGACGAGGATGGGTTTCTCTTTTTCGTGGATCGTAAAAAGGACATGATCAAACGTGGAGATGAGAACATCTCTGCCGCTGAGGTGGAGGGAGTGTTAAATTCTCATCCGCTGATTGCTGAAGCAGCGGTCGTAGGCGTGCCCGATCCAATCCGCCAGGAAGAGGTCAAGGCCTGCATCGTGCTCAAACATTCGGCCACGGGCGAGGGCCTTCCACCGGAGGTGGTTTGGGCTTTCTGTAAGGAGCGGCTTGCGCCCTTCAAGGTCCCTCGCTACCTGGAATATCGAAAGGAACTTCCGAAGACTCCGAGCGCGAAGATCCAGAAAAACCTTCTGCACGACAAGCCAGCCGACGGGGTCCTATTTGACCGGCTTTTAAGGGAATGTTCATGAAACAGTTTTCGCCCTTGCACATGAAAGGCCCGAGCCGTCGCTTCAACCGGCGCACTTTCACTCCGAAGCCCGAGGAGGACGAGGAGGAAGGCCGCGGACGTTCCTTTTCGCGATCGAGGGGAGCGCGAGCGAGGCTGCGGACGTCCGATTACCAGCGCTACGAATCATGGCACGAACCCATCGGCCGCAGCCGAGAGCGCGCTTCCCAAGGGAGCTTACTCCATCGGCCGCGGCCTGATAACTCGGCCCCGGAGGAGCTTTCGAGAGAACCAAAATATGATGGCAGGCAAAGTTTTTGTCGGCACGAGCGGCTGGAACTATCACCACTGGAGCGACGGGCGCTTCTACCCACCCGGTCTCGCGCAGGACAAATGGCTAGCCTATTACGCCGGCCGATTCACCACTGTCGAGATCAACAGCACCTTTTACCGGCTTCCCGAAGCGAAGACGTTTCGCGATTGGGCGAGCAGGGTCCCGGCGAAGTTTGTCTTTGCAGTCAAGGCTAGCCGCTTCATTACGCACATAAAGAGGCTAAAGGACCCAGAGCAGAGCCTTAAGCTCTTTCTGTCCCGCGCCCTGCTGCTCAGAAAAAAGCTCGGTCCCATTCTCTTTCAGCTCCCGCCCCAGATGAAGTGCGACCGCGAGCGACTGGAAAGGTTGATTGCTTGCGTCAGGCGCCGACGAAACCTGCGGATTGTTCTCGAAGTCCGCCATGAGAGTTGGCTTACGCAGGAGGTTTACGATCTCCTGGAGAGCGCCGGATGGACTCTTTGCTTGGCCGACTATCCGGGCCTTGAGGGGGAGCCCCCACCGCTTGGCCCTTTTTGCTACATTCGCCGCCACGGAACCACTGCCCTCTACGGCGGGTGCTATTCCGACGAACAGTTGGCCGGTGATGCAAAGTTCGCGATGAAGCTCGCGGAGCAGGGAAAAGACGTTTACATCTACTTCAACAACGACGCCGAAGGTTACGCTGTCAGAAACGCCCAGACGTTGATTGGGATGATTTCTCCGCGATACCTTGCCACCGCCACTTGAGAAGAAAACGGTCTGGTTTTACTGTGGGAACGGGTAGCGGAGGTTGCCTTGTTGGAAAAGGAGCTGCCGCTGGTTTATACTTCCTTGTGTTAAAAGCGCCCATTAAGAAATCGAAACCCGTTGATAGGAGCACTTATGCGTTATTCCGTATTTCTCGAGCCTGTCGATGAGCCCGACTTTAAAGGTTATTACTACGCTCACATTCCGGCGCTCGATCTGACCACGCACGGTCAGGGAATTGAGGGTGCACTTTCTGCTGCGCAAGATCTAGTCGAAGCGTGGATTGCAGAGAAGCGCGCACACGGCGAGGCCGTTCCCATCGAACAGAAATCCCTGATCGCGCAGATTGAGGTCGCAGATGCCCTACTCCGCCCGTGAGGTGTTGGCAAAGCTTCTTCGCGCGGGGTTTATCGAGGTCAGGCAAGCCGGAAGTCACAAGGTCCTGCGACATGCGGACGGAAGGCAGACCTACGTGGCAATGCATCCTGGAACGCTGCCGACCGGGACCTTTCGCAAGATTCTCAAACAAGCGGGTCTAACCGAAGAGGAATTTCGTGCTTTATAAGAGGTCCGGCTAGAAGGGAGGCGAATATGATTCGAACAATCGGTATCTATCATATTGGCATTCCTGTGGACGACTTGGACCGGGCCGAGCGCTTCTACACAGAGGTGCTGGGCATGAAGGTGGAAGCTCGAATCAAGGAGGAAGGCGCGCGTCTGTCTCGCCTCACGTGCGGCGATGCAGACGTGGTGCTTTTTCAACGGCCAAAGCCTTTAAGTCGCAATACTCTCAAAGAGGATGGAATCACGCACCAGGCCTTCGAAGTACCCCCTGAGACTTTCGATCAGGCGATAGAGTTCCTTAAAAAGCAGGGCTACTACCATTCGGGTCCGGTTGTTCGCCCCAGCGGCCGCGCCGTCTATTTCTTCGACTCCGAGGGCAACTACCAGCAGCTCCACGCCGCGAAATAGGGCGAGGTTAGGCTGATCCTATTCCAGGGCCTACGCCTAAATGTTCGACTGGCAGGCTGGCAGACAAATTAAGCTGATAGGCGTACAGAACGCAGCGATATTAGAGGACCTTCTTTTTGCTAATTGCTTCCAATCTGGAAGTAGGTGTAAGGCGATCAGGAAATACGACCAGAATAGCTCCCTTTCTTGTCGCGGAAGGAGCGAGGATCGCTTCAAAGCCAGCCCTGCGTGCCTGGCGAGAGATTTCTAGGCAAAGAGAAGCGTCGTCGCCCACTATGACGTTCTCTCCTATTCCTATCTGCGCCAAGATCTTGTTGTCTGTGAGATCGAGAACCTTCGAGACGGAAACCTCAATGCTCACAAGATCGCGTGGTGCGAGGTCGTCTAAAGTTAATCCTTGTCTCTCTGCCAGGCGCTCTAATTCGGCCTTGGCTGTCTCCTCATTCAAAGCCGTATAGAGAACCCCATACTCTCCCTGCGGATTCCAACGCCCACCCGCCTTAAGGCTTCCCGAACTATCTAACGCGTGGTATTGTGAGGAAACGTGGCGATAGACGACGGCCTCAAAGGCCTTTCCTTGTAGGTCACGAAAGGCCCTTCGCTGAAGAGAGGCCATTTTAGACGAAGACGCCTTCTTCTAACTGGGCTATCGCAGAGAGAAGCTTGCCGTATTGGCCCTTGGCCAGTAGATCAATGGGGCGTTTTCCCCCGAGGGAGTCGTTGTACGCGTGTAACCACCGGTCGATCGCATCGGGCTTGAGAACCTGTCTCAACCTGCGGTCTATATAGGCGATCTTCTCTAGCCGATCGCGGTGCTGAGGAGAAGGCTTGATCCCCTCCCTTTTCCAGCGCATGACCGTCCGAGAGGTAGTGTTTAAGAAACGGGCGAGGGTCTCAATGGAAATCGAGAAATCCTCGGTAATCTGTTCTATGGTTCGGGCCTGAACCGCCATGATCACCTCTTTAAATTGGAAGCTAGCATGTTTACTACGTCATTGTCAATGTCATGACATAATTGGTGACATAAAACATGACAGAGGCAACCTGATTCACAAGGATTTCCTTCTGACATAAAACATGACAGAGGCAACCTGATTCACAAGGATTTCCTTCTTGCTAGGTTCGGGCTATGTCCAAGGTAACGTCCACACCCCGCCGTAGGCTTTCTTGCCAAAAACGCCTCGCGCTTTTCGACGAGATGACGAGAAGAATCGATCAGCTCCCGCCTATTAAACTGCTAGAAGTTGTGAAGGGTCGCGGCTGGACACGGGAGGATCTCTGCGCCGAACTCCTGGACCGGTATCCCGTCTCGCGGGCGCTGACATTTTCGTTTACCTATAATAAACACGATCATAAGAAATAGCCGTCTACGCCTACCGTTGGCTTGATCCCCAAACGTGGGCAAGTTAGCAGAGGACCGTTGATCGGCCTCCCACTATGGTGTAGTTTTCGTGCAAGAATCCTATGGCATCACCAGCAAGAGCAGAATTTCTATTGTCACTTGAGCGCGAGTTCGGCCGGTTGCACCGACTAGGGACAAGTACTTCCCTCTTTACTATCCGGGACAAGGCGCGGGTTTACGTTAGATATTCTAAAGTGCACAAGCGTGGCTCAACCTTTTTCGGGCTGAGGCAAGAAGATATAGCCCTTCTCGAAGGGTTCCCATCCTTCATTGCTTATTTATGGGAAGGCCAAAGAGAACCCCTGCTTATCCCATACGAGCAGTTTGCTGCAGCATTCCGGTCCGTTGATCCTGCTAGTGACGGACAATACAAAGTACACATATACACGAACGAAGAGGGAACAGATCTCCACATCGTGCGGGCGGGAAGATTCGGCGTAGATTCCCATTTCGGTCTCCGGGAGCTCCGAACTGCTGTACTAGAAAGAGCCGAAGAACCACCGCCAATGGAGTTCTCTCACCATCAGATGCAAACGATCGTGGGGGCTATAGGCAGGCTGACCGGTCACGCTGTATACGTACCATTGAATGACAGGCCACTTATGGATTGGAGTATTGTGGACCGGTTCGCATTGGCTGACGACATCCCTTCGACTGGCCGACACGCACCCGCTGCTAGTCTAGCCCTGATAGACGTTCTCTGGATTCACCCCACACGGAATTTGTTAACAGCAGCCTTTGAAGTAGAACACTCCACACCAATCTATTCTGGGCTTCTTCGTTTGAACGATGTTCACATCGACTTTAAACTCCCTAGGGCAGGTATTGTTGCTGATGCAGAACGTGAAGATGCGTTCCTTCGACAAATCAACAGGCGGACATTTCGGGCTAGTGGCCTAAACGAGGTGTGCCTGTTTTACAAATATAGTGACATCTATCGCTGGTATCTGAGGCAACGTTCAGAAAGTCAGCCTTAGCTGCAATCACCTTCCTGTTCCTCCATAAAGAACGCCGCGTCATACGAGCCGACGGTTAGGATTCCTCTTTCGTCGACGTCGGCCCAGAAGAGACAATCGTCCTCATCCATCGCGGCGCGGATCTCCTTGGCTATTGCGTCTCGTTCGTCCTCTGTTTCGAACGGTCCTTGAGCGGATGGTTCTATCCCGTCGCCAACCTCTATGAGGTAGTACTTCCTTTCCATTTTCAGCCTCCTCTGCGGGATTTCTCCTTCGGTTCCACGCCTATCCTCGGATCGTCGGCCAGGATCGACTCCACAAGGGCGCGGGCGGAGTCTTCAAAGTCCTCGTTGGATTCAGGCAGGTAGAGCCACTTTTTTAGGATCGGGTGGGTGACCAGGTTCTTGTGGTCACGGCGTAGGGACTGATGGAATTTCTTCTCTGTCGGAACCAGCAGCCCATTCCAGGGCTCCCGCCCGCGCGCAGCCAAAACCAGCACAAGGCGGCCATAGAGATAACAGCCCATGCAGCCAAACATGGGCTTCTGGATGTAAGAGGGTTCCTCTAGCAAAGGCTCAACGACCCATTGAAAGGGCTGTTCTTTTGCCGCCTTGAGTCGGAGCAGATCCATGGAGTGAGCAGAGCGCGCGCCTGAAGCAACTCAAATGATGGCCACGGGCTCTATGGGGAAGCCGGAGCCGCCCTTTAGCTTGGGTGTCAGCGCCACCAACAGGAACTCATAGACCTTGTCTTTTGCCAGCTCCTCCAAGTACATGTTTTCGATCAGGTGCACTCCTCGCTCCACCAGCATCGTTTGGTGGGTCATGCGCGGATAAGCGGGGTCTTCGGGAGGATCCACGTCCACTGCCATCGTGTCGGTTCCCAGGGCTACGATCCCCTGCTCGGCCAGCCACACCGCTGCGTCGCGTCCAGGGCCGGGTTCCGTGGTGCAGTAGCGAGGATCGCGCTTCTCCCACAGCTTGGACCAGCCGGTGTAGAGGAGGGCCACGTCCCCCTGGCGCAGTTTGAGCCGTGCCTGTTCCAGGAAGGCCTGAAAATCTTGGACCGCGATCGCCGTGCCTCCTTCGAGCATCTCCACGCCCTTGAGCCGGGCGATGTCCAGAAGGATTCCTCGAGTTACAATCGGGGGGCAATGCTCCAGTCCCAAATGAACCAGCCCTTTCTCTGTAAAGTTTTCCCTTGCATCAAGGCCGCCGTAGATCCGGTTGCAGTTTGACCAATGCCCAAGCGCGTCGATGTGGGTGCCTGTGTGGCCATTGATCTCCAATCTCTCAGAAGCGGCTCCGGGCTCATTGTTTGCCCCTCTTTCCCGCCAGCGTAGCTGGGACTGGTACGGGGTGTTCAATGGCGTCCTGACGAACGCCGGATGATGGGCCAATTGAGGTATGCCGGGTTCCAGAACTTGCCCCAATGGATAGACCTTGCCCAGCTTGACAAGACCAACGGCCGCTTTTATTACTTCCGGCGTAAGGAACTTCGTTGCTCCAACCTCATCTATGTCGGCGGATTTTTCGTTCATATGCGATCTCCTTTTCTGGCAGGACCACCAGATTGTTCGAATCCATCGCCTGATGCCGTAAATAAAGCGATTTTTGGTCAGAAGCAAGCGTAATCAGCCTGTAGGCGGAGGCCTTTTTACATAGATCGCCAGAGGAAATTGAGATTAACCGCAGTTGGCGGTGGGCGGAAGAGGGAAGAATTCCGGATTGACTCATTTATCCCGCCGGGGCTAGGTTCGTGGGCAGCAGCGAAGTTTTAGGCTATAATCGGAGCGGTGCTTTTGGCGGGGTAGCCGATTTCTCACTTCATGGAGCCTGACGGGCATATTTACTTCCACGCGCCGTGTTTTGACGGCATAGCCTCCGCCGTCTTAACGTGGGATTTCTTGGAGCGACACCGGAGTTGGGTTCGCCCCGCGCTTCATGCGGTCAACTACGATCTTCGTGAAAATTGGCTAGGTACTGATCTCGCCAGGCCGTGCGCGGTGGTGGATTTTCTTTATCACCCTCAAGCGGATTTTTGGGCGGATCACCATCTTACAAGCTTCCTCACCGATGCCGCCAGGGAAGACTTCGAAAGGCGAAGGGGGCCGGCCATCGTGTACGATGACAAAGCTGGCTCGTGCGCGATGCTTCTATGGGAGCATTTGCAAAGAACATTTGACCACAGGAACGAGAGCTACGCGGAACTGGTAAAGTGGGCGGATAAGATTGACGCCGCTCGGTACGACTCGGTCACCGAGGCGATCTTTCCCTCTGCGTCCGCATTGAGAATCAGCTTGGGGTTGGTGTTTGGAGATCAGGATGGCTACTGCGCGGGGGTTGTGGAAGCTCTCCGCAAGCAGCGCTTGGAAGAAGTGGCTGAACTTCCTGGAGTTAAGCAAAGGTTTAACCGTGCCCAGTCTCTGATCGAAGCCGGGCTGGACCGATTTAAAGCAGGCGCCCGACTTGAAAAAGATGGGATCGCCGTGTTTGACGTTGATGGCAAAGATACGATTATTAGCCGATATGCTCCTTACTATTTCTATCCGGAAGCGCGCTATTCGGCAGGCATTGTGCGGTGGGAACGAGGGGCCAAGATCACGGCGATGCGGAATCCCTGGAAGGATTTTGACAGCGTGCCGCTGGGGCGGATATGCGAACAACTCGGAGGCGGGGGTCACCGACGGGTGGGATCGATTTTTCTCGGCGGCGAGCGGGCTTCGGACGCGCCGGACCTTCTCAATCGTCTTCTTTCGGAGATTAGACGGGAAGAGCGGGAGAAAGGAAGAAAGCCGGTAGATGGTAGAACGCCTTAATTTCTATGATCTGTACGGCTATCTGATTCCTGGAGTCACGCTTCTCGCGCTGTTTTGGCTTCCTTACGGCATCGCGGATAAGGGCTCGGCGAATGTGGATTGGTCTTCGGCCCTGGTGGCCCTAGTATTTGCCTATATCGCGGGTCACTTAGTTCAGGGGTTGGCGATTGTGGCCCTTCCTTCCGTGCGAAAAGACAAATCTGGCGTTCCGAGATACCCTTCCGACATCGTTTTAGACGACGATGATAGAACTCTTACATGCGAGCTAAAGCGCCGTGTTATGCATCGCATCTTGGTTCAATTTGATCTCGACGTAAGAGGAAACACAAGCCCTGACTTAAGGAAGAAGCGACAGGAAGCGTTTTTGCTTTGCCGTCGGGTTTTGATTCAAAAAGGCGTGGCGTCTTATGCTGAGCAATTTGAGGGGATGTATGCCCTTATGCGGGGTCTCTGCGCCGCCTCAATCCTTGGTGTCGCTTACTATCTTGGGTTGTTAACTCGTTCTGCGGCGGAACTCTTTACCCCGACAAATCAGATTTGGTTCTGGTACGCGGGGCTTGTGGCGACGCCGATTCTGGCCGTAGCCGTTCTGATTGCGGAAGTCACCACCCCCAGACAGGATGACGGCACTGTTTTTTGGTTTGTCTCGGGCCTTACATACTTGTTTGGCGGTTTTGTGGCGCCCCAAAAAGTCGGCTGGCATGATTCGCCCGTGACGCTACTGGTCGCATCTTTCGTTTTACTTTTCATCTCCTTGAGGACTTACGCTGGCTATCAGGAATTTTCCCGCCGCTTTGCGGAAACGGTTTACCGCGACTTTTCCGCTCTCTAGTTTACTTTTTTGTTGGTTCCACTCCGATGCGCGGGTCGTTGGCGAGGGTGGGTTCGATCAAAGCCTGGGCGCGCTCCTCGAAATCGTCGCAGGACTCCGGTAGATAGAGCCACTTTAAGCCTTTTCCCCTTTTACGATCAGCGTCATTCCGTCGGC
>JACPAM010000125.1 GCA_016180805.1 Deltaproteobacteria bacterium | reverse complement strand
GGCCGTCGTAATGAGCGCAAGACCGAATTCGCGCTCGAGCCGCTCGCGCACGATATCGAGATGAAGCAGGCCGAGAAAGCCGCAGCGGAACCCGAAGCCTAGCGCCTGGGAGGTCTCGGGCTCGAAAGTGAACGAGGAATCGTTGAGGCGAAGCTTCTCAAGGGCCTCGCGCATGGCCTGGTACTGCCCCGCATCGGCGGGATAGAGCCCGCTGAAGACCATCGGTTTCATGGCCTTGAACCCGGTAAGGGCCTCCGCGGCGGGGCGCTCCTCGCTGGTGATCGTATCGCCGATGCGGGTCTCTCGAATCTCCTTGATCCCGGCCATGAGGAATCCCACCTCGCCGGCCTTGAGCTCGCCGACCTCCTGCGGGCCGGGAGCGAAAATCCCTACCCGGGTCACCTCGAAGGCTCTCCCGCTCGACATCATGCGAATTCGCGTGCCTTTACCCACGACCCCATCGAAGAGCCGGATCACCACCACGGCCCCGTGGTACGGGTCAAACCAGCTATCAAAAATCAGCGCTCTGAGCGGCGCGTCAGGATCGCCCCGGGGAGGCGGAAACGTGTTGACGATTCCCTCGAGAATGGCCTCCGTGCCGATGCCTTCCTTGGCGCTGGCAAGAATGGCCTGAGACGCATCCAAGCCGATGATGTCCTCAATCTGTTTCTTGACCCGATCGGGATCGGCGCTCGGCAGATCGATCTTGTTGATGACCGGCAGGATAGCCAAATTGTGATCCAGCGCCATGTGCACATGGGCCACGGTCTGGGCCTCGACCCCCTGGGAGGCATCCACCACGAGCAATGCTCCCTCACACGCCGCCAGGCTGCGGGAGACCTCGTAGGTGAAATCCACGTGACCGGGCGTATCGATGAGGTTCAGGCAATACTCGGCACCGCTTTTCGCTTGGTAGAGCAGGCGCACCGGGCTCGCCTTGATCGTGATGCCGCGCTCCCGCTCCAACTCCATGCTGTCGAGAAACTGATCCGTACGTTCGCGCTCGCTCACGGTTCCCGTGTACTCGAGGAGGCGGTCGGCCAAGGTCGACTTCCCGTGGTCAATGTGGGCGATGATGGAGAAGTTTCTGATCGCCTCCAATGTCATAGGCTCACGGATCGGCGGTAGTAGTCCAAAGTCGCCTCCAGGCCCTCGCTCAGGGAGAAGCGCGCTGCCCAACCCAGAGCGTCACGGGCGCGCGCGCAATCGAGCGCGCTGCGCTTCTGCTCCCCCACCTTGGGCGACCCATACCGCTCCGCCACTTTCGAGCCGGTCTTTTCACTGAGCAGGCGAAGAAGGCTGAGGACGTCGGTCTCTCGACCCGTGCCGATATTCAAGGCTCCCGTAAAGGAAGACTTAAGGGCCAGAAGATTGGCGTCCACCACGTCCTCGATGTAGACATAGTCGCGGGTTTGCCGGCCGTCGCCGTTGATGATCGGCGCTTTGCCGGCCAGGAGGTGGCGGATGAAAATGGCGACCACGCCCGCTTCGCCATCGGACCGTTGTCTCGGACCGTAGACGTTGGCGTAGCGCAGCGCTAGGTAAGGAATCCCGAACGCCTTCCGATAGTAGGCGAGGTACTGCTCCCCTGCGAGTTTGCTCACGCCGTAAGGGCTGATCGGCACCGTGGGATGATCCTCGGGAGTCGGCAACGCATCCTGTTCGCCGTAAACCGCTCCCCCTGTGGACGCGTAGATCACTTTTTTGACTTTTAAATCTTTTACCGCCTCCAAAATATGGATGAGTCCCAGAATGTTGACCCGGGCGTCGAAGAGCGGATCGGCCACCGAGCGGCGAAGATCCATCTGGGCCGCGTGGAGGCTCAAGACGTCAGGGGCGATGCGCGCGAGCAGTTCCGCTACGGCCGGGCCAAGGATGTCCTGGCAGTGGAAGACGGCTTGCGGGTTGACGTGGCTTCGCTGGCCGGTGGAAAGATCGTCAACGACGAACACCTCGTGACCCTCGGCGATATAGGCATCGACGACGTGGGAGCCGATAAAGCCCGCCCCGCCGGTGACGACAATTTTCATGATGGTTCCCGAAGCTTCTCCCGGAAGTATTCGATCGTCTTTCTGAGCCCTTCCTCCAGCGCAACCTGTGGCTCCCAGCCCAGGATCTCCCGGGCCTTGGAGATGTCGGGCTGACGGACCTGTGGATCATCCTGGGGAAGGGGCCGGTAGACGATCGGGCTGGCCGAGCCGGTAAGCCCGAGAATCTTCCTGGCGAACTCGAGGACCGTCATCTCAAAAGGGTTTCCCAGGTTGACCGGGAGGTGGTAGCCCGACTCGCACAGGCGGTGGATGCCACGGACCAGATCGTCGATGTAGAGAAAGCTCCGCGTCTGGTTGCCCTGGCCGTAGACCGTGAGCCCTTCGCCTTTCAACGCCTGCGTGATGAAGTTCGGCACGACCCGGCCGTCGTTCATCCGCATGCGGGGACCGTAGGTATTGAAGATCCGCACGATGCGGGTGTCCAGACCGTGATAGTGGTGATAGGCCATGGTCATGGCTTCGGCGAACCGCTTCGCCTCATCGTAGACGCCGCGCGGGCCGATGGGGTTCACGTTGCCCCAGTAGTCCTCGCGCTGGGGCTTGACCAGGGGGTCGCCGTAAACCTCGGAGGTCGAGGCCAGGAGAAAGAGCGCCCTTTTGGCTTTCGCGAGTCCGAGGGCGTTGTGGGTTCCCAGCGAGCCCACCTTGAGCGTTTGGATGGGCATCTCAAGATAGTCCGCCGGGCTCGCCGGCGAGGCGAAGTGGAGCACGGCATCGACATGGCCCTCGACCCCGATGAAACGGGTGACATTGTGCGCGATGAACGTAAAGCGAGGGTTCGAGCGACAGGGCGCGACGTTTTCCTCGCTGCCGGTTGAAAGGTTATCGACGCAGATGACCTCGTCGCCGCGCGCCAAAAAACTCGCGCACAGGTGGGAGCCAATGAAGCCCGCGCCGCCGGTGATGAGTATCCTAGCCATCTTTCCTGCCGATCGAGTAATAGGTGAACCCCATCTTTCTCAACTCCCCCGGCTCATAGATGTTGCGGCCATCGAAGATGACGGGGCTTTTCATGAGCTCTTTCATGTGAGCGAAGTTCGGACGGCGAAACTCGTTCCACTCCGTGGTGACGAGCAGCCCATCCGCACCCTTAAGCGCATCGTAATTGCGCCGCTCGTAGCGGATCCGTGAACCGAAGATTTTTTTCGCCTCCGCCAGCGCCTCCGGATCGTAGGCCTGAATCCGAGCGCCGGCTTGGAGTAGTGACTCTACGACCGTGATCGATGGGGCATCCCGCATGTCGTCGGTCCGCGGCTTGAACGCGAGGCCCCACACGGCGAGGGTTCGGCGGGAAAGGTCCGACCCGAAATGGCGCTTGACCTTGTCCGCCAGAAGCGTCTTTTGCCGCTCGTTCACCCGTTCCACGGCTCTGAGCAGCTCCATGTCGAGGCCGGGCTCTCCCATGGCGATCATCGCCCGGACATCTTTAGGGAAGCATGATCCGCCGTAACCCACCCCAGGAAAAATAAAGTGCGGCCCGATGCGGCGATCGAGCCCCATGGCACGCCGGACCTCGTTGATGTCCGCCCCGGCCTTTTCACACAAATTGGCAACTTCGTTGATGAAGGAGATCTTGGTGGCCAGGATCGCGTTGGCCGCATACTTGCTCATCTCGGCGCTGCGCGCGTCCATGACCAGTATCGGATTTCCGGTGCGCACGAAGGGCTCGTAAAGCTCGCGCAACAGATCGATGGCCTTGGGATCCTCGCTGCCCAGAACCACCCGGTCGGGTTTCATGAAATCTTCGACCGCCGCGCCTTCTTTCATGAACTCCGGGTTGGAGATCACGGAAAAGGAATGTCGGGTCGTCTCCGCCATCAAGCGACGGATCTCGTCCGCCGTCCCGACCGGCACGGTGCTCTTGGTTACGATAATCTTCGGGCCGTCCATGGCGAGCGCGACGGCCTTGGCGGTCGCCAGGACCTGCTCGGTGTTGGCGCCGCCATCTTGCCGCTGCGGTGTCCCAACGGCGATGAAGATGATCGACGCATGCCGGACCGCCGCTCCCAGATCCATGGTGAAAGAAAGCCGCTGCTCCTTGAGGTTGCGCCGGACAAGCTCCTCCAATCCGGGCTCGTATATGGGCACCTTGCCCGACTTCAAAGCCGCAATCTTGGCCTCGTCGATATCGATGCAAACGACGTCGTTGCCGCCCTCGGCGAAACACGTGCCTGCCACG
The DNA here is from genome assembly GCA_016180805.1 of Deltaproteobacteria bacterium. GTDB lineage: Bacteria > Desulfobacterota > Binatia > UBA9968 > UBA9968 > 2-12-FULL-57-22. The sequence continues at coordinate 22,534 of JACPAM010000125.1, read as the reverse complement.
AGACCCACATACCCCGTTCCGATCACTGCGAGGTTCACACCGCCCTCCGTGCTTCCAGAATCTCCTTAACGGCGTAGATCGGCTTGTCCTGGGATTCGTGGTAGGTGCGCGCGAGCATCTCCCCGAGCAAGCCCATGGTCACGAATTGAAAACCGATCACAATCAAAAGCACGGCGAGCAAAAGAAGCGGGCGGCCGCCGATATCGAGACCGTAAAGAAACTTCTGTGCGGTCAAAAAGAGGGCTACAAGCAACCCGACGGTGCCGGTCAGAAGTCCGAGGAGCCCGAAAATGTGGAGCGGGCGGGTCGCATAGCTGAGCAAAAACTTCACCGTCAGCAGGTCGAGGACCACGCGAAAGGTGCGGGCAATACCGTACTTTGACTTTCCCCGCAGCCGCGGGCGGTGGTGGACCTTGATCTCGGCGACGCGCGCGCCGCGCTCGTAGGCGATCGCGGGGATGAAGCGGTGCATCTCCCCGTAGAGCTTTAGGTCCTTGGCCGTGTCGCTCCGGATCGCTTTCAGGGTGCAGCCGTAGTCGTGCAGCTTGACCTGGGTCATCCACGAGATCAGCGCGTTGGCAACCGACGATGGCAGGCGCCGGCTCCACAACGGGTCTTGCCGCGGAAAGCGCCAGCCGCTCACGAGATCGAAGCCCTCGTCCAGCTTGGCCAGGAGCCCGGGGATGTCTTTAGGATCGTTCTGCCCGTCGCCATCCATCGCGACGATGACCTGGCCTTGAGCATGGGCCAGGCCCGCGGCGACCGCCGCGGTCTGACCGAAATTACGCTTGAGACAGACCACCTTGAGGCAAGTCTCGGTCTTGTGCAAGCGGGTGAGGATCGGATAGGTCCCGTCGTTGCTGCCGTCGTCCACGACGATGATCTCATAGCTTTTGCCCAGGGGCGCCAAAGCCCTGTTCGTCTCTCGAATCAGAGGTTCCAGGCTCTCCTCCTCATTATAAACCGGGACAACGATCGACAGGTCCATCTCCCTACGTATGGAAATCCGTGAGCTCGATGAAGCGCTGGTAGCGCTCTTCGATCTCGTCGACCGACAGGGCAGCCAGACGCTTCAGGCCGAAGTCTTCCACCGTGAAGGAAGCGACGACGCTCCCGTATACGATGGCGCGCCTGAGGCCGCCCTCGCTCCCATCCCATGAGCGGGCCAGATGACCGAGAAATCCGCCTGCGAAGGAGTCGCCAGCCCCGGTCGGATCAAATACCTCCTCGAGCGGATAAGCCGGAGTAGCGAAGACGGAAGAATCGGAAAACTGCAGCACGCCGTATTCTCCCCGTTTGATCAGCACGACCTTGGGCCCCATCCGGAGGATCGAACGCGCCGCGCGCACGATGTTATGCTCGCCGCTCAGAAGTCTCGCCTCGGAGTCATTGATGCTGCACCTGGTCGAGCACGCCGAGCTGCAGCTCCGGATCGATGTTGCCGAGAAACACATACTCGGCATTCCGGTACGACACCGGCAGGCGGGGGGCGAACTTGGTGAGGACGTTCAAGTGAAGCTCAACCGTGTCCCGCACATTCAAGTCCTCGTGATAGCGGCCACGCCAGTGGAAGGTGTCCCCCTGCTCTCTTTGCAATCCCTCCAGATCGATGCCGCGGCGGGAAAAGATCTCCAGGTATTCAGTGGGAAAATCCTGGCCGATGATCCCGACGATTTTAACCGGCGAGAAGAAGCTGGCGGCCACGGCGAAGTAGGAAGCGGATCCGCCGAGGACCCGCTCGGCCGAGCCGTACGGGGTTTCGATCGAGTCAAAGGCGACCGTTCCGACGACCAGGATGCTCATATCAACAATCATCCAAGGTTCAATGTTCCATGTTCAACGTTGAACTTTGAACTTCGCACGTTGAACTTCATAGGTACTTGCCGATGATCGGTTTTAAATCACGCAAAAGCTTCTTGGGGATCTTCGACCTTTCCGTGATCATCGCGTCCTTTAGCGAGGAGGCGCAAGAGCACGAGCGATCCGAGGGCAGGTCATGCACGGCCCGACGGATCATTCGTTGCGCGAGCTCGACGTTTTGCTTGAGCACCTTCAGGACCTCCTCGATCTCGACATCGCCCGCGGTCTGGTTCCAGCAATCGTAATCCGTCGCCAGCGCCAGCGTGGCAAAACAGATCTCGGCTTCCCGGGCGAGCTTGGCCTCCTGGAGGTTGGTCATGCCGATCACGTGGGCGCCCCAGCTCCGGTAGAGCGAAGACTCGGCCCGGGTAGAAAACTGCGGCCCTTCCATGCAGAGATAAGTCCCTTTCGCATGAACCGTAGCGCCCTCCTCCGCTCCCGCGCGGGCGAGGACTTTAGTCAGCGCGGGACACAACGGGTCGGCGAGGCTCACGTGGGCGACGAGACCTTTGCCGAAAAAAGTGCTTGGCCGCTGGACCGTGCGGTCGATAAACTGGTCGGGGATAACCACATGACCCGGCGCGATCTCGTCCCGCAGGCTTCCCACCGCGCTCACCGAGATAATCCGTTCGACCCCCAGCTTTTTCATGCCGAAGATATTGGCGCGGAAATTGACCTCTGTGGGCAGCCAACGGTGACCCCGGCCATGACGGGGAAGGAAGATCAATTCAGCCTCGTCGAGATACCCTCTGAGATACGCGTCCGAGGGCCTCCCGAACGGCGTAGTCACCCGGACCTCCCGCACCCGTTTCAGCCCCTCCATTTGATATAGACCGCTCCCGCCGATGATGCCAATGACTTTCCGCCCCATTTCCCCCTCACCCGCCAGGTTCAAGGTTCAATGTCCGATGTTCAACGTCGAACCTTGAACTTTGAACGTTGAACTCGGAATTTAGTTGGCCGCAGGCGGCCTGGATGTCATCGCCCCGGGGAGCCCGCACGTTGACCTGAAATCCGTAAGCGCTAAGCTGGCGGCGGAACGCTTCCACTTCGGCCGGCGTGGGCCTGTGGAATGGGCTTCCCGGATGGGGATTGAACGGAATCAGATTGATCTTGCACCGGACACCCGTGAGCAGCTGGGCGAGGCGGCGGGCATCTGCTGCGGCGTGGTTCAAGCCGCGCAGAAGGACATATTCGAAAGTGATCCGCTTGCGTTTGGGAACGGGCAGAGACCGGCAGCACTCGATGAGCTCGGCGAGGGGGTACTTGCGGTTAACCGGCATGAGCTTCGAGCGCAGTTCATCGGTAGTTGCGTGCAAAGAAACAGCCAGGTTGACTTGGGTTTCCTCCATGAGCCGTTTCATCTGCGGCACCAGGCCCACCGTCGAGAGCGTGATCCGGCGCGGCGATATCCCGATTCCGGCCTTTGCGTCGGTCATGATTGCCAGTGCTTTCAGAGTCTGGGCATAGTTGGCCAGCGGCTCGCCCATGCCCATGAGGACGAGATGAGTGATCCGTTCGGCCGGACTCAGGGACCTTTTGGCTTCGAGGATTTGGTCCAAAATTTCGCCTGCGGAAAGGTTTCTTTTGAGGCCCATGCGTGCCGTGGCACAGAAGGCGCACCCCAAGCCGCACCCTACCTGTGTGGAGATACACAGCGTTAGCCGCCTGGCTTCGGGAATCAGGACGCTTTCGATACCGAGGCCGTCGCTAAGGCCGAAGAGAAACTTGACGGTGCCGTCCGAGGAAATCGAGCGGGCAAGGGTACTGAGGCGACCCACGGAGAAGGCCTGCTCCAGTTCGCGCCGCATATCGGCCGACAGATTGGTCATCTCAGAAAAGGACGCCACTCCCTTCTGGAAAAGCCACTGCTGGATCTGGGCCGCCCGATAGGCGGGCTCCCTTAGTAACACCAGCCACGCCGCGAGATCTTCGCGGCTCAAATCTTTGATGTTAGGCTTCATTGGATTCAAGACAAATTGCAGATTGCAAATTTCAAAATGTAAAATGGCAGAAGGTCGGGAATTTTAACTTTTGCATTTTGCAATTTTCATTTTGAAATGGCCGTCACTTATGGGCGCTTTGGATCTCGTCGGGCTTGAAAAAGAAAGCGATCTCCCAGGCCGCCGTCTCCGGAGCGTCGGAGCCGTGGACGGCATTCTTTTCCACGTCCGTTCCCCACCGTCTCCGAATCGTCGCAGGGGCCGCCTGTGCCGGGTCGGTCGCACCCATAATCTCCCGGTTTTTTTGGATTGCCCCCTCCCCCTCTAAAACGGAAACGAGAATGGGACCCGAAGACATGTACTCGGTCAGACTCCCATAAAAGGGCCGATCTTTGTGTACCGCGTAGAACGCCCGGGCCTGCTCCAGGCTCAGGCGGACGAGGCGCGCAGCGACGATCTTCAGGCCAGCGACCTCGAAGCACCGAAGAATCTCCCCGATCAAGTTGCGAGCCACTGCGTCCGGCTTGATGATCGAAAGCGTTCGTTCCGCCATAATAATAGTTACGAGTTTTTAGTTCTCAGTTTTTAGTTTACCAGAACAGACGGCTGCTGTTCTACTGGAAACTCAAAACCTAAAACTAAAAATTAAAAACTCTCCGCTAGCGGGCTGACTCCAGGACTTGTTTCATGGTGGCGCCGATCTCAGCCGGTGACGGAGCCATCCGAACGCCGGCCGCTTTGAGGGCGGCCATTTTTTCCTGCGCGGTCCCCTTGCCTCCTGAAATGATCGCCCCGGCATGTCCCATGCGCTTGCCGGCGGGGGCGGTCTGCCCCGCGACGAATCCCACCACCGGCTTTTTCATGTTGGCTTTGATCCAAACGGCAGCTTCCTCTTCCGCGCTCCCGCCGATCTCGCCGATCATCACGACGGCGTGAGTCTCAGGGTCCTCATTGAACAACTTCAGAACGTCGACGAACCCCAGGCCGTAAACCGGGTCGCCCCCGATTCCCACGCAAGTCGATTGCCCCAGCCCGAGGCCGGTCAACTGGTCTACGGCCTCGTAAGTGAGGGTGCCGCTTCGGGATACAACCCCGATATGGCCGGCTCGATGAATATGTCCGGGCATGATGCCCATTTTACACTCGCCAGGCGTGATAACGCCGGGGCAGTTCGGACCGAGCAGGCGCGACTTTTTTCCTTCCAGATAACGCTTCACGCGAACCATGTCGTTGATGGGGACCCCTTCGGTGATGCAGACCGCAAGCTCAATTCCGCCGTCCACCGCCTCCATGATCGCGTCCGCCGCGAAGGAGGGGGGCACATAAATGACGCTGCTATCGATTTTCATGGCAGCCACCGCATCCCACACCGTATTGAAAATCGGTATACCTTCGAAGGAGGTGCCGCCTTTTCCGGGCGTCACCCCTGCGACCATCCGCGTCCCGTACTCCTTGCAGGCGCGGGTGTGAAACTGCCCGGTAGCGCCGGTGATTCCCTGAGTGAGAACCCTGGTATTCTTGTTAACTAAGATCGCCATCGGAACAACTCAAATTGCAGATTGCAAAATGTAAAAGTAAAAATCCCCTCTGCCATTTTGCATTTTTCAATTTGCATTTTGCATTTTGCCTTGAACAGCTTTTACGATTTTTTCCGCCGCTTCGGCCATGGTCTCGGCCGGGATGATGGCCAGGCCCGATTCGCCGAGAATCCTCTTTCCCAGCTCCACGTTGGTCCCCTGAAGCCGCACGACCATCGGCACCCGAATATCGATTTCCCGCGCCGCCTCGACGATCCCTTGAGCAATGATATCGCAGCGCATGATTCCGCCGAAGATGTTGACTAGGACGCCCCGCACGCGCTGGTCGGAAAGAAGAATCTTGAACGCCTCCGTGACCTTCTCCCGCGTCGCCCCGCCGCCGACATCGAGAAAATTGGCTGGCTCGCCGCCATGGAGTTTGATGATATCCATGGTGGCCATGGCCAGCCCGGCGCCGTTGACCAGACAGCCGATATTGCCTTCCAGTGAAATGTAGGACAGGCCGAATCGAGACGCCTCGATCTCCCTGGGATCTTCTTCGTCCAAGTCCCTGAGGCTTAAGACCTCCGGCTGTCGGTAGAGCGCATTGTTGTCGAAGTTCATTTTGGCGTCGAGCGCCACAAACTTGCCGTCGCGGGTCGTCACCAGGGGATTAATCTCCGCCAACGAGCAGTCGAGTTCAACGAACGCCCGCACCAAGCCTTGGACCAGGGCGACCACGGCAGCCACCTGTTCATGGCGCGCTCCAAGCCGATAGGCGAGCCTGCGACCCTGAAACGGGAGCCAGCCGACCGCTGGGTCGATCGACTCCCGAGAAATCTTTTCCGGGTTTTTCCGCGCTACTTCCTCGATCTCCACGCCCCCTTCTGACGATGCGATCAAGGAGGGACGGGAAGCAGAACGGTCCAGAACGACGCCCAAATAAAGCTCGCGCTCGATATCCAGCCCTTCTTCCACCAGAAGCCTTCGGACTATCCTCCCCTGAGGACCGGTCTGGTACGTAACGAGCTTGTTGCCGAGAAGCTCGGCGGCCTTGGCTTCGGCCGCTTGCGGGTTTGCCGCCAGCTTGATGCCACCCGCCTTGCCGCGCCCTCCCGCGTGGATTTGGGCCTTGACCACGCAGGCGCCGCCCAGCTCTCGGGCAATCGCGCCCGCCTCTTCCGGGGTAACAGCGAGGTGTCCGCGGGGAACGGGAACGCCAAAACGCCTGAGAATCTCCTTGGCCTGATATTCGTGGATGTTCATCCAGTCAAACTGGCTAGAAGAAAAGGCGGGGGCTTAGACGGGTTGTCGATCCGGCATGGGTCAACTGCCCGCCAGAATTTTATTCATGACCTGGACCAGCTCCTTTACGTGAGCAAAGGACTGTTCCATAGCGTTCTTTTCCTGCGGGCTTAGCTCGATCTCGACGACCTTCTCCACGCCCCCGGCGCCGATGAGAACAGGAACGCAGAAATAATACCCGTGCACCCCATACTCGCCTTCCAGATACGCTGCGCAAGGAAGAATCTCTTTTCTGTCCAAAAGATAGGACTCCGCCATGCGAATCGAGGCTGAGGCAGGTGAATAATAAGCCGAGCCGGTCTTGAGCAGAGCGACGATCTCGCCACCGGCGTTCCTCACCCTCTTCTCGATCTCTTCCAGCCGCGGGCTGGGGATGAGCCTCTCGACGGGAATGCCGGAGACCTGGCAGCTACTCCGCACCGGCACCATGTCGTCGCCGTGGCCTCCCAACACCACCGCTGAGACACTGGCCACCGAGACGTTAAGCTCTTGAGCCACAAAGGTCCGATAACGCGATGAATCGAGGATGCCGGACTGGCCCACGACCCGGTTCTTGGGGAAACCGGTCACCTGTTTAGCCAGCGTTACCATCGCATCGAGCGGGTTCGTCACGACGATGACGAAAGAGTTCGGCGCGTAGCTCTTGATGCCCTCGGCGACCTGCCGCATGATTTTCGCGTTGGTCCCGACCAGGTCATCCCGGCTCATGCCGGGCTTGCGAGCAATCCCAGCCGTGACAATACAAACATCGGCGCCGGCAATGTCTTCGTACTTCGTCGTGCCGAGGATCTGAGCATCGAAGTTCTCAATGGGAGCCGAATGGAGGATGTCCAGAGCCTTCCCCTGCGGCAGGCCGTCGATGACATCGTAGAGAACGACATCCCCGAGTTTTTTCAGGGCGCAGAGCTGCGCCATGGTGCCGCCGATGTTACCGGCACCGATCAGCGCGATCTTTTTGCGTGCCATGTTTGTCCCTTTCCTCGCAGCCTTTGAGTTTCTTGGGTTGTTTGAGTTTATTGAGTTGCTTGAGTTCCTAACCCAATAAACCCAACCAACTCAATAAACCCAATGAACCCAATCAACCCTTTCTCTTACATGTTGTTAACTATGGCGTCGCCGAACCCGGAACAGCTTACGAGTTTCGCTTCCGTCATCAGCCGCTCGAAATCATAGGTCACCGTCTTGTTGCCGACAGCTCGCTCCAGCCCTTTGATGATGAGGTCGGCCGCCTCCGTCCAGCCCATGTAGCGGAACATCATCTCGCCGGAGAGGATGACCGAGCCGGGATTGACCTTGTCGAGGTCGGCATATTTCGGCGCCGTGCCGTGCGTCGCCTCGAAGACGGCGTGTCCGGTATCGTAATTGATGTTTGCGCCGGGCGCGATGCCGATGCCGCCCACCTGCGCCGCCAGCGCGTCGGACAGATAATCGCCGTTCAAGTTCATCGTGGCGATCACGTCGTAATCCCTCGGGCGGATGAGGACGAACTGCAACGTCACGTCGGCAATGGAATCCTTGATAAGCAGTTTCGACTTCCACTTACCGTCTCCGTGAGTCGGCCACAGCTTGAGAGCTTCTTCCACTTCCTTTTTGATACCATTCTGCTGGTCGGGGGACATCATGTCGAAGCCGGGGTCAATCGCCTTGGCGTTATCTTCCACGCTCAGGTTCGGGTTATTCTCTTTGTTGCCCAAAATCCACGACTCGCGCTCGGTGACGATGTCATTGCGGAACTCACGTTTGGCAAGCGCGTAGCCCCAGTCCTTGAAGGCTCCTTCGGTGTACTTCATGATGTTGCCCTTGTGGACGAGGTTGATGTTCTTGCGCTTGTTCGCCAGCGCCCATTTGATCGCAGCGCGGACCAGCCGCTCCGTGCCCTCGACCGAGACTGGCTTGAGTGCAATACCGGCCGTGTCGGGGAAGCGGATCTTGGCATACTCTTTGGGGAAGTTTTCTTTGACCAGCGACCGGAATTTTCTATTCTCTTCCGTCCCATTGATAAATTCGATGCCCGTGTAGATATCTTCGGTGTTCTCCCGGAAGACAACCATGTCTACGTATTCAGGATGCTTGACCGGAGAAGGCACACCATGGAAGTAACGCACCGGGCGCAGGCAAACGTACAGATCGAGCAATATGCGGAGCGATACGTTCAATGAACGGAAGCCTCCGCCGATCGGGGTCGTGAGCGGCCCTTTGATTCCCACCAGAAATTCCTTGAAAGCCTCGACCGTTTCATCGGGCAGCCAGTTGTTGAACATCCTGAATGACTTCTCGCCAGCGTACACCTCCATCCAGTGGACTTTCCGCCTGCCCCTGTAGGCCTTCTCGACCGCCGCGTCGAACACGCGTACCGAAGCGCGCCAGATATCGCGGCCTGTGCCGTCTCCTTCGATGAACGGGATGATTGGATTATCCGGAACTTTCAGCTCCTTGTTCGCGGACATCGTTATTTTCGCTCCGTCTTCAGGAACCTTGATGTGCTGGTATGCTGCCATAAGTCTCCCTATGAGTAAGAAATAGCCTAAGGAGCTGAGAGCCGGTCTCGGCGCTCCTTAGGCTATCGAAAAGGTGTCAAAAAACCTGCCATTCATTATCTCATTCATCCCGAAGAGTCAAGCCGCCTCTCATCCTGCGGCGCGACTCTATTTCTGCTCAAACCATTTTTCCAGGTAGCGGGCTGCTACCTCCCGGCCGCCGAGACCAAACGCAATCGCCAAAGCCAGGCAGATAGCGCCGAACACCGAGACAAACGCCCACAACACGATCTCCCCGGCGATCTCCAAAATTTGCAGGATCGCCGCCACGACGAAAATTACCGTGGCGTAATAGGTGACCCGACCGATCGCTGCGGCCTGATGCAGCCCGGCATTCGCGCAGCTCGTCCGCGTCAGCGTCTCGATAAAGTTCGCCAAGTAGAGACCGAGGATCAGCACCACCAGAGCCGCCACGACGCGCGGGAAATACAGGAAGATCGTATTCATGGTTTCGCTCACTCCGGGCAGCCCCAGGGTATCCAGCGTGGCGACGATGACGATGAGGAAGAGGAACCAGAAGATCAGAAGCCCGAGGATCTCGGTGGCGTTCTGCTGAATTCCACCGCGCTTCAGCGCCTGGTCGATGCCGGATTTTTCCGCTAGAAGCTCAAAGCGGCACACTCTCAGAGCACGCACGGCGATACGCCTCGCGATATTGCATCCGATCCAGCCGACAAACAAAATAATGATCGCGGCAAAGAGATCCGGTAAGAACGCCCCGACTTTAGTCGCAAACGCATTCCAGGCTCCCGAAACAGTTGCGATAATGTTCATAGGAACCTCCTTGGACTAAGATTTATGCTCCTGCACGGCCGGCCTCGCAGTTCTGGGAGCATTAACACCATTATGATCGATCTCATTTTGCAAGTCCAATCTAGAGATGGTCCCAAGAGTTACTTTAGTGAACGCGGCCGTCTTGTTCAAATCGGCCAAAAGGCCCATAGCGCGTTCCCTAACAAAGGTAGGCGTACCGCGGCTCCCTTACGCTTCGCCTCCTTCCCTCGAAAGCTCCTCGGGGGCCGAGCCATCAGGCCGCGGCGATGGACTGAGCTCCCTCGGGAAGCGCGCTCTCGGCTGCCGCCGATGGGTTCGTGCCATGAGTCGTGCTGTTTGTAATCGGACGTCCGCAGCCTCGCTCGCGCTCCCCTCGGTCGCGGGCAAAGACGTCCGCAGCCTTCCCGCTCGTCCCCCTCGGGCTTCGAAGTGAAAGTGTGGCGGTGGGGGGGGCGACTCGGGCCTTTCATATGCAAGGGCGAAACCTGTTTCATGACCATTCCCTTGAATCCGCCTCGGTCGAGCATTATAGTCCACAGGTTGTTCGTATGGAACGCGCTCAGCCGGAGTTGCCGCAGGAGAAAAGTGTCTTGCACGTCGCGATTCGTAGTTTAGCCAAGGCCTACGGCCTCCTGTGGGCGCTACGGGAAGTCACGCTCGAGTTGAAACCCGGCGACTGCGTGGCGCTGCTCGGTCCCAATGGAGCGGGGAAGACAACGTTACTCAAGCTCCTCTGCGGGCTTGTTCACCCTACCTCCGGAGCGATTGAGTTGGACGGGGAGAATCTGCTTGGGGACCCTTCCCGGCTTCGTTCCCTGATTGGTTTCCTCTCCCCCAGCGAGCACTTCTACGAAAATCTAACCGTGGCGGAAAACCTCCGCTTCTTTGTCTCCCTTTACGGCAAGCGGGAAAGTACGGCGGAAGTCACCCGGATCCTGGAAACCGTGGCGCTCGATTCCCGCGCCAACGAATACGTTGGATCTCTTTCCAGCGGCATGAAGTGCCGCCTGGCGATCGCCAAATGGCTCCTGTTGCAGCCCAAACTTCTCCTCCTGGACGAGCCTTACGGCATGCTCGACGGAAGCGGCGTCGATCTGCTGGAAGCCTATCTCCGTGGTCTGGCCGGCAGTGGCGGCATCGTCCTGATGGCGAGTCACCACGTCTCCCGCGTACTTGCCCTCTGCAACCGGGCTCTCATCCTGCACCGGGGAAAGCTCATTTTCGACGAGCCCAAGCAGGAGCCCTGGCTCACCTTTCAACGCGCGTTCGGGGAGTTTCTCCCGCGGGGAGAGCAATGGAGCTCTTAAGGCAGGCCTCGTGGCTGATTTGGAAAGATCTGCTCCTGGAGATCCGCCGCAGGGAGAGCCTGGTCACGATGTTTTTCTTCGGGACGCTCCTCCTCTTTGTCTTCCACTTCGCCTTCGAGATGCCACGCGAGCGCGCCCCGGAGATGGCCCCGGGGCTTCTTTGGCTCGCCTTTTTGTTTACGGGGACGCTAGGGCTGACCCAGCTTTTTCAGCCGGAGCGGGAAAACCACTGCCTGGATGCGCTCCTCTTGTCGCCCATGGATCGTGCGGCTCTGTACCTCGCCAAAGTCTTTTTCAATCTGGTTTTGATGCTTGTGGTCGAGCTCGTCGTTCTGCCGCTTTTTTGGGTGCTGTTCAATCTCGATTCCTGGCGCCTGCTTCCCGCCATTTTTATGGTCGCGTTTCTCGGCACGCTCGGGTTCTGCGTCCTCGGGACGCTGTTCTCGGCCGTGACCATGAGGGCGCGGGCTCGAGAGCTTCTGCTACCCTTGATTCTTTTCCCGCTGATGATTCCCGTCATTCTGGCCACGATCCGAACGATGGAGGTGATCCTTCGCTCGGGAGACGCCAGTGAAGCGTTGGACTGGTTGCGTCTTTTGTTGGGATTTGATGTGATATTCTTGACCGCGGGTTTTCTCGTCTTCGAGTGGGTTATTGAGGCTTAAGGATGCAGCCTATGGAGAAAAGGCACGGCCGGAGCCGCACCATTCTCGGCGGCTTGACGCTCGTTTCGGTCCTGCTGGGACTTTACTGGGGTCTGGTTCAGGCTCCGCCCGACGCCTACCAGGGCCAGTTGCAGCGCATCATGTATCTGCACATACCGACTATTCTCACGGCCTATCTCTCCTTCTTCATCGTGTTCATCATGAGCTGCCTCTATCTATGGAAACGAGACCGGCGCGACGATATCCTGGCCTACTCGGCGGCCGAGATCGGGGTGCTTTTTACCGGCCTCACCATCATTGAGGGGTCGATCTGGGGAAAACCCACCTGGGGGGTTTGGTGGACCTGGGATGCGCGGTTGACCCTTACGGCAATACTCTTTCTGATTTTTGTCGGGTATCTGATCCTGCGCTCCCTGATCGAGGATGAAAACCGTGGCGCCATTTGCGGCGCCGTCCTCGGCATCATCGGTTTCCTCGACATCCCTTTGATTCACATGTCCGTTTACTGGTGGCGCACGTTGCATCAGCCCCCATCGATTCTCCGCCCCGACAAACTGCCCTGGGAGAACGTCCATCCCTCGATGCTGATCGCTTTGTCCATCAACTTCGCAGCCTTCCTCCTGCTCTACTTTTACCTCTTGTCCTTGCGCTTTCATGTCGGCGAGATGCGGGAAGAGGTCAAGAGAATGAAACTCTATGGAGGGGCGTGATGGGATCTTGGGGGTTTGTGTTCTTAGCCTATGGGGTCGTTTGGCTTGCCCTGCTCGTGTACCTCTTTAGCCTGAAAAGGCGCCTGCGCGAGGTGGAAGTGGAGCTTTCGCGGCTTCGCTCTTCCGCGGCGCCAAAGAGCTAACCCCTGGCTTTTCTTCAGGCCGCGGCCGCTGGACTAAGCTCCCTCGGGAAGCGCGCTCTCGGCTGCGGCCGATGGGTTCGTGCCACGAGTCGTGCTGTCCGTAATCGGACGTCCGCAGCCTCGCTCGCGCTCCCCTTCGGGATTGGAAGTGAAAACGTGCTGGTCGAGGGGACGAGTCGCGAACTTAATTTTTTATTGCCCTCGCCCGGAGAGGCTCGGCCCCGAGATCGCGTGCGAGACTTTGTTTCGACTTTTTTTTCTGCTAGATTCCTTGAAAGAAGGAGGCTAGCCGATCGCTATGCGCAGAAGGTTTTTGATCGGAGGGTTGATCATCCTTGCGGCATTGACCTACCTGATTTACGGTGGGATGCGGCAAGCCATGGTTTATTTCGTCACTCCCTCGGAGCTCAAGGAGGAGAACAGATCCGCCAAAGACAGGTTTCTGCGCATGGGCGGCATGGTAGTCGAAGGGTCCTTGAAGAAGGACCTTACGGCTCTCACCTACCGCTTCGAAATCACTGACGGCGTGGCGACCGTGCCGGTCTTTTTCCGCGGGGTGCCGCCGGATCTTTTCGCCGAGGGGAAAGGGGCCGTGGTCGAAGGCAGAATCGGAAAGGACGGAGTTTTCCTCGCCACAACCGTCATGGCCAAGCACGCCGAGGAATACAGCCCGCCCAAAGAAGGCACGGCGCCGTATCCGCGAAGCTTCATCCCTGGGAAGGAAGAGAAAGGGTTATGACCGCGACGATCGGCCATACCAGTATCGTCATCGCCCTGGTCCTGGCCATTTGGGGAATCCTCGGGCCGATCTTAGGGCCGCGCCTCTCTCGCGATCGCTATTTCGGCACGGTCAGGGCCGCCATCCTGGGGCAGTTTTGCCTGGTCACGATCGCGAGCCTGTGTCTCATCTACGCCCTGGTCACTACCGATTTTTCCATCAAATACGTCGCCTTCAACACGACCCGATCGACGCCGATTTATTATCGGGTTACCGGACTGTGGGGAGCCCTGGAAGGATCCTTGCTGCTCTGGGAGTGGCTACTGATCATCTTTTCCGGCCTGGTGGCGTGGACCTATCGGGATCGCCACCGGGAGTTGATGCCCTGGGTGTTGATGGTGTTCTCGATCGTCTCGGCATTTTTTCTTGCGGTGATCGCTTTCGCTTCCAACCCGTTTGAGCGGATCTTTCCGGTACCGCTGGACGGCCGGGGGCTGAATCCTCTTCTCGAGGATGCGAACATGATCACCCATCCGCCCCTGCTCTACACCGGATTCGTCGGCCTGACCGTCCCCTACGCCTTTGCCATCGCGGCCTTGATTAAGGGAAAGCTGGATGAGGCGTGGATCGTGACAACCCGGCGCTGGACCATCACCGCGTGGTTCTTCCTGACCATGGGGAACCTGGTGGGCGCCTGGTGGTCTTACCACGTGCTGGGGTGGGGCGGATATTGGGCTTGGGACCCGGTCGAGAACGCCGCCTTCATGCCCTGGCTTCCGGCCACGGCGTTTCTTCACTCCGTGCAGGTGCAGGAGCGCCGGGGCATGCTCAAGGTGTGGAATCTGTCTCTGATTATCATCGCCTTTAGCCTCACAATATTCGGGACGTTTTTGACCCGCTCGGGTATTCTTTCCTCCATTCATGCTTTCTCTTCAGGACCCGTCGGGACTCTGTTCCTGTTATTTTTGGCCTTCATTCTGCTGGCATCCTTCGGACTCCTGGCCTACCGCGCGGACCACCTTCGCGGACAGCCGGAGCTGGACTCCATGGTGAGCCGGGAGTCAGCCTTTCTCCTCAACAACGTGGTCTTAGTGTCCGCCCTGTTCACGATCTTTCTCGGCACGATCTTCCCACTGATCTCGGAGGCGGTTGCGGGGGTCAAGGTAAGCGTGGGGGCTCCTTATTTCAACTGGGTCGCGGTGCCGCTCTTTCTGGTCATGGTTTTTCTCATGGGCGTGGGCCCGATGATCGCATGGCGAAAGGCCTCCTGGGACAATCTCAGGCGGAACTTCCTGTGGCCGACCGTAGGCTCGCTCATCATCGCCATGATTTTGTTTGCGCTGTGGCTACGGGACTTTTTGGCCCTGCTCGGCTTGACCCTGTCTGTTTTCGTCGTGCTTACGATCCTTTTTGACACCGCGCTCGCGCTGCGCGCCCGGCGCAGGATCGCCGGCGAAGGGATCATCAAAGCCCTCGCAACCCTCGCACGCCGCAACCAGCGCCGCTACGGCGGCTTCGTGGTCCATCTTGGTGTCGTCCTCATCGTCCTGGGCATTGCGGGCTCCATGACCTATAGCGTCGAGCGCGAGGTGACGCTGAAGGTCGGAGAGGAGTTGAGCGTTGGCCGCTACCGGGTCCAGTTTCAAGGCATAAAAGGATCGCAACAACCAACGCATTACCGCGTCGAGGCCGCGTTCAAGCTTTTCAACCAAGACCACGACCTGGGCGTCCTTTCACCCGCCCTCAAGTTCTTTCCCAACCAGCAGTCGCCCGTTGGGCGCGCGATGTTTCGCAGCACGCTTGCTGAGGATCTCTATTTGATTCTTTCAGGATTTAGCGAACTGGAGCGGAATCAGGCTACCCTCAAGGTGCTCGTCCGGCCGCTGCTGGCCTGGATGTGGCTCGGGGGCGCGGTGATCGTGCTCGGCACGATCGTGGCGATCTGGCCGGTTCAACAAAAGAGGGGAAGGCAGTGAAGATGCCTTGGCGCCGCGTTCTCGTCACGCTGGCGGTGATCCTCCCTCTCATCGGGCTGCTCGCCTTTGGGTTTAGCCGTGACCCTCGCTTCATCTCCTCCCCTTTGATCGGACGCCAGGCGCCGCCGTTTGCGCTCACCCTCTTCGACGGAAAGCGCATCAGCTTGGAGGAGTTGCGCGGAAAAGTCGTCTTTTTGAACTTTTGGGCCTCGTGGTGCCCGCCGTGCAGAGCCGAAGCGCGTGATCTGGAGGCGTCGTGGCAGAGATTCAAGGATCAGGACATTGTTTTTCTCGGCGTCGACATTCAGGACACGGAAGCGGCAGCGCGTGATTTTCTTAAGGAATTCAACATCAGCTATCCTAACGGACGCGACGCGTCGGGAAAGATCGCCATCGATTATGGCGTTTGGGGGATCCCTGAAACCTTCTTTATCGATCCGACCGGAAAGATCACGTACAAGCACGTCGGATCACTCGGAACGCAGTTGATCGGCGCCAAGGTGGCCGAGGCGAAACAAGGCATCATCACCGCCAAAGAAGGAAAAGGCGATTATCAGTCCATTAGGTGAAAAGTCACCTATCCACTTCGAAGCCCGAGGGGGACGAGGAGGAAGGCCGCTACGCTGCTTGTCCGCGAGCGAGGGGAGCGCGAGCGAGGCGGCGGACGTCCGATTACTGACGGTGCAGATCATGGTACGAACCCATCGGCCGCAGCGGAGAGCGCGCTTCCCGAGGGAGCTTAGTCCATCGGCCGCGGCCTGATAACTCGGCCCCCGAGGAGCTTTCGAGGGAAAGCCGGGAGGAGTGAGCAGTGAAGAGTGAGCAGAATTTTGTCCGCTTAGTTTTTCTGCTTGGAATTTCCCTCCTCACTATCTCACTCCCCTCGCCCTCGCTTTCCGGCGAGCCGCCCGATCTGGAAGAGCGGGTGCGCAGCATCGCTCAAGAGCTCCGTTGCGTCGTTTGCCAGAATCTCTCGGTAGCAGACTCCCCTTCGGAACTCGCCAAGCAGATGCGCGACGTCGTTCGGGAACAGCTTCGGCAAGGCAAGAGCCCGGACGAAATCAAGGCCTACTTTGTCTCCAAATACGGTGACTGGGTTTTGCTTGCTCCGCCGCGCCGAGGCTTCAGCCTTGTGGTCTGGGTGCTGCCGTTTGTGGCCGCCGCGGCAGGCCTGGTCTTGGTTGTTGTGGCCCTGCGGCGTTGGGTGCGGCGGAAAAAGAGCTCACCGCCACCGCAGATCGAACCCGAGCTGCTCGCGCGGGTGCACCGGGAGGCGGCGAACATGGGACCGGAGCTGCTTGATCCGGAGGCCGAGGGCCCCCGAGCCCAGCTCCTCAGGGACCAGGCCAGGTTTTACGCGGACATCAAGGAGCTCGATTTCGATTACCAAGCGGGGAAGTTGTCGGCAGCCGATTACACGGAGCTGCGTCAGGAGCTCGAAGCTCAGGCCGCAAGCGTCTTACGGGACCTCGAGTTAACCCCGCCGCCGGCTGCAGCGCCCGATGCGCAATCCGAGCCGCAGGAACTCGAGCCCGAGGCGACCCGGAAGAAAAGATCCGCCCGCGGCTGGCGGATCGCCGCCGGGGCAATCTTTCTTGTGCTGTTCGGCTTGACACTCGGCGTTTTCTTGAGCCAGTCGCTCCGACCGCGGCTTTCCGAGCAAGACACAATCACTGGAGGTTTTCTGACCGGAACGGGGGAGGCCAAGGGTACTCAATCTCTGCTGGCTCAGGGCCGCGGTTCGTTCGAGCGCGAGGAGTGGCCGCAGGCCATCGAAGCTTTCAAGGGAGTATTGGCGGTCGACCCCAGTCACCCCGAAGCCCACAGTTACATGGGTCTGATTCTGGCTCGTGCGGGCCATCCCGATGGCGCCCTCATGGCGTTCGATCGCGCTCTGGCCACCAACCCCAATTTCCCCCTTGCGCTTTGGGGAAAGGGGATGCTCCTTTACCGTGTCAAGGAAGACTTTTCCGGCGCGAAAGAAACACTGCAGAAACTTCTGGTCCAGATGCCACCGGGAACGGAACGAACGGAGATTGAGAAAGCGCTCGCCGAACTCGCCGACCGAAGTGGAAAGCAGAAGTCTGCAACGAAAAAGGCCGAGGCCGGCCCCACAACTCCACACGGGCAGCGTATTCAGGGGATCATTTCGGTCGCGCCGAAGCTCCAGGCCAAGTTGGACAGTCAAACCGCCCTATTTATCATCGCCCGCGCCGGCGGCGGACCAGCCGGCCCTCCGCTCGCGGTAAAGAAAATCGATCGCCCCGCTTTTCCTGTCAGTTACTCCTTGGGTCCGGAAGACGTCATGATGGCGGGAACGGCTTTCGCCGGCGAAGTCCATATCTCCGCTCGTCTCGATAAGGACGGCAATCCGATGACTCGGGAAGCAGGGAACCTCGCAGGCGAGTTCAGGAACAACCCGGTGACGGTCGGTTCACAAAAGGTCGATATCGTGCTTGACCGGGTGATGTGAGGGTCAGTTCGGGACCAGTACGCCCTTCAGCTTCGCGACCATCCCGGCGTCCAGCTTGAAAAGATCGGAGACAACGTTTTCGATCTCCTCCCCGCCCACCGGGTCGATGTCCAGCTTGGATTTGTTCGCTTCCGCCAAGAATTCAGGATCTTTGAGCGTCGCCAAAAAAGCATTGCGCAGAAGCTGCACGCGATCCTTGGGAGTCGCTGGCGGCAAGAAATAGAGCCGGGTTAAGACGGCGGTGTCGTGGACCCCATACTTAAGAATGCGCCGTGCCTCTTCGGTTTTGGCGAAATCGAGCGCGAGCGGGACCCTCGAAAGCTCCGGATGCTTCTTCGGCATCACCAGGACCACTACGGAAACCTCCCTGGCCTCCAGCCCCTTACGCCACATGACCTTGATCGACTCCCAGGCCCAGCAACCGCCATCGAGCTCGCCGCTTTCAGCGGCCAGGCGGATGTCCGATGTGCCCTTATAGCCGTCGATCACCTGGATGGGCAGCCCGAGCGCCGCTTTGAGCGTGCGCGCGACATCGGAAGCGGTTCCACCCGGCCCCACGCCCCCGAGCTTCACCGGCCTCGCGGAAGCGAACCACTTCTCCAAGCTCGTGATACCGCTCGCCTTGGTAAGAGCGCAGACCGGGTTGTCCACCGCCGGAACACCGACGTACTCGAATTTCCTGCCGTCAAATTCGATGCCTTTCGCCCCCATGATTTGCTGCAGGAGCAGCCCGCCGATGTTGTTCCCGATCGTCAGCCCGTCGGGCTTGGCGCGCTGGTAGAAGTAGTTGGCGTGAATGATGCCGCCGGCGCCAGTCATGTTCTCGACGACGACCGACGGATTCCCTGGGACGTGCTTGCCGAAGTGGCGCGCGATGGCGCGGGTGTAAGTATCGAATCCGCCTCCCGGACTGAAGGCCACGATGAGACGAATGGTTTTCCCCTTATAGAATTCGTGCGTCGACGGATGCGCTGTGACGCTTAGCCAAAGGATTGCGCAAAGCCCGATCAGCATGAAAGAAAACTTTCGCGCCATTTTTCTCATCCTCCATGGCTTCCCGTTCGAGTTTCTCACTGTAAGATCTCTTTAAGCTTTGCCGCCAGGTCAGGCTCCAGGTTGAAAATCTCCTTCACGTTTCGCTCCAACTCTGCACCGTCCGCCGGCGTAATATCCAAATTGGCCTTCTGAGTCTCGGCGACAAATTCCGGGTCTTTCATCGTAGCCATAAAGGCCTTACGCAGGAGTTGCACCCGATCCTTTGGGGTCCCCGGAGGCAGAACGAAGGGCCGCGCGGTCGGTCCCAAGCTGTGGGCACCGACCTTGAGCAACTTTCTTGCCTCTTCGGTCTTGGCGAATTCTATGTCCAGCGGCACATTGGAAAGCTCCGGGTGGCGCGAGGGAAAGTGCTGGAGCAGGATGACCAATTTGCCCGATTTCACTTCGTTCTTCCAAGTGGATCGGGTGGATTCCCAGCCGTTGTTGATTCCGTGAACTTCGCCACTGTTGAATGCCAGCCGAATTTGGGAGGTTCCTTTATAGCCGTCGATCACTTGGATCGGAAGACCGAGGGTCGCAACCAGCAGCCTGGGAATATCCGAGGTCGCGGTGCCCGGCGCGATCCCGCCGAATTTGATCGGTGTTTTCACCGCCATCCACTGATCGACAGTGGTGATCCCGCTTTCCCTGGAAAGCCCGGTGGCGTAGTGGTCTTGCGTCGGCACGCCTATGTACTCGAACCTTCGCGCGTCGAACTCAATACCCGACTTCCCTAAAATCTGCTGTATAAACAACCCGCCGATAAAATGTCCGATGGTAAGGCCATCCGGTCTAGCAGCCTTGTACAAGTGATTCGCAGAGATCAGGCTGCCCGCCCCCGCCATGTTTTCCACCACGATGACCGGGTTCCCGGGAATTTGCTTTCCCATGTGTCGGGCGATAGTGCGCGAGTAGACGTCGTAGCCGCCTCCGGCAGCGAAGCCAACGATGATCCGGATCGTCTTGCCCTTGAAAAAGGGTTCCTGTGCCGAGACCGATCCGGAGAGGCCGAAACCGAAAGCCAAAATCAGCCACAAGTAAACCAGTCCCTTCAGGACCATAACCTTCCTCCTTGAACGATCACCAATAACGGCGACACAAGCTCGCAATTACTTAAGTATTTCTTTAAGTTTACTTATAACCGCCTGATCTAAATTGAAGAATTCAGCAACGATCTTTTCGATCTCCTCACCCGTGACGGGATCCAGATCGAGATTTGCCTTGGTGGTTTCGGCTAAAAACCCTGGATCCTTTATGGTTTCCTGCATAGCCCGCCGCAGGGTCTGCACCCGGTCCTTGGGTGTGCCCGGCGGTAAAGCGTAGAGATACGTTATAGCGCTCGTGTCCTGGATGCCGGCCTTGATGAGCTTGCGCCCCATATCGGTCTTGGCAAGATTGATGGATAAGGGGACATCGGGAAGGTCTGGATGAGCTTTCGGAGTGTTCTGTAAGATAATTTTCACGAGGCCTGACTCTAGCGGCTTCTTCCAAGTCACCTTTGCCGACGCCCACGAGAGCCCGCACAGGCCGTGAACTTCACCGCCTTCCACTGCCACCCGGATGTCTGCTGTTCCCTTGTAGCCGGCTACGAGCTGCATGGGAAGGCCGGTTGCTTCCTTAACGATGGCCGCCATGTCATAGGGCGTGGCCCCCGGGGGCGTCGCACCCATCTTGACGGGGCTCTTGGCGGCCATCCATTGCTCGGCCGTGGCGACCCCGCTCGCTTTGCTAAGCAAGCAGAGGTCATGGTTTTTGACCGGCGCACCGATATATGCAAACTTTCTCACATCGAACTGGATCCCTTGGCGGCCCATCACTTGCGCGGGCACAAGCGTCCCGATCCAGTTGCCTATGGTAAGACCATCGGGTTTCGCCTGATTATACAGATAGTTCGTGCCGATCATGAAGGCTGCCCCTGGCATGTTCTCGACGATGATAGTGGGATGGCCTGGGATGTGCTTTCCCATATGGCGTGCGAGAGTCCTGGAATAGGTATCAAATCCTCCGCCAGCCGAGGTAGCGACGATGATGCGCATCGTCTTACCTTCATAAAAGGGCGCCGCCGCGCGCGTCATCCGCACTCCAAAGGAAACACTTACCGAGGTGGCCAGACACATCCATGCGAGCTTCCTGATCATGGTTTTCCCTTTCGGCGGCGATGCTTCGCCGTTCCACTTGCGAAGCTTACTGGCAGATCTCCTTTGACCGAGCATCGTGTCTCGCCGTCCAGAGACCCATTTCCTTGTAAAATTTGATGGCGCCCGGATGATAAGGAACCGTGAAGTCCGTGATCGCCTGGCTTTCCTTGGTCCACCTCTTGAAAATGGGGTGTTTGGTTTGAATCTCCCCCATATGGTCCCACCACACCTTCACCAGGGTATAGATTGTCCTTTCGTTCACTTTAGTAGAGCTCGCCAGATGGAGCGAATAGCCGATCACGTGGGTGTCCCCTTTGATGCCTGTCGCCGGCGTGGACTTCACAGGGGAGGCGCCCAGTTTTGCAAGGACGTTCCTGGAGGCATCGGTGTTCGGCACATTGAGGAAGCGAATCGGCTCCCTTGCATTCGCCTCGTCGTTCATAGCGATGCCGACGCCAGTCGTGGTCGCGTCGACCCGTCCTTCTGCCACACCTCTAGTGGCATCCACCAGGCTCGACACCCGCACCTGGACCACATCGCTGGGCTTCAGCCCGCCAATCTCTAGCATGGCGCTTTGCCAGGCCTGGTTGGTGGCATGGCCGCCATAATCCCACGCGAGCCGCTTTCCCTTGAGGTCTTTGAGTTCCTTGATGTCGGACTTATCGCGAACAAACATCCCGGCGAAAAACGGGAACACCCCTCCTGAGACCACGCGGAGGACCGGCGCCGGCTTTTCGTAGCTGCCGGTTCCGGTCATGGCCATGTAGGAATCGATAATGTTGATGACGCCGAATTCAAGCTCGCCGCTCTGCAGGAGCGAGATCCACGCATTGGGACCGTTGTAGGGTTGCACCTTTACAGAAATCGGGGTGGCTTTACTGCCCACTGCTGCCAGCGTCGTGCCCATGACGTGAGCGAAGGTTCCCGCAGGATTCGTGCCGATCGCAGCCGTGCGCGGGAGCTCGGCGCTCGTATTGGTGACCGGACTGCAGTCGATCTTAGCTGCCCAAGCCGAGGTCGCCCCCAGCAAAACCAAAGCAGTTAAAGTGGCAAAAATCCCCGTCATTGCACCCATTATCGACTTTCTTTGCATCTTGGTTCCTCCTCGGAGTTATCTCCTTAACTACCTGGTCCAGCGCAAATTAAAAGCGCTCCCAAATATCATATCGGTCAGGTTAAAACCTTACCCTTCGTCCGCGGCGGCAGCTGGCAAAATTTAACACGGGCAGCCACCACCGGCTTCCATATAACGCACCCCAGGGGTTGTCAAGCTGGCGATATTGGGCTTCGGAGGCTCTCTTCGGTCCACGGGACTCCGCTACGTGACCGAGGAAAGCGCGAGCCCCGTTGAGTAAGTGTACGGTCGAGGAACCGTCACCGTGGTCAACACCATACTCTACGGGGCGAGCGAGGCTGCGGACGTCCGATTACAA
>JACPAM010000179.1 GCA_016180805.1 Deltaproteobacteria bacterium | reverse complement strand
GACGTCTTCGTGCAAAACCTCGTTCCGGGGGCGGCGTTGCGCCTGGGGTTGTCCTCCGAGGCGCTGCTGGCCAAGTGCCCCTGCATCATCGTCTGCAACATCTCGGGCTACGGGCCCGACGGCCCCTACAGTCAAAAGAAGGCCTACGACCTACTGATCCAATGCGAGTCCGGTGTCATGTCCGTGACCGGCACGGCCGAAACTCCCAGCAAGGCCGGCATCTCCATCGCGGACATCGCCGCCGGCATGTACGGCTACACCGGCATCCTGACCGGCCTGTATCAGCGCGAGCGCACCGGCAAAGGCACCGCCTTCGACGTGTCCATGTTCGAGGCTCTGGGCGAGTGGATGGGCTATCCCGCTTATTTTACCGGCTACGGCGGCACGCCGCCCCGCCGCACCGGCGCGGCACACGCCACCATCCATCCCTACGGGCCGTTCCCGACGGGCGACGGCAAGACCGTGTTCTTCGGCGTCCAGAACGAGCGCGAGTGGCGAGACTTCTGCGCGGTCGTGCTCGAGCAATCGGAGCTGGCCACGGACCCTCGCTTCAGCAGCAACAGCCAACGCGACGCCCATCGGCAGGAACTGACTGACATCATGGTCGGCGTGTTCTCCCGGCTTACCGCCGCTGAGGTGGTGGAGCGTCTGGAGGCGGCGCAGATCGCCAACGCGCGCCTCAACACTATGCAAGAGTTCTGGGAGCACGAGCAGCTCAAGGCGCGCAACCGTTGGCGGGAGATCGAGACACCGAACGGTTCCATCAAAGCGCTGCTGCCGCCGGTGACCATGGAGGGTGTCGAGCCTCGCATGGACGGCGTCCCTTCTGTGGGGCAGCATACCCGTGCCATCCTTCGCGAGCTGGGGTTCGACGAGAAGTTCGTCGCTCGCCTCGCTCGCGAAAACGCTATCTGAACCGACCTCAGGGCGTGCGCTTACTGCAGGAGAATAAGATCTCAGAGCAGATCGTCCAGCTCTTTCAGCTCGCCGAACTGGCCGGCTATCAGATCGAATTCACTCTTAAGAAGAAAAGGGCGGCTTAGTAGATTCGAAGCTTGCCAGGGAATTTAAATAATTCCTGAATAACGCCTAATTTCGAGCTTCCTACGAGGCTACAGTCAGTCAGAAGTGTTGCAAATGGCATTTAATGAAACCTCAGAGCCTTCGGCAGTGGCAGGTAGACAGCGCTCCGAGGTCATGCCGTGGGTTACGTGAAAGGACTCCTTTAAATTTCCCTACTATATTGCAGGGTCAAAGACAGCGCATAAAATAAAGAGGCCGGTTTCCTCCAAGGTTGCGATACATTTCTCCGTTAGGGCTTCTTCGAGCGCCTCTTCCTCCGCCTCTGACAAACCCGACGGTGGGAAAACTTTCAGGCGGCCGTCTTCATCCTCGTACCTCACAGTGTTAACCTCCACCCGTGCATTAGGGCAAAGCCTCTTGGCGAGCAGAGCCAGTTCCGTGAGTTTCTGGTCCAGTAAATCCCGATCTTTCTCGATCCTAGCCTCGCTTTTCACGCTTGATTACCTCCGTAACCAGATTAACAAATCCTTCTGCGCGACGCACTTGCCTGGCCGTAATTTTGGCACTGACCCCGTCTTCGCCACAATCGGCAGCCTGCCGCACGGTGAGTGCGGAGGTCAGATAATCGCGAAAGATTCGTGGATAAAGTTTCCTTTGGTGAATCAGTTCTGGATTAAAGCTGGAGTGCAGACCCTTGTGACTCCATTGTGAACGCATCAATCCCTCCGCCTCTAAAGCGATTTGGGCAGCCTGAAACATGGCGTAATAGGCCCGGCTAGCGGCAGAGTTCACCAGACCTTCCCTTAGGCAAAGGACAGATGCCTTTAAAGACTCGGTGGCCCGCGCTATCTCCATGGCAAAGCTATTCTAGTAGGGATCTATGGCCAACGGCAAGGGATAGAAGGGGAACAAGGGTCGGGGTCTTTTACGACGGGGAAGCCATCCATACGACCTGCTTGCGCGTACACGCAGGCAAGTAGAAGCGGTGAGTCATGTCGCGCCGTCCCCGGATTCTCACCCCTTCGACACGGCCCTTCGGGCCTACTCAGGACAGGCGGTGGATCTCCAAGAAGCCACGAGTAGGCCTGGCATCCGCGATGCCGAATATTGTCTGGTGATCAATCAGTGGCATCTGCTCTTATGGCCGCGGGGAGACCTGTCTGCGTGTCCGCACAGGCAGGTAGACAGCCTTTTCCTCCACTGACCGGGGTTTTTAATGCCTCGCCCTGATTTCCGACCTACCGTATTTTGCGGCTCTTTCTTTGACGATAAAGCCGATCTTTCGTTTCTTGGGGTCCGGTGGGGTCATAAGCTCGCGGATAGCATCAAAGACCACTTTAAACTGGGCGTCGTACTTTTTCTCCAGCGCCTCAAGTTTCCGAGCCAGGTCCTTGTGAGCGGACATCATTTCCCGAAGCCGCACAAAAGCCCTCATGATTTCGATATTCACCTGAATAGCACGGTCACTGTTGAGAACGGTTGACAGCATGGCAACACCCTGTTCTGTAAAAACAAGCGGAGCATACCGACGGCCACCGCGCCCTTTGTTTGAGGTCGCAGATTGCGACCTCAAAGATTCAACTTCTTCAGGGGTTAATTGGAACATGAAGTCAGCAGGAAACCTGGCGATATTCCGTCGGACCTGCTCGTTAAGCCGCTTGGTTGTCACCCCGTACAGCACGGCCAGATCGCTATCCAGCAGAACTTTGTGCCCGCGGATCAACAGGATCGAGCCCTCAATTCGCTCGGCAGAAACAAAGGGGCAGGGTGAAGGCCATCCCAGACCTCGAAATCTTGACACTGTTCGCCAGTACATGAAATTCAATGACGCGTCACTCAAACAGGTTTCAAGGTGCGCGCTTAGATTCCGATGGGTAAAGAGAGCCGGGCGGGCCAGATGGAGAGCGGCTTCTTTGTCCAGCGGCAGAGGCTCAATACCGTGCTGTTTCTAGCCTTTTCTTCCTTTGTAGAGGTTGTCGATAAACCCGCTCTCATCCAACTCTCTGATGAAGCGCATATCGACAAAATCCTCCGGGTTGGCATTCTTCGCCCTGGGGTCCTTCTCCGCAAACGTGTCTAAGATCAGTTTGACACCCTCGAGTGTCGGGTATTGTTTGGCAGGGAGCATATTCTCGGCTACAGCGATATCATAACTTTTTTCCAGGATCTCGCGCGGCGTGACCGTGATCATGACCACGGCAGGGGCGTAGGTGGACATTTTCCCGGCGCTGAGATAAGAAGATTCCTATAGCAAGATGAGAAAAGCTGGGCAAAAAAAAGAAGACAGCTTCAACGAAGCCTTCCGCTATTGGCGCAATGCCAGAAGGTTGTTGGGTCGGTGCCCAGCCGAGGGGGACTTCTACACCGACATCAAGCCTGTTCGGGAGGCCTTTGGCACGGCATGGCTGGCCATCGATACCGCTGTTAAAGCTGCGCTCAAGGAGAAAGGTGTAGCGAAGATACCCCGTTCTTGGGACGCGCTCCTTGCCGCGGCAGCCAAGCATCTAGCGCCACGGAACGGAAGGCTCGTCCGGGATCTCAGTGAGTCCTATCGTCAAATCCATCTCGCCGGCTATTACTACGCCGATCTTCGCTCCCGGCCGGTGGCCGAAGCGGCCATGGACGTTGCCCTTAGGGTGATAGAAAGGCTCTCCGGCCGACGGCCTTCGTAGCTTGGAAGGCAGGCCTTTAAATCTTTCGCATCACACCCCTCCCGATACTTTAAGGCACAATGAAGGCCAGGCCAAATTCCCGCCCGGCCATCCACAATCCCCTCCACCGATCGCTGCCAAGCCTCCCGTTAGCTTTCACTTCCCGACCTAAGGCGATATGGTGACGGAGTCCTCACAAATCGCCCGTGACCCATCTGACTTACTTCACCACCAGCGCGCCTCTTCCGCCATCACCCTTTCCGTTGCTTGATTTCCCCGAAGTTTGAAAGTATTTATTAGAGGATATAATATCAGACAAATTGGAGGATATATGGCGCGAGGATATAGGGCAAAACTAAGCGTGACGGTGGATCCCAGTGTTTACCAGACCATCACCCGGCACGCGGAGAAAGCCAAAGTTCCGAAGAGCCGGATTGTCGAGGAGGCGATCCGGGTGTGGGAGAAAAATAGGATGGCGCTGCTGGCAAAAGAAGGCTATCTGAAAATGGCAGATGAAAATGCGGCCGACGCCGAAGCCTATTTGCCGGCAATGTCAGAAATTTTGGAGGATTAGATGGACACGGTCGCGGTGATCAGGCGCGGTGATGTTGTCCTTGTGCCATTTCCGTATCTCACAGATTTCAAAAAGGCTAAGACTCGCAGTGGCTAAGGCCGCCGGCTTGCCGAAGGCCTCGGTCGTCAAAATGGAGACGCTGGTAACGCTTCCCAAGCGCGCGATCTTGAGGCGACTCGGCGCCTTGCCCCGAGAGGCCATGCGAGAGGCAGATTCAGCCCTGGCCTTTAGTTTAGACTTACAACTCGCCACGCCCGCAGGGGTTTAAGTGAAATGTTGATAACCCCTGACCGGTACGACCCTCCGCACAGGCCCATGCCGGCACAGGGCTCAGGGCACGATGAACGTGAGGCGGTCCCGGTCAGTGACGCTGTAACGCTGGGCGATCTGGAAGGCCAGGCCAAATTCTCGCCAGGCCCAGTGAAAATCGCTCGCCTCTATAGCGCAACCAGATGCTCTTGACCTATCTGATTTATGCACAATAAGGTCTTGGGAGCGAGGCAACTTCCCATGACGTGAACCTGTAATCGTCGCGCTGATCCAAGTGCCATCCGTCCTCGCCGTGGCTCACTTCTGCCTTCTCTCTCTTTATTGCGCTTTCGTCGCTCTCATTAGGCGGTCGCGGGTGGATGCACGCTTGACTGTTACACCGCTTTAGCTAGAATTAGCTAATCGCGTCCGCTGGGGATCTGACGATGAAGCAGGTGAACATCCACGAAGCGAAGACCGAGTTGTCGAAGCTCGTCGAGCGCGCGGAGGCTGGCGAGGAGATCATCATCGCGCGCGCCGGCAAGCCTGCCGCCAGGCTCGTTCCATTAACCAGGCCTCGCGGCCGTCGCCGGCTGGGGCTGCTCGGCGGCAAGTTCCGGATTCCGGATGACTTCAACGCGCCGCTGCCCGATTCCGTTATTCGCGCCTTCGAGGGCCGGAAGCGGTGAGGCTTCTGCTCGACACACACTTGCTGCTCTGGGCGGCGGCCAGCAGCGAGCGATTGCCGCGTGAAGCACGCGAGCTTTTGGAAGACGACCGGAATGACGTGTATTACAGCGCGGCGAGCATCTGGGAAATCGCGATCAAGAGCTCGCTCAGACGGAAAGATTTTCGCATCGACCTTGGCCAGTTGCTGGGGACCTTTTTCCCCGATTCCGCGGGTTCGTGATTGCCGTGAACGCGCGATCGTTCGATGATTGGCTCTGACCCAACGCGATTCCAAACCAATGCCGGAAGCACAAAAGACTCCGTCTACATTTTTTTCGTCAAAGCGATATAAACTAAAGGACTGACCCCCATTCCTGACCCCCATTCCGAGCTCGGGACGATTAAAACTTCTGCGATTACGGAGCGGCGGCAGCCGCGACGGTCTTGAGATCATCTGGTAGTAAACACAAGTTTCCCTTTCTCATAATCCATGGATACAAGGAAGTGGCGCAGAAATGATGCTCCAAGAAGTCCTTCGGCTGGAAGGTCTTCGGGCAAGGGAATCGAGATCATCTCCACGTTGACTGCAAGGCATCGATCCCCAACAGTGACTCTATCCACCCGGCCAAGGGGCGCGACCGCCCGCTCCGAGGCGGTAACAAGCGGAGTCTCTCGGATAGGAGCAACGCCTAACTGCTCGAAGACATCGGGACGAACCGTAAGATAGCTAGCTCCGGAGTCAATGATCACCGGTAGGTACAGTGATCTCCCCTGATTTTCGATAAGCGCGGCAACGACAAAAAGTCTAAAGTCTCTAAATACCCTTTGATCGAACGGGATAGAGACTCTCATTCAGGTGAGAACTAAAGGGCGAAGGCCGTATGGGGTGGTGCGGTAATTCCGCTAAAGAAAAAAAATAGCTTTCTACCTTTGTTTTTGCCGATTTCCTCGACTATCTCTTCCCGTCGGTTGCTGGATTTCAGCACAACACCTTTAGAAGGCGCGCCATCTTTTGTCTCCGCGACTTCTATTAAGAGCCATTGATTGGGAAAATTTCGCTTTATGGTCTCAATTGCCACGGCTCTCATAAAACTTTCCGTACCTTTTAACAAGTATACCCAACGGTCGTAGCTGTCAAACAAAAACGCCCCCGACGACACCCGGCCAGCCGCTCTTTTACAACCTTGCTGGGAGTAGAGCCAGGGCCGTAAGCACACGCAAAGACAGCCGCTGCTTAAACTTCTTGGCCCTGGAGTTCAAGTGGATATTTGGGCGATCTGGAGGGCCAGGCAAAATTCTCACCCGGCCCCCGGAAATCCCCAACATCCACCGCCACCAGCCCCGTTAGCTTTCACGCCCCCGGCCTACGGCGATATGGTGACGGCGTCCTCACAGATCGCCCTTGACCCATCCGATTTAAGATTGAAAGTCCAGACCCTGAAAGGGATTTCAGAGAGAGGCGTGAGGAATCCCTCCCCACGCCGCTTTCAGAGACAACTTGCCGCGTCTGAGATCTTGTCCACTTTATGGACCCGTAGGTATGATCCCGGCGGCTACTCCTCGAGGTCCTTTGCCGGCTGGTATGGTGGCTACGACCGTATCGCTCGCCGTGTTAATCACCGAGACGGTATTATCCTCACGATTGGCGACATACACGAAATCGCTCTCACTGGAGCTGCCAGGGCGAGTCACGGCAATCCCCAAAGGGTCCTTCCCCACAGGAATTGTTGAGAGGAGAGCGAGATAAGGCAGCCCTGCCTGCACGCGGTAGACCCATACTCTGTCGGTCTCGCTCCTCCTCACATACAGCTTAGTCCCGTCATTCAGCAACGCGATCCCTTCCGGCTCTTCCCTCTCTGCCAATATAAGTGAGACACTTATCCGCCTTGAGCTTAGTGTAGAATAGGGGGCGAGTAAGGAGTCGATGATATGGATTTGAAAAAGGGAATCGAGATGCCATGGCCTGTCCCCCCTGGGAGTAGAGCCAGGGCCGTAAGCAGCAAAAAGACAGCCACTGCTTGAACTTCTCGGCCCTGGGGATGGTAGTGGGCGAAGCCGCTTTATCTGGTTTTCTGGACGCCGTTCTATCATCGACCGGCAATCCCCTGTCAAGGGAAAAACTAACAGTAACCGATTTATCCCCCTGCTGAGTACCCGGGGTTTGATCAGCAATCTTTGGGCCACGGCGGCTGGCTTCACGTCCCAAGAGAATTTCGGGCTGGCAATAAAATCCTTTGTGGAGGCATAGTTCCGCCCAGCAAACCCGCCGGCCTGCGCAGGCCGCTAAACCAAGGGAGGCTCAACGCGGTGTCCAGTGAGAAGCTCGCCTCGGAAAAAATAAGAAAGAAAAGTCGCTAATTTCCGATTTATGAGAACGATTTAGCCCGTGGGGTCCGGACCGACCCTACCGAAAGGCACCGGCAAAGGCGTGGTATTAACGGCATGAGAATTGCTCAGATCGCCGGTAACGCGAGCTGGGAGGGAAAGACATGTACAGGGTTTGCATTGATGTGGGTGGGACCTTCACCGACTGTTTGATTTTGGACGAGCAGGGAAACCTGCAGGAATTCAAGTCGCCAACCACTCCGCAGGATCCTTCACTGGGTTTCCTTACCTGCTTAGCGAAAGCCGCCCGACACTATAACCAGTCCGTCGCTTCCTTTCTGGCTGATGTTCACCTTCTCATCCACGGCACGACCCTGGCAACCAACACCCTCATCAACGAGAACGGCGCCAAGACCGGCATGATCACTACCAAGAACTTTCGCGATGTCATTGAAATCCGCAAGGGCTACAAAAACATCCGAACCTCGATGTACAACGTCTTCGTACCCCCGTACAAGCCGCTGGTGCCCAGAGACCTGCGCCTGGAGGTCGAAGAGCGCACGCTCTACGATGGAGAAATCCTGACGCCGTTAAACGAGGCTGAACTGCGACAGGCTATTGCTCGGCTCAAAGAAAAAGAAGTCCAGTCTGTGGCGATCTGTTTCCTGCATTCGTATGCGAACCCCCAGCACGAGCAGCGAGCCGCAGAGATCTGCAAGGCCTCTTTTAACGGCGCCTACGTGACGGCCTCGCACGACATCCTGCCTGTCTGGCGGGAGCACGAGCGGTTTTCAACGACTGTCGTTTCCGCCTATGTGGGGCCGGTGGTCGAACGCTACCTGCGGGCGCTCGCTACCTGCGGGCGCTGGAGAAGCGGCTTCGGGACTCCGGATTCCACGCAAACCTCCTCATGATGCTCTCCAGCGGGCTGGTAGAAAGTCTCGAGCATTGCATTCCGCGCGCCGTCTATCTGATCGGCTCAGGACCAGCCGCCGCTCCCGCTGGGGCGCTCTATTTGGGCACAGCCCTGGATCACCAAAACCTCCTGTCCATCGATATGGGAGGCACTTCTTTTGATGTCTGCTTGATCCGGCAGGGCGAGATTCCCACCACCACGGAGAGTTGGATCGGGGACGAACGGGTTGCAATCAAGCTGGTCGACATCCACTCTGCCGGCGCCGGAGGCGGCTCGATCGCGTGGATCGACTCTTTGGGCCTCCTGCGGGTTGGACCACAATCGGCGGGCGCCGAGCCGGGGCCTGCCAGTTATGGCAAAGGAGGCGAGAGACCTACAGTTACCGATGCTGACGTAACGTTAGGCTACGTCCCGGCGGATTATTTCCTGGGCGGCGAGATCCCCCTTGATACGCAACGGGCCGCCGAGGCTATTAAAAGCGTCGCTCAGCCGCTCAATATGTCGATTCCTCAAGGCGCTGAGGCCATCTTTACCACCGTAAACTCGTTCATGGCAGACCAGATCACCGAGGTCTCCACCCGTCGAGGTTATGATGTTCGGGACTTCACGCTCGTGGTGGGGGGAGGAGCCGGCCCCATCCACGCGGCCTTCATTGCCGATCTGCTTGGCATCCCTACGGTCGTGGTCCCATCCGTGGCCGCTGCTTACTCGGCCTTTGGAATGTTCGCCATGGACATCGGTCGCAATTTCGCCCGCTCTTACTTTTCCCGGGCCGAGCATATCGATCTGGATAGAGTCAACCGGCTCTTTGCGGAAATGGAGCAAGAGGCTCTCGAATCCTGCCGGTCGATGGATGTCCGTCCCGACCAGGTCGTCTTTTACCGCACGACGGACATGCGCTATATCGGGCAGTTCCACGAAGTCGAGGTGGAAATGGCGGCGGGAAAGCTATCCCGCCATGAGATAGAGGCCGCCGTCCAGAAGTTCAATGAAAGGCACTAGGAGCTTTACACCTTCAAGATGCCGTGGAAAGGGATTGAGTTCCTCAACTTCCGCCTTCGGGCCGTTTCGCCCAAGGCGCCCTTTCATCTGCGCGGGCTCGCCCAGGGAAGTGGTGATGCGTCAGGCGCTCTCAAAAGACACCGATCCTGTTGGTTCAATGGACAGAAGGCGGAGACGCCCGTGTATGACGGCAGCAAGCTCCTCGCCGGGAACCGGTTCCAGGGACCTGCGGTCATCGAAGAGAGCACGACGACCGTGGTCATCCCGCGTTCTTTCTCTTGCTCCGTTGATCGGTGGAAAAACTACGTGCTTACCCGGTCGACTCGGACATGAAACGAGGATTCCGTTGAAAAACCCTCGTTCACCCTTCGACAAAGCTCAGGGCGAACGGGAATCAAATTGGTAGCGTTGACAATTTTCCGCTCATGCTGAGCCCGTCGAAGCATGGTGGAGCCGTTTTTAAGCAGTATGATGCGAGGAGAAAGTCTATGACACAGCGAAGCGTCGATCCCATCACTCTTTCCACTATATGGCACACCTTTCAAAGCACCTGCCGCGAGATGCGTTACGTCCTGGATCGCACGGCGCAGAGTTTCCTGATGGCCCAGCTTCATGACGTGGCCGCCGGCATTTGGGACGCTCAGGCTCGCACCCTTGCGGTTCCCGCGGGCCCGACCTCCCAGCTTCTGTCGCAGAAGTTTTCGATCCGCTACATCCTGGACAAATTCGGCGACGATCTACACCCCGGTGACGTGATCCTGAACAACGACCCCTACCACGGCTACTGCAACCACCTGCCCGACTGGGGTTTCTTCCGCCCTATCTTCTACAAGGACGAGCTGCTCTTTTTTACCATGGCCCGGGGACATCAGATGGATACCGGCGGCTCGTACCCGGGGGGCTACTTTCCCAACGGCTATGATATTCACGCCGAAGGCCTCTGCATTCCGCCGATCAAGGTCATCGAGAAGGGCGTGGAGAGAAAGGATTTGTTCGAGCTGATCTGGAATAACGTTCGCTTCCCGGAAGCGGTGCGCGTAGACAACTATGCGCTGATTGCCGCGACCAAGATCTGTGAGAATCGGCTCCTCGCGGTGGTGAAGAAGTACGGAAAGGACGCCGTCATGGATTGTATAGAGGAGATGCTCGCCCGGATGGAGCAGGCGATACGAGCCGCGATCACCGAGGTGCCCGACGGAACATACTACGGCGAATCCGCGTCCGATGACGATGGCACGGAACTCGACGTGCCCGTGTGGGTGCGCTGCGAGGTCACGGTTCAGGGCGACGAAATGACCATCGATTTCTCCAAGAGCGATAAGCAGAGGAAAGGATTCGTGAACAACGTTTACTCCGCCGCGTACAGCCGCGCCATCGCCGGAAGCTTCCTGTTCTTCGATACCGCGCTGGCCGACTTCCACAACGAAGGGAGCATGAAGCCGATCAAAGTCATCGCCGCTGAGGGGACGGTGGTGAACGCCAAGTACCCGGCCACGGTCGGCGGGGGGCCGGTAAACGTGGGGCACCAGGTCCTGGAGGCCACATTGATGGCGCTTTCTCAGGCCATGCCCCACAAGGCAATCGCTTCATGGTCGCGTCACCAGGGACACTACATCTTCGGCACGGACCCTCGAACCGGCGAGCGCTACGTGCAGACGACTTTCGACGCCGACGGCGGCGCCGGCGCAGTCTCGGGATATGACGGATACGAGGGCGCGGCTGCTTTTCCCAGCCTCGCATCCGTGCAACGGGGTGATACGGAGGAAGTAGAGAGTCGCTTTCCCTGGCGCATCCTGCGCTATCATTTGATCCCTGATCTTTCCGGCGCGGGCAAATGGCGCGGCGCCTGCGGCGTGAGATGGGAGGCACTGAACGTCGGCGGCGAGGGGGGCATGGCCACGGGGAGCTCGGACGGCCACCAAACCCAGCCGCCCGGAGCAGCCGGAGGCTCGCCGGGCCCGCTGTGCGAGGCCCACTTGCTGCGCGATGGCGAGAGAATCGTTGTGAAGCCACACCGGATGTACCAGCTTCGGCCTGCCGACGTGCTGGTAAAGATCAGCGGCGGCGGCGCGGGCGTGGGCAAGCCGCTGGAGCGAGACCCTGAGAAAGTGTTGGTGGATGTCGTCAGAGAGTTTATCAGCCTGGAGGTAGCTCGTGACATTTATGGGGTAGCCATCGACCCCGTGACGATGGAAATCGATTGGGAAAAGACCAGAGCCCTGAGAGGCCAGAAAGGGGTGGGTAGAGCCTGACATTGAATGGCTGCCGAGCGAGATATCCCCGAAAGCAAGGAGACGCCAGCAACACAAGCCTCCCGTGAATTCCAGGTTTTTGTCAAGCCCTTCGGCGCGATTTGCAACCTGGATTGCGGCTACTGCTACTACCTCAAGAAGAGCGATCTCTATCCCAAAGGCGGGCCTTTGCGCATGGACGAGGGCCTCCTGGAGCGCTACATCGTCCAGCACATCGAAGCTTCGCCTAAGCCGCTGATCGCTTTTTCCTGGCATGGGGGAGAGCCCACCCTGTTAGGCCTGGACTTCTTTCGAAAGATCGTTGCGCTGCAAAAAAAACACCAGCCGATCGGCCGCCGCATCATCAACGGCATCCAGACCAATGGCACGCTCATCGACGAGTCGTGGTCGAGCTTCTTCGCCGCGGAGGGATTCTATGTCGGTCTCAGCCTCGACGGTCCCCGCGAGTTCCACGATCGCTACCGTGTCACCAAGGGCGGGAAGCCTACGCATAAGCAGGTGATGCACGCCTACAGGCTCCTGCGCAAGTTTCAGGTGCCATGCGA
>JACPAM010000124.1 GCA_016180805.1 Deltaproteobacteria bacterium | reverse complement strand
ACGACTTTGATTTTCTTGAGCGCCTGCTTGACGATCGCCGGAGTTTCCGCGGCGACGGCGGCGACCGGGTCACCCATGTAACGCACTCTGTTGCGTGCCAGGATGTAGCGGTCGAAATAAGTGCGGCCGTAACGCACATCCGGCGCATCGGCAGCCGTCACCACGGCATGCACGCCGGGCAGCGCCTTGGCTTCCCTGGTGTCGATGCTGACGATCTTCGCGTGGGCGTATTGGCTGCGCAAAATGCCGCCATGCAGTTGGTCTTTGAGCATCAGATCGATGC
Source organism: Deltaproteobacteria bacterium (assembly GCA_016180805.1). Lineage (GTDB taxonomy): Bacteria > Desulfobacterota > Binatia > UBA9968 > UBA9968 > 2-12-FULL-57-22. The sequence continues at coordinate 36,931 of JACPAM010000124.1, read as the reverse complement.
CGAAGACGCCCTTACCTGTGACGCGCTCGATGCCGCCTATTCGGGCCGGGCTGGTGCCCACGACCTTGAATTCGGCTTTTGCCATGACTTAAGCCCCCCCCGCGATTCGGTCGGCAGCGAGGTGGATCGCGTCGACGATTTTCGCGTAGCCCGTGCAGCGGCAGATATTGCCGGAGACCGCCTCTTCGATCTCTTCCGGGGTAGGATTCGTCGTGCGGTCGAGCAGCGCCTTCACGGAGATGATGAATCCCGGCGTGCAGTAGCCGCATTGGACCGCGCCGGTATCGATAAACGCCTGCTGCACCGGGTGCAGCCTATCTCCTTCCGCCAATCCTTCCACCGTAACGATTTCAGTGCCGGCCGCGTCGGCGGCGAGCATGACGCAAGAATTCACCGGCTTGCCGTTGAATAAAATGGTGCACGCCCCGCATTCGCCGGTGTTGCAGCAGATCTTGACCCCCTTGTACCCAAGCGTATCGCGCAGAAAATCAAGCAGGGAAAGAGACGGTTCGATCCTTGCGCTCTGCCGTCTTCCATTCACCACCAAGCGAATATTCAGACTCATCCGTCGACCTCCTTGCCTGTGGCCGCCTTCCAGCTCTGCTCCAGACCTCGTCGGGTCAGCGCTTCGACGATCCACCTGCGGTGTTCGGCGCCGCTACGCTGATCGCTGATCGGACTCGATTCAGATGCCGCGATCCGCGCCGCCTCATCGACCAGGGCGCGCGCCATCGCCTTGCCTCGCAATGCCCTTTCGGCGCGCTTGGCCCGGATCGGGGTCGGCGCTACGGCCCCCAATCCTATTCGCACATCCCTGGTTTTCTTGCCGCCGGCATCGGGCGTCACCAGCACCGCCACGCCGACCATGGCAATGTCCATGGCGCCTCGCACCGCGTGCTTGAGATAGGTACCGCGGCTTTCCTTGGACGGCAACGGCACCTCGATCTCTCTGAGCAGCCCTTTTGCGCCCAACAGGGTCTTCCCTGGACCAAGGAACAGTTCGGTAAACGGCAGTTTTTTTTCTCCTCTGGAAAATCTCACAACGGCGCTCGCCTCCAGGACAAGCAGCGGCGCCAGTGTCTCTCCGGAGGGCGAGGCCCTGCAGACGTTGCCGCCTATGGTAGCGGTATTGCGGATCTGGAGCGAGGCGAATTGATGCGCCGCTTCCCAGAGCAGCGGCAGTTTTTGCCGCACGACCGGGCTCGTCTCGATCTCGCGGCGCCGCTTCCCAGAGCAGCGGCAGTTTTTGCCGCACGACCGGGCTCGTCTCGATCTCGCGGATCGAGGTAAGCGCGCCGATGCGCAGGCAGCCGTTGTTCTCGCGGATATAGCTCAGGTTTGGGATGCGCTTCAGGTTGATCAGACATGACGGCTCTTCCTTGAACTTCATGTCCACCAAAACGTCGGTGCCTCCGGCGATCACCTTCGCGCCTTCGCCGTATCGCTTGAGCAACGAAACCGCCTCACCGAGAGATTTAGGCTGGAAATATTCCATGGCAGCGCCTCAACGATTTGGGATCGCTCACCCCGATCCGAAATTTTTCAACGCCATGCGGTGCCTCTCATTAGAACCACAGGCTCGCCTCGCTTTCTTTCGGATCGGGGTAAATTAGCACCAGAAAACGCCCCGATTGCCTCGGTTCTTTTTTCGGATCGGGGCTCACAGAGGCTGTGGCGCGATCGCGATCTCAAGAAGACCGGGCTTGCCGCTTTTTAAGAGCGTGGACAAGGCGGGTTTCACTTCCCCCAGCTTATTCGCACGCACACCCACGGCTCCCATAACGCGCGCGATTTCATGGAACGGGGGCGGCTTGTAGTCCGAGCCGACGATCCGCCCCCCATACTCGCGGCGCTGGATCTCACGGATCGAGGCGTGGCCGTAGTCGTTGAAGACGACCACGGCGACCGCAATGTTCTCGCGCACGGCCGTTTCCAGATCTTGCATCACCATCATGAAATCCCCGTCGCCCAAAAGCGCCACCACTTGCCGTGACGGTTCGGCCAGCTTGGCGCCCATGGCGGCAGGAAAGGCCCACCCCATGGCGCCGAGCCCGACCGACTTCAGATAGCTGCGCGGCGCGGCGACTCGGATCCGGCCGGAGAAGCGCGAGTACAAGCCGGAACCCAGCGCGATGATGGCGTCGCGTGCCAGCGTGTCGCCGATCTCCTTCACCAGCAGATGCGGTTGGCCGGGAATCGAGGCGTGGGCCGACGGGGCGAAAAAGGCTTCGCGTTCCGCTTCCCGCTCCCGAACCAGCGCGTGCACCCGCGGGTGGGTTTCGAGGGAGCCCTGGATCGGCTTCACGCTGGCGCGCTTTTTTAGCTCCTTCAGCGCCGTCTGCAGAAACAGCTCTGCGTCGCCCAGGATCGATAACTCCTCATCGTACTGCCTTCCCAGCTCCTTGGGATCGATGTCGACGTGGATGATCTTGGTCTCGGGCGCGATGAGGGTCCAGTCCCGGGTGGACAGATCGGAGAAGCGACAACCCAACCCGAGAAGCACGTCGGCTTGCTTAATTTGCTTGTCGGCAAACGGGGTCCCGTAGCGTCCGCTGGGGCCGAGGCAAAGAGGGTGGTCTTCCGGAATGCTGCTCCGGCCTTTATTCGTGGTGGCGACCGGTACGGCCAGGAGCTCGGCAAACGCGGCAAGGCTAGCGCTGGCGCCGGAGCGCAAAACTCCCCCGCCGGCGAAGATCACCGGCCGCTCGGCCGCGAGCAGCAGATCGCACGCCTGGGCGACGAGCCCCGGGTTGGGCGCCACCCGGGACGACTCCAGAAGCGCCGCGCAGTCGAGCGGCTCGCCGGCCTCCACATCGGATTCGACTCTGGCAATGTCTTTGGGCAGCTCGACATGCACCGGCCCCATTCGCCCGCCCAACGCCTGGGTCACGGCCAAGCGCATGATCCGCGCCGCGCTTTCGGCGGTGGCGATCCTTGCCCGCCACTTGGTGATGGGTTGGAGAAGCGAGAGCTGGTCGATCTCGTGCCACGAGTCGCGTCCGATCTTGTCCTTCTCCCTCACGCCGGTTAAGGCGATGACCGGTGAGGAATCGCGGTATGCTGAGGCGAGGCCGATCACGACGTTACAGACGCCGGGACCCATATGGGCGAGCACGACGCCGGGGCGGCCCGTGACGCGCGCGTACCCATCGGCCATGGCCGTTCCCACCTGCTCGTGGCACACCGGCATGTAACGGATCCCCGGAGTGTGATCCATGGCGTCGATCAGGGCCAGCACCGAGTCGCCGCTGATGCCGAAGACTTGTTTAACCCCGGCGTCGGCGAGGACCTGGACCACCAATTCCGCTGCGGTCTTCATCGTGGTGTCTCCTTATAATACCTTGTGCACCGAATCTTTCTCCGCGAACATCGCACCACAGTTCATGGCCCTTGAGTAAGAGGCTCAGGCAACGGCTGGCATGACCGGCAGCAAATTATGTGCCACGGGAAGCTCGGCCCCCTTGTAATCCCTTCGTGGTAAAAGTGCAAGGTCCGTATGATCCGCGGGTATTATCGAGGATTGAGCGACGCCGACTTTTCTTGAAAGTAGGAAAAGAAACCCCGATGATTCTTAGAAACAGTGGAACAGCCAGTGGAGGCGGTGAAAGAGACTCAGTTCGATCTCAAGTGTAGAGCCGGATCGACTTATATTCTTCAGATGTTTTTCAGAGCGGCACCCCTCACAAAAATGGCGCATAGCTCCCCGCCTTGATGACGGTATATTTCGACAGCCAATTTCCGGGAAGAGTTAGCAGAGCCGAGATGGCGAGCCAGCCTGGAGCCGGACTTGCGGCGAAGGCGCCATAGAGGCCCAACAGGAGCGGCAGAAGCAGTCCCGCAATGAGCGTTCCCCAGACGAACGGGACCTGGAGTTCGCCTTTGAGCAGCCGGGCTACGGAGACCTTGGCCGTCGCATGGCTGGCGCTCCCTTGGATCAGATGGGCAACGAAGAGGAGCAACGTCGCCGCCAGCAGCAGGATCTCAGCGCCGGCCCACGTGGTAAGAAGAGCGGGTGGCACGGGTAGCCACAGAGCGAAGATAAGCGCCAAACCTACGGCACTCGCGAACGCGAAGCTCAGGAACTGAAGCGGAATGAGGGTCGTGTTCCAAAACGGAATGGAAGGGGAAGCGGCCAACACCAGGCCGGGGTAGACGATGACGATAAAAGCCGCCGCCCCGGCGATCACCTGAAAGGCGATCCCCAGCGGAGAGTTGCCGGCCCACGGAAGGCCCGCGAACGGTCGCGCTCCCTGCCACTCCAGATCAGCGATAACCCACAGGCCGTCCAGGATCAGAAACACGAAGTCTGCGATCGCGCCGACGCTGATCCAAGAGGTGCGCGGGTTCAGCAATGCCCTGAGCACCCGCAAAGGCTTGCCGAGATCGCCGATGAGGATCAGGCCGCCGATGCCGATGAGGATCATGCTGAGCAGGTCGGCCACGGCCATACCCATTATGCGCCCCAGCTCTACGCCGAAGAGCGCCCGGTTGATAAAGAGCGCGCCTCCGACTCCCATGGCGAAGAACCAGCTCGTATGGGGCACGCCCCAGATGTTCTGCGGTTTTGGCTCCATGACCCAAGTTCCAGCCGTGAAAGGATTAGTTACCGCTGCCATGTCACGTCCTCACTTTCTATTCACGCCCTCTAGCAAACGGGGACAGGCACGCAAGCGAGCCAGTCCCCTATGTCTAGCGCAGGTAAAACACGGACGGGTCGGTCCCGGCCTCCGGCCGGGCCTGCGTCCCGTTGTGCTCGCGAATCAACTTCGAAACCTCGCTGCCGGGATCGTCCAGATCGCCAAAGATGCGGCAGTGCGTGGGGCAGGTCTGAACGCAGGCCGGCTCGAGGTTTCCTTGATCGATGCGGTGCGCGCACAGCGTGCATTTCTGCACGGTTCCCACGCCGTCTTGCGGGTAGCGGGCGCGCTCCCATGGGGTTAGCTCGTCACCGAACTCGCCCTTGATCTCTTCCACGAAGGTGAGCGCCCCGTAGGGACAGGCGGCGACGCAAGCGCGGCTGCCGCAGCACTTGTTTGAATCGACAAGCACAATGCCGTCTTCGCGTTTACTGATCGCCTTGGTCGGGCACGCCTTCATGCACGGGGGATTTTTGCAGTGGAAACAGAGGGTGGGCAGGAAAAGGCGCTTCGCCGTGGGATAACTCCCGACCTCCCTTTCGTAGACCGGCGCATACCAGACGCCGGGCGGAGTGCCGTTTTCCACCTTGCACGCAATCGTACAGGCGTAGCAGCCGACGCACCGCGCCAAATCGATGACCATTCCCCATCTAGGCATGAGAGCCTCCTTCTTTCTCGGTGTGGACAGGCGAAACCTTTACTTTCACGCACTGATCGACGGCCGCCGACAGGGTGTCGAGGCGGTCCAGCGTGTACTCGAGCAGGCTGTTGAAATGGATTCCTTTGTGCTTCATGCGCTCATTGGCGGTAACCCAGCGGCCGAGGATTCCGGGAACGGCCAGGCATTCGGGATGAATCCCCTGGCTCAAGCGCGCGACGGCGCGCGCCTTGCGGCCGCCCGCGGTCTCGAGGTCGATCTCGTCGCCGTCCGCGATCCCCTTTTTGCGCGCGGTCTCGGCATTGATCCCGACGGGGAAAACTTTGCCGTTGCGCTCGGCCAGTTCGGTGAGCCACGGGTTTTCGCTGGTAAAACTGAAGGTGAGGAAAGGCAGCTTCTGGTTGACCACAAACAGATCGAATTCCGACGCTCTCTCTGGGTGCGCCGGGCAGGGGCGCCAGTCGACGAGCGGCACGTAGCCTGAGGTGTCCCACGGAATGCCCTCGCTCTCGGTAAACCGCTTTACGTCTTCACCCGCGCCGATAAAGTGCTCCAGATACAATGGAATCCGCCCGGTGTTAAAAATGCGGGGGTAGCTCTGCGCGGCGGTCCGTTTCTCGCCTTTGTAATATCCGTTCTTCCTGAAGTAGGCAAGACCGTGCTCATCGCCGCAATAGGATCTCGCCCACCGATCGCAGATTTCCTCCCACGTGTATTTGCGCGCGGGATCGAGCCGGTAGGGGTCTTCCAGGTGGGCGATCTCGTTGAAAGCGGTGTAGAGATCGTTCAGGATCCCGAGGCGCCCGCCGACCTCGTGGATGACCTCGATCCAGTTGCGGGCCTCCCCCATTGGCTCGACGACGGGCTGCTGGAAGTTAAAGCTCCAGGCCTCCCCGGGTAGGGTGGCGTTGTTGTAGTGGTAATAGGGGTTATAGGTGATCGGCATGAGCCGCTCTAAGGCGTGAGTGTCGGGCAAAAGGAGATCGGCGAATTCGGTTGTCTCGTCATGGTGGTCGGCGAAGGAGACCATGAAGGGTATCCGTTTCAGCGCTGCGGCCATGATTTCGGGATTGCCGGAGGCGGCCATCATATTGGTGCGGCACTGGATCAGGACTTCGGCTCGATAAGGGAGGCGAAATTGCTCCGCGTGGAGAATCCCGAGCCACAGCATGGCCCGCGCATAGACGGAGACTGGGAACAGCTCCACCAGCTCCAAGGTCTCGGGCCGGCGCACGGGGCGCGGCGGTATCGGCGTGCGCATGTGGCGATAGGTAAACGGATTGCCGGAGACGAGCAGGCCGTCGGCGCCTTCTCTGGGTCCCCAGAAGGGACCGGCCGCGGTGGCATTGAGCATCCCTCCGGGCATATCGATGTTGCCGACGATGACGTTGAGCTGGCCCACGCTCATCCCGTTCATCATGCCGTGCTTGTGCGCGGAGATGCCGCGGTACCAGCAGGCGGCCGCCGGACGGTAGGGGAAGGTGTGGCCCTCCAGTTGAAGCGTCGCGCCGAGGCCGGCCGCCTCGCCGAACTCCCTCGCCACGCGCCGAATGGTCTCCGCCGGGATCGTGGTGATGGCGGATGCGCGCTCGGGCGTGTAGGCGCTGAGATGCTCCTTGAAGAGCTGAAAGGCCGGTTTGGCTTCGATCCCTTCGAGCTGAAAGCTTCCCTCCAGGGCCGCATCGGTGCGATCGATGGCATCAAAGGTGCCGGCACGGTTTTGTCGGGCATCCCAGATGAGGGGCTTCTGGCTCTTGGGATCCCTGAGGTAGTGGCCGTCAGACCCCAAAAGGTAGGTGCCGTTGGTGTAGCGTCGTAAAAATTCGCGGTCATAGAGACCCAATTCGTTCACGAGCACGTCCATCAACGAGAGCGCTAGAGCGGCGTCCGTCCCGGGCCGGATCGGGACCCACTCGGTGGCCTGGGAGGCAGCGTAGGTGCAGACCGGGTCCACCACGACCAGCTTCATGCCGCGCCTTCTCGCCTCCGCCATCTCTTGGGTCAGGCCCATCGCGTTCATCTGCGCTACGAAGCCGTAGGAAGTCCCGAACATGAGGAGATAGTTGCAGAGCTTCAGGTCGGGGTGGACGTCGTTGGAGCCGGTGAGCGTATAGGCTACCGGGTGCACGCCGTTGCCGCAGAAAAATCCCGCCGATACGGTGGTGAGGTTGGGGCTGCCGAAGGCGGTGAGAAAAGAGCGCAGGACGAAGTGGCCGTAGCGGTCGAAGGTGGCGGCAACCAGGCTGCGCGGATCCTTGGCGTGCGCTGCGCGCAGTTTCGCGGTCATCAGGTCGAGGGCCTCACCCCACGAGATCGGCTTCCAGCGCGGATCGATTCCGATTCCCTTCTCGGGGTTCGCGCGCACAAGCGGTGTCTTGATGCGATGGGGGTTGTAGAGGTTCATCAGGCCGGCATTTCCCTTGGCGCAAACCTTTCCGTAGTTGGGCGGCGCGTCGGGGATGCCCTCGATCTTGACGACAACGCCATTGGTCCGGCGAACCCGAACCGTGCAGGCGTTGTAGCACATGTCGCAGGCCGTGGGAATCCAGGTATCTTCCCAAACGGCTTCACCTGGCTGCACGGTGATCATGGAAGATTTAATCTCGGCTTTCCCTAGGCCGGCAGGGGGCGATAGAGACCGGCCCTGGCGATGCAATAGATGATCGAGAGATCGCCCAAAAGGGAGAGCAGGCCGACGAGCGCCAAGAGCCCCGACGGAACATGGTCAAAATAGGCAAAGCTGCCGATACCGATGGGCACGATGAGTCCGAAGAGCACCGCCCCGACGTAGAATGGCAGCGCGACTTTTCCGAACAGCAAGAGGTTCACGGAGCGAAGCGCCGTCATCCCGCTTCCGCGCATCACTTCGAGGTAGATGAGGACGAGCACGGCCGTAGAGACGGCGAGCCAGAGCTTGATCGGCTCAAGCGGTTCCACAGCTCCTAGTTGAGTGCCCAGCCCGGCGAGCAAGATGAGCACGGCCGCTCCCCCGCGCAGCGCATAAGCGATATAAAGAGCCGGCACCAACGGCGTGTTCCAGAGCGGTATCCCTTTGCTCGAAGCCCACACGAAACCCTTGTAAATGATCGTCCATAACGCCCCGAGCACGGAGAGAGCTAGAAGAATCGCACCGAGAGTCGTCTTGTGTTCTGCCACAAAAAGCAGGACCAGATAGATGAAGGCCGTGACGAGAAACAAGCTCAGCCCCACCAGACCCCGGCTGATCCAGGAACTCCCCATACGGGTCGCCATGCGCCAGAAGCGCTCAGGTCGGCCAAGAAAGAGAAGATGGCCGACGGCGCCTAAAGCGGCGAGGAAAAAGCCGATGACAAGCCCCGGATCGGAGCCGAGGGGAACGGCAAAAAGCCACGCTCCGGCTCCGGAGCCGGTGAGGAAGTGAGCGAGGATAAGAAGGAGTCCTCGGCCCTCGGCCCATTCCCGCTGCGGCCGGTAACGCTCGCGCAAGTCAGCTATTCTAATCTGGAAGGGCTCTGTCCGGGCCATAAATGCTCCAAAAACCCCATCAATACAAACAGTTCAAGTCGTTTGAATCGTTTGAATCGTTCCAATCGTTAAGCGCATTGAACAGTTTGAACTTTTAAACATTTGATCGCATTCCTTTTATGGCGGCAAATAGTAGATCGACGGGTTGGTCCCAAGCTCGGGGTAGAGCTGGTAGCCGCCGCGATCGCGAATGAGCTTTGAAACCTCGCTGTTGGGCTCATCCAGGTCCCCGAAGGTTCGAGCCCTCGACATGCAGTTGGCAACACAGGCCGGCTCGAGCCCTCTATTCAGGCGCGGTGTGCAGAAGTTGCATTTGGAAACCACACCCGCTTGATGGCGCTGGTAGCCCGCCTGCTCGAACGGCGTTGTGTGCCCGGGAAAGTAAGTACGCTCGGCGGAAAGAAAAAAGCGCTGATCATAGGGGCACGCCATCATGCAATAGCGACAACCGACGCATTGCTCCGCATCGATGTCGACAATCCCGTTGGGGTGCTGGAATGTGGCGCCGGTGGGACACACCTCCAGGCAGGGAGGCTCGGCGCAGTGCATGCACTGCAGTGGAACGGAGACGCGTCGGACTTGAGGGTACTTGCCGCTCTCCTGCTTGACCACCCGAAGCCAGAGGATGCCGGGCGGCGTCGCGTTCTCGGTCTTGCACACCAAGGCGCAGCCGGTGCAGCCTATGCACTTCTTCAGGTCTATGACCATGCCGTATCTCATGACATTCTCAACCAGGTTTACCGGGCTTCGCGGCTCCCTTCGCTCCGCGGCCTCCCGCAACGACCCTTCCGGGACTTGCTTGGACAAGCTCCCTCGGGGACCGCGCTCTCGGCTGCGGCCGATGGGCCTGTCCTCGCTTCGCTCGGGATTTCAGATTGCAGATCTCATATCTCAGATTTGAGATTTGAAATTTGCCATTTGAAATCCCGAAGGGCTTGTCCGCAGCCTCGCTCGCGCTCCCCTCGGTCGCCCCCGCTGCTCCGTCCATGCTCTGCTTAGGGAGCCCGCTCACCCTCCGTTGGAGGCGCGGCTTACGAAGCAACCTTCTCACGTCTGCTCCTTAGCCTTCGCCACTCGCACTTTCACGCACGAGTCCTGTGTGAGGGAAGGAATGTCGACGTTATCGAGGCCCACCGGCATCAGCCACTCGAAGCAGAGCCCTTTCCCTTCCTGGTTCGCGATCGGCAGATATTTTGACCAGTGGCCACCGCACCCGGCGATGGCGATCACCTCGGGGTGGATGCCTTCGGTGAGCGCCGCGCGTCCGCGGATGGTATGGCCGGTGGACACCGAAGTGATCTCGATCCAGTCCCCCTCCTCGATACCCTTCAGGCGCGCGGCCGCCGCGTTGATGGCCACGCCGTAAGCAAACGGGTTGGTCTGGCAGACCTCATCGAGCCAGGGGTTATCATACGTACCAGAGAAAGTCTGCATGGGGAGCTTGTAGTAGATGGCATGGAAATCATACCCGGGCGAATTTTCCTCGTGCGCGCGGCACGGCCGCCACTCGGGTAGGGGTTGAAAGGCGCTCGTGTCTAACGGGATCCCGATCTCATCGGCTTGGGCTTTGACTTTTTCCCCTAAAGATTTGAACCACTCGAAGTAGATGGGGACGCGGGCGGTCGAGGACGGTTTCCAATAGACCTCTTCCGCCTGCTTCGGCCATTTCAGGACGCCGTGCTTTTTGAACCATTCCAGGCCGCGCGCTTCACCGAACAGCGATTTGTAGCGGTGGTCCACGATCTCGCTCCAGGAGTAGCGGCGCGTGGGATCCAGGGCGTAAGGCTCCTTGAGCTTGAGCAGGAGATTGATGAAGGCATAGAACTCCTCGCGCATCTCCAGCCGCTCCACCAGCTCGAGCAGGACCTCACAGACGCTTCGGCGCTCCGCGATGGGATCCACCACGGGCTGGCGGACGTGGTAGCACCACTCTCCGACGGCGCTGTTGGAGCTCATCCAATCCGCGGTGTGGCTAAGCCGCTCGAGGTAGCTCGCCGCGGGCAGAACGATATCGGACAAATAGGTGGACTCGTCGAGGAAAAGGGCGAAGGAGACCTGGAAAACATCTTGGAAGGCTCGGGCGACCGCCTCCGGATTGGCGAACGTCATAAGATAGTTGGAGCCCAATTGAAGGTTCATCTCGATCTGGTAGGGAACTCCGAAGCGCTTCGGATCCGCCATGACGACCGGCAGGGCGCCGGAGCTTCCAGGGCAGGTTGGGATTAAGCCTCTCAGGTCGATGGTCTCGGTTGCTCTCACCTCTTTTGGCGGGTAGGGCGGCGGGAAGGTGGGCCAGTAGCCCGTGATCATCAGGCCGTCGCGATCGGCTTTGGGGATCCACGACGGCTGGCCGGTCTCAGGATAGCCCAGGGAGCACGAATTCATTCCCAGCAAGCCTCCGGGCACGTTGGAGGAGCCAACGATCTCGGTTAGGAGTTCCAGCGCCATGCAACTCAGCAGCGCGTTTTTGTGACCCTGGGCGCCTTTGAAGTACATGACGGCGACGGGGCGATAAGGAAGCACCTTTCCATCGATGACGACGGTGCTGCCGATCCTCGCCTCTTCGGCAAATTCCTTGGCGACACGCCGGATCGTAGCCGCCGAAACTGTGGTTATCGGTTCGGCCCACTCCGGCGTGAACGGGGTGAGATGCTCTTTGAGCACGGTGAAAGCCGGCCGCGCGCTCGCGCCATCCACGGCGTAAACGCCTTCCAGCGCAAAGTCCTTGATTTCCGGCGAGTGGAAAGGCTTGGCGGCGCCGTCAACGGGATCCCAAATCAGCGGGACCTTTTCAGTCTCATCCCTCAGGTACAAGCCGTCGTCGCCGATCAGATACGGGCCATTGGTGTGGTGCTTGAGATAGTCGGCGTCGCAGACCTTCAGCTCGTGCACCAGCACATGGAGCATCGCTAGGGCAAAGGCGGCATCGGTCCCGGGCCGGATAGGAATCCATTCGTCCGCTTTCTCCGCGCTGGGGCTTAAAAACGGATCAACGGCAACATGTTTCATGCCGCGAAGCCGCGCTTCCGCGATTCGCTGGGCCATCCCAGTAACGGTATAGTAACTCCCCGAGCCAACACCGCTGCCGAAGTTTAATAAATACCGGCAGTGATCGCTGTCGGGCTGCTTCGCCCATGAGGCGTGGAGAAGGGCGCCGTAGAGGTGCTCGGCCGTGCCGCAGTGGTTGCCGGCGCCAGAGTTCCAACCGTTGGGCGTGCCGAAAGCCATAGTGAAGAACCGGGCAAACGGCACTTCGTCTTGCGTGGTTACGGTGCCGGTCATAAGGAGTTTCCGCGGATCATCGTGGCGAATCTTTCTCAGCCGCGCGGCGATCGTATCGATCGCCTCCTCCCACGTGATCTCCTTCCAGCCGGGATCGACATCGAGGCCTTTTTTTGGGTTGGTTCGCTTCAGTGGTACGTTGACCCGGTTCGGATCGTAAAGTGCCATGATACCGCTGACGCCGCGGGGACAGAGCCGGCCGCGGTTGGTGCTGGACTCAGGGTTGCCCTCGATTTTGATCACCGTGCCGTTGACCCGGTGAACTTTGAGGGCGCACACGCTATAGCAGAGGCCACATGTGGTCGGTATCCAGAGGTCCTCTTGGACGTTCTCGGTTTGCATACGGTTAGCCGCCTGCCGTGGCGGAGAGCACAAAAACCTTTACCCCGGTACAGAGATCGTGGCCGTGGTCGATGGGTTCGTCGAGGGAGGTTGTCGCGTGCTCTCCGACAAAGATCTGGACGTTGGGTGCGAGATCGCCTTTCGCGCTCAGCAACCGCTCGCGGAGTTTTTCACCGTGTCGCTGTGCCGCTAAGTCAAGAAGTTCCCGCAAGGTGGTTTTATCCGAGGTGTCGATCACGAACTTCGATGTGTTCACGAGATCGCGCACGAAACCGTAAAAAGAGACCTCGATCCTCAATGTTTCTCTCGAAAGGGTGGGCTTTCTAAGGAGGCGCAGGCTGCAACTTATATGCCAGCGTGATCGTTGATTTTTGAGGTAAGAAACCCGCCTGGCTTTCTTAATTTAAAGAATTTTCCCCCGCTTTTTTTTAATTTTTAAGAAAACACTGGCTTTCTGTGCGGCTAATCGTTCCAGTTCCGCGTGGCACAAATTATGCTGCTGCGCTCTTTCGAGTCGCAAGTCGGTTCTGCGGGTTCATTCGAGATCAGTCTTTGAAGCGGCATTTCTTATGAGTCGCCATGTCTGCGCACGTTTCCTCGCCAAATTAAGTCGATCTAAATATCGGCCCTGAGAGGGCTAAGGAGGTAGGCCAATGCCCAGTAACGGCAAGAGGCAAATCGCATTCGTAGTCGATCTCAACAAGTGCATGGGATGCCACACCTGCACGATCGCGTGCAAGACCTTGTGGACGAACGACAAGGGGATGGACCACATGTGGTGGATGAAGGTGAACACCATGCCGGGTCGCGGGTACCCGAAGGATTGGGAGCAGATGGGTGGAGGTTACGATGGGGACGGAAAGCTCCGACTGGGGAGGGCGGCCACGGCGGAGGATTACGGCAAGCCCATGGACTTTAACTACGAGGAAGTGTTCTTCGGCGGGAAGGGGAATGCCGTCCATCTGGCGCCGCGGGAGAGTCCCGGGTGGGGGCCCAATTGGGATGAGGATATTGCCAGCGGCGACTATCCCAATGCCTACTTCTTCTACCTGCCGCGCCTCTGTAACCACTGCGGCCAGCCGGCCTGTGCGGATGCCTGCCCTTATGATGCCATTCATAAGAGGGAGGAGGATGGGGTCGTCTTGGTGTTGGACGAGGCGAAGTGTGTAACCTGCCCCGAGCCGAAGTGTATGCAAGGTTGTCCGTACAAAGAGATATTCATGAATCCGATTAGACACGTGGCGCAAAAGTGCAACGGCTGCCTGCCCAGGATGGAGCAGGAGGTCGCCCCCGCATGCGTGAGGCAATGCCCAGGACGCTGTGTGTGGGTCGGGTTTTTAGACGACGCTGAGGGGCCCGTTCACAAGTTAGTAAAACAATGGAAGGTGGCGCTGCCACTGCATGCGGAGTTCGGCACATACCCAAACGTTTTCTACGTGCCACCACTGGCTCCGCCGCGCCTCAACACTGATGGCAATGTGGACGAAAGCAAGCCACGGATCCCCTTGGATTATCTGAGGTCTCTATTCGGTCCCGAAGTGGACGATGTTCTAAGGCGGTTGGAGGAGGAAATCGAGAGGAAGAGGAAGAAAGAGGAATCTGAAATTATTGACACGCTCATTGCTCGCAGGTGGCAAGAGCTTCTGGGACCCTTCCCCAAAGATCCCAGCGAGGTGACCACGTCATGAAAACGGATCGATTGGAACTCAACGGACCCGAACAGGAGCACATCGGTTCCCGCAGCGCGCTGTACTCGCTTATTTCCAAGGGGTTCCGCTTTCCGGCACCCGAGCAGTTCGAAAGCGTGAAGACGGGCCGGTTCGCCGACGCAGTCGCTGAGGCCCTCGCGCATCTTCCCTATGACGGCTTGAAGGGCGGCGAGCTCGGGCGCGGAACCGCTCTGAGCTTCGACGAATTCCAGGGCCGCTATATCCAACTGTTCGAGGTGGGCGGCGAATTGGGTGCTCCCTGCTTTCTCTACGAAGCGGAGTACGGCGGCGGGCGAATGAAAGTGATGGAGGAGGTCTTGCGCTTCTATCACCACTTTGGGCTTCGCCTCTCTCAGGAAAAACGCGATCGGCCCGATCATCTGGCCTCCGAGCTGGAGTTCATGCACGTTCTGACCTTCCGCGAGGCAGAGGCTCTGCTTCAGGGCAACGAGCGCCGCGCATACCTCAGCGCACAGCGCGATTTTCTGCGCTTCCACCTGAGCGACTTCCTCGCAACGGTGGCGTCGAAAGTGGGCGCTAGCGGCGTCCCTTTCTATGCGGATTTGGCTAGCCTGGCGGCGGCGTTTTGCCAGCGCGAGCTTTCCCACGTTCAGCCGGCATAAAGGAAGGGGGAAGAGATGGCTGACATCAGGCTCGAGTTAGGGGGCTTGGAGATCGGCGAGCGAGACGGGGAGGACGGCGCGCAGTTCTCCCTCAGCGAAATGCGTCAGAAACCGTTGGAGTGGGATCGGATCGTCAAAGGCTCGCATCTGACCAACTGCTGGTACCAAACGGCTTGCAACTTCAACGTTTACGTCAAAGACGGCGTGGTTTTGCGAGAGGAGCAAGCGGCCAATTACCCGCGGCTGAACGACCCGCTCGTCCCCGATTTCAACCCGCGGGGCTGCCAAAAAGGCGCCTGCTACGTCCACCGAATGTACGATCCCACACGGATCAAGTACCCGATGAAACGGGTCGGCAAGCGCGGCGAGGGAAAATGGAAGCGCGTCAGTTGGGATGAAGCCCTGACCGACGTTGCCGATGCCATTATCGACACGTGCGTTAAAGAGGGACCCGAGGCCGTCGTGCAATCTGGCGGTACCCGCGTCATGAACCTCGGCAGCGAGGGGACCGGCCCGACCGCCTTTTTTATCGGCGTGGGGGCGCCGCTGTCCAATGTGACCGCGGACAATGGTGACGATCACCAGGGGGTCGCGATCACGCTGGGGAAGGTGATCGTCGGGGATTCGGCGGACAACTGGTTCCACGCCAACATGATCCTCATCTGGGGCGGCAACCCGGCCTACACGAATATCCCCAACTTCCACTTCATCGCTGAGGCTCGCTACAACGGGACCAAGGTCGTCACGATCTCTCCCGACTATAGCCCCTCAGCGGTCCACGCCGATCTGTGGGTGCCCGTGAACATCGGCAGCGACGCTGCGCTGGCGTTGGCGATGTGCCAGGTGATCCTGCGAGAAAAGCTCTTCAAGGCGGATTTTGTCCGGGAGCAGATGGACCTGCCGCTTTTGGTCGTCGAGTCCACCGGCAAGTTTCTGCGCGAGAAGGATATCAAGGCTGGCGGCCGGTACCAGGTCCAGACCCCGCAAGGCAGCGTCGTCGTAAAACCGGTCATGGAGCAACTCCGCCGTCACCTGGATCAGCACTACACCCCGGAGCAGGCAAGCAAGATCACAGGCGTTCCCGCTTCGATGATCGAGAGGCTGGCGCGAGAGATCGCCACCGCCGAGGGCGTGGTCAATATCAGCACGGCGAACTGGGGAAAGCATTATCACGGTGATCTTATCGAGCGCGCCATCCTGCTCGTCTTCGCTCTGTGCGGCCACATGGGGCGAAAGGGCGCCACCTTCAGTGCCTTTCCCATGATGGGCCTGGACACTTCGTTGGGAGGCCTCGAGAAGCGCGGCGATCAGATCATCCTTTCCGCCGCGGGGGGAGATCCGCGTTTTGCCCAGTGGCGTGAAGAGGGCTTTACGGACGAGATGATCCTCTACGAGTACGTGCACCAAGCTTTTGCCTCGGGGGGGATCACGCCGACTTCGCTCATGTACTACCTCCATGGCGGGATCCTGGACCTTTGCGCCAAGCACCCGGAGTGGGATCCCTATCTCAAGCGGCCCATCAAAGAATACGTCCGCGAAGCCTTCGAGAAGAAATGGCAGTTTCTCGCCCCGGGGCCGGAGAAGGCGCCCAGAGTCATGTTTGCCCTCGGCGGCAATTTCCTGCGCCGTGCCCGCTGCACGAATGTCCTGCTCGAGAACTTTTTGCCCAAGCTCCGCCTTTTGGTCTCGGTCGATTGGCGGTGGAATGCCTCGGCGCTTTACGCGGACCTCGTGCTTCCCGCGTGCAGCTGGTACGAGAAGACCTCCACTTTCCTCATGGGCATGCCGGTGCAGCCCTTCGTGCATGTCGTCAATCAGGCGACCGAGCCGCTCTACGATTCGCTCGGCGAGTGGAAGATGTTCTGCTTGCTTGCGCGCAAGGTCGAGGAGCGAGCGCGGGAGCGGGGGGTGGAGAGTTATACGGATGCCAATGGTGTCGAGCATCGCTTCGCCGGGCTGGAGGACAAAGTGACCTTCGGCGGGCTTTACAATGAGGACGACGAAGAGGGGATCGCCCGCGATGCATTCTTGAACGCCTCCAATGTCGAGGAGATCGACTGGGAGGACTTTAAGGAGCGCGGGATCGCCCACTATACCGGCGTTGGCACCGGCATGCGCTCGATTGGGAATACCTGCGACATCGTTCCCGGAGAACCCGTGGTGCCGCTCACCTGGCATACCGAAAGGAAGGATCCCTATCCCACGCTCACCCGGCGCATTCAGTTCTTGATCGACCACGATCTGTTTCGCGAGCTCGGGGAAGACCTGCCGGTCCACAAGGACCCTCCCAAGGCGGGAGGTGATTATCCGTTGATGATCACCGGCGGGCATGCGCGCTGGAGCATTCACAGCGACCAAGTCGACGAGTCGCTCCTCCTCCAACTCCAGCGGGGCGAGCCGGTGATGTTCATGAGCGCGCGAGATGCCGAGTCCAGAGGAGTGCGCGACGGGGAGGTCGTTGAAGTTTTGAACGACGTTGCCTCATTTAAGGTGCACGCGACGGTTTCGCCTTCGGTCAAGACCGGGCAAGTGATCATGTACCACGCCTGGGAGAACTACCAGTTCGACGGCTGGCGCCACTTTAAGAGCGTGATGGCATCCCCGATGAACCCCATCGAACTGGCCGGGGATTACTTCCAGATTCGTCCGATCACGATGAGCAACTACCCGGGCTTCAGCGACCGAGGGACGCGCGTGGAGGTGCGAAAAGTGGGAGCGTAGGAGGCTCCTCCGTCAAGGGAGTCCTGACCGAAAGACTCCCGACCCCTTTCCCTTCCTGACCAACTATTGGGAGGCCACCCATGATCGGTGAACAAGCGAAAGCCAACGGCGGACTAAGCTGGGACCGTGTAGTCAAGGTCACCTGCCACAACAACTGTTCCTACCAGAAACCGTGCATCCTCAATGCCTATGTCAAGGATGGCACGCTCGTTCGTGTAGAGCAAAGCAATACCCATCCTCATCCCAATGACCCGGATGTCCCGGACTGGGAGCCGCGGGGTTGCCAGAAAGGGCTGGTGATGGCGGCGCGCTCCTACGACGCGACCCGGACCCGGTATCCGTCCAAGCGCGTGGGAGAGCGCGGAGAAGGCAAATGGCAGAGGATCTCTTGGGATCAGGCGTTAGAGGAGATTTCAGATAAGCTGATCGACATATTCACCACCGACGGGCTCGACACCATCCTGCGTGTTACCGGCAGCGGAACCCTGGGCAGCGAATCGGTCGGGATCGAGGGCCTGATGAGCGTCTTGGGCATTCCGTTCACCAGTATCATGGCGGACCTGGGTGATGAGCACCAAGGGGTGGCCCAGGTGTTCGGGCAACCGTACGTGGGCGGCTCGGTTGACAACTGGTGGTACGCGGATGTGGTCCTCATATGGGGCGGAAATCCCGCCTATACCAACATCTCCAATTTTCACCTCTTGACGGAGGCGCGCTATAACGGGACGCGCATCGTTTGCATCGCGCCGGACTATAGCCCCTCGGCTATCCACGCCGATCAGTGGGTGCCCGTGAACATCGGAACGGACGCCGCGCTGGCGCTCGCCATGGCTCAGGTCATCGTCGAAGAGCGGCTCTACAAAGAAGACTTCCTGCGCGAGCAGACCGACCTTCCCCTCCTGGTTCGGACCGACACGCGGAAGTTTCTCACGGAAGCTGACCTGAAACGGGGCGGTCGGGATAACCTCCACTATTTCTGGGACCAGAGCGCGAACCAGCTCAAGGAGGCGTCGCGGCAGACCCTCGCTTTAGGCGATATGGTCCCGGCCTTGGAGGGAAGCTATCGCGTCGCGACAACCGCCGGGACTGTGGAAGTCAAACCGGTCTTTGAAGTCCTGAAGGCTCATCTCCAAGACTACCAGCCGGAAAAGGCCGCGACCGTTACCGGTACCGCGCCTGCGGTAATCCGAGACCTGGCCCGGCAGATCGCCCGGGCCGGCGCGGTCACAAACGTGACGACATTTAATTGGGGCAAGTTCTACCATGGCGACGAGATTGAGCGGGCGATCATCTTGGTCTTTGCGCTCTGCGGTCACATGGGAAGGAGGGGAGCCGTTTATCACGGCTTCACCGGAGGGGCCGCCGATACCTTAGCCCCTGGCGGCATGGTTGCGGGATGGATTCTGCTTCGAGCCGCGGCCGCCTCCGATCCCCGGTATGCGCAGTGGAAATCTCAGGGATACACCGACGGGATGATCATATTGGAGTATGCCCAGGAAGCGATGGCCAAAGAGCGGATCGTCTCGGGCACGCTCTTCACTTATTTCCACGGCGGGCTGCTAGAGTTGAGCCAAAAACACAACAGCTGGGATCCCACGCTGAAGCGCCCGGTGGCGGAGTACGTGAAGGAGTCTCTGGAGAAAGGCTGGCACAAGGTCTGGCCGAGGCCGGGCAAGGAGCCGCGCTCTCTCATCCATTACGGCGGCAGCATGCTCAGGCGGGCCCGCGCCACCGAGACGATCCTGAAAACGCTCCTTCCGAAGCTCAAGCTCATCGTCACGATAGATCCGCGCTGGACGGCCACGGCGTTGTACTCCGACTACGTGCTTCCGGCGGCGGGTTGGTACGAGAAGTTCAGTTTCTACGGGCCGCAGAAGACCGACTACCCCTACGGCTTCGTGATCGATAAGGCGATCGATCCCCTTGGGGAAAGCAAAAACGAGTGGGAGATTGCCTGCCTCTTGGCCAAAAAGATCCAGGAGCGAGCCAAGGCCCGGGGCATTCAGACTATCCCCCATCCTGACGGCACCACGCGTCGCCTGGATGATCTGTACGACCGGGTCACCACTAACGGGATGTATACCGAAGAGGATGAGGAGGCCGTCACCCGGGACTTCTACGTGAACACGGCGAACGTCGAGCAAATGCCGTGGGAGGAGGCGAAGGAGAAAGGTCTGGTAGCCCTGACCGCCCTGGGGTTAAACGCGCGCAGCATCGGCAACGCGTGCGACATCACACCGGGCGAGCCCGTGGTTCCCTTGACCTGGCACATCAACAAAAAAGAGCCCTATCCCACACAGACGCGGCGGATGCAATTTTACATCGACCACGACTGGTATCTCGAATTCGGCGAAGCATTGCCGGTCGAGAAAGAAGACCCCAAAGCGGGCGGGGATTATCCGCTCAGGCTTACCGGCGGGCATGCACGCTGGAGCGTCCATTCGAACCAGGTCGATGACACCCTTCTTCTCCGGCTGCAAAGAGGCGAGCCTTTGATCTTTGTGTCGGGGGAAGACGCCGAGGCACGACAAATTCAGGACGGCGACCGGGTGGAAGCGTACAACGACGTTTCCTCGTTTCAGGCTTTGGCGGGAGTGTCGCCCGCGCTGAAGCCGGGACAAGTCGTTATGTACCACGCTTGGGAGAACCACCAGTTCAGGGGATGGCGCCACTTTAAGAACGTGATGGCTTCTCCGCTAAACCCGTTGGAGCTCGCCGGCGGTTATTATCATGTGCAGCCCACCTCGGACACTTTCTATCCGGGTTACAGCGACCGCGAGACGCGGGTGGAGCTGAGAAGGGCCGGGCAGGACTGAGGAGCGAGTAACGGGGGCTGAGCCGACTCGGACCTCAGTCCGCATCGCTCCTTGCTCGGGGTGGACAAGGCTAAGATGGAAGAAATGGCTTCGACGAGCTGGGACCGGGTGATCAAGGTTACCTGCCACAACAACTGCTCCTACCAGAAGCCGTGCATCTTACATGCCTACGTCAAGGACGGGGCGATCGTCCGGCTGGAGCAAGGCAGCAGCCATCCTCTTTCCCAGGATCCCGATCTCCCCGACTGGAACCCGCGGGGCTGCCAGAAGGGATTGGTCTCGCACCGCCACGATGCGCGCCGCATCCTTTATCCCTTCAGACGCGCGGGTGAGCGCGGCGGCGGCGATTGGCAACGGGTTAGCTGGGCGCAAGCCCTAAGTGAGATCGCCGACAAGCTCATCGATGTCATTGCCAAAGATGGGGTGGAAACGATCGTGCGCTTTCCGGGAAGCGGGACGTTGGGCAGTGAATCAGCGGGCTTTGAAGCGTTGATGGACGCTTTGGGCGTTCCCTACGCCCCAGCCACCAACGAGCTGGGGGACGAGCACTTGGGATCCGCTCTGGTTTTTGGGCAGCCCTTCGTAGGCGGCTCGGTAGACAACTGGTGGTACTCGGATCTCGTCCTTATTTGGGGCGGAAACCCGGCCTATACGAATATCTCCAACTTCCACCTTCTGACCGAAGCCCGCTACAACGGGACCCGCGTCGTTTGCATTGCCCCGGACTACAGCCCCTCTGCCATCCACGCCGATCTCTGGGTGCCTGTAAACATAGGGAGTGATGCCGCGTTGGCTCTTTCCATGTGCCAGGTCATAGTGAGCGAGAGGCTTTTCAAGCAGGATTTCGTCCGCGAGCAAACCGATCTTCCTATCCTGGTTCGAGCCGATAACGGAAAATTCTTGCGCGAGGGGGATTTAAAGCGCGGCGGCCGCGATGATCTCTATTACTTCTGGGACCTCGAGACCGGCAAGCTCGCGGCGGCCCCTTGGGATAGTCTCGCTTTGGGTGATGCCGTGCCTGCGCTTGAGGGTAAGTTTCGCGTCGCCACCGCAAACGGGGAGATCGAGGTCAAGCCTGTCTTCGAACTCCTGAAGGAGCATCTTCGCTCTTACGCGCCTGAGGAGGCCGCCCGCGTGACCGGTGTTTCCGCTGCCATGATCCGAGCGCTTGCCCGAGAGATCGCGCACGCCCAGGCCGTGAGCAACGTGACTACCTTCAACTGGGGTAAATTCTATCATGGGCATGAGATCGAGCGTGCGATCATCCTCCTGGTCGCGCTGTGCGGCCACATGGGGAGAAAAGGAGCCGTGTACAACGGCTACACGGGATTGGCTGCCGACACCTTAGCTCCGGGTGGGCTGGTGTCGGGGTGGCTTCTCCTGCGGGCGGCCGCGTCCACGGATCCGCGCTACGCCCAGTGGAAGTCTCAGGGCTATACCGATGAGATGATTATCCTGGAGTATGCTCGCGATGCGGCCGCCAAACGCCGGGTCAATCCAAGCTCGCTCTTTCACTTTTTCCACAGCGGTCTTTTGGAGCTGAGTAAGAGAAACCAGAGCTGGGACCCCGCGCTCAAGCGCCCGCTCCAGGCCTATGTTGATGAGGCTCTGGAAAAGGGTTGGCACCACGTCTGGCCAAGTCCGGATCGGACCCCCAAGGCGGTCATTCAGTTCGGGGGAAGCATCGTGCACCGGGTGCGGGCGACGAACCAGGTTCTAAAGACGCTTCTTCCCAAGCTTGAGCTCCTGCTGACGGTAGACACACGCTGGGGCTCGACAGCTCTTTATTCTGATTATGTCCTCCCGGCAGCAGGCTGGTACGAGAAGTTCAGTTTCTATGGCCCTCTGAAGATCGACTACCCGTACGGCTTTATCATCAACAAGGCCGAGGAGCCCTTGGGCGAAAGCAAAGGCGAGTGGGAAATCGCATGCCTTCTCGCGCAAAAGATCGAAGAGCGCGCGAAAGCCCGCGGCCTCCTGAGCTTCCTCCACCCGGATGGGAGCACGCGGCGCCTGGACAATTTGCATGAGAAAGTGACGGGAAATGGCCTCTACGATGATGGGGATGAAGAAGGGATCACACGGGACTACTATCTCAACACCTCCAATGTCGAGCAGCTTGATTGGGAGGAAGCAAAGGAGAAAGGGTTGGTGGCCGCGACCGGTCTCGGCCTCACGGCGCGCAGCATCGGCAACGCGTGCGACGTGAATCCCGGCGAGCCTTTGGTGCCTTTGACCTGGCACATCGTCAAAAAGGAGCCCTATCCCACCCAGACGCGGCGCATGCAGTTCTACCTCGACCATGACTGGTACATCGAGTTTGGCGAGGAGCTGCCGGCGCAGAAGGAAGACCCCAAAGTGGGTGGGGATTATCCCCTCCGGCTCACCGGCGGGCATGCGCGCTGGAGCGTCCATTCCTGCCAAGCCGATGATGCGATGCTCCTCAGACTCCAGCGCGGGGAGCCGGCTATTTTCGTCTCTCGGGTTGACGCCGCCGCGCGCGGCATTAGTGACGGAGATCGCATCGAGGTCTACAATGATGTCGCCGCATTTCAGTGCGTGGCGGCGGTCTCCCCGGCGGTAAGACCGGGGCAGTTGCTGATTTACCATGCGTGGGAGAACTTTCAGTTTCCACAGTGGCGACACTTCAAATCGGTCATGGCTTCTCCGATGAATCCGCTCGAGCTGGCCGGTGGCTATTACCATCTTCAATCCACGTCAGAATCGTTCCATCCCGGTCTTAGCGATCGCGAAACGCGCGTTGAGCTTAGGAGAATGGGGCAATGAAGCTCATCGTTCCCACGACTTTTGAGCCGGCCTTCATGGAAGCCTTGGCCGCTTACCCGGTGGCTCGGGTCTATGGCTCCCTCGTGGAAGAGCCGGGAGCCCGGGCGATGAAGTGGCTACCGGCCGTCAAAGAAGACGAGTTAGCGGAGCATATCGCCGAGTGCCGCGGGCGCGGAATCGGCTTCGTCTACACGCTGAACGCTTCGTGCAGCACCAATCGCGAGTTCACCGCCGAGGGACAGAAGTGGCTGGCGGAGCGGCTGGGCTGGTTGACGGATGCCGGGGCGGAGGGGGTCGTGGCGACCAACCCTTACGTGATCGAGATGGTCAAGCGCCGCTACCCCGAGCTCAGCGTGAGCCTGTCGAGCCTTGTGCGCGTCGATACGCTCGATCAGGCGCTCTTTTACGACCGCCTTGGCGTTGACGCGATTTACCTCCCCGAGTACCTGAACCGCGATTTCAAGCTCCTCAGGGCGCTCAGGAAAAGGCTCAGTTGCGAACTTGTGCCCATTGTCAATCTGGGCTGTCTCGTCCATTGCCCGCTCAGGGACTATCACGCCAACTTCATCAGTCATGCCTCGGAAAGCTTCCGTCATGGCTGCTACCTGGATTACTCGCTGGCGAAATGCGCCCAGCTCAAGGCGACCAGTCCCGTCGAATTGATCAAGGCGCCGTGGATTCGGCCCGAGGATCTCGCGGTCTACGAGGAGTTGGGCTTTCGTGAGTTCAAGCTGGCCGGGAGAGAAAAAGGAGGCGAGTGGGTTGTGCGGGCGGTGGCCGCGTACTCGGCGCGCAGTTATTCCGGCAATCTCAACGATCTTGTCATCGGGCTGGACGGCATCGATCCGTTCGGTGAGTTTCCGGTCATCCTGGACAACAAACGGCTCGAAGGTTTTCTGGAGTTTTTCCGGAGAAAAGACTGCCGCCTGGGCTGCTCAGGCTGCACGCACTGCGAAAAGTGGCTGGAGCGCTCGGCCTCCTTCAGCGGTTACCCGACGCGCTACGGAGAAAGCATCGACCGAATGCTCAAGAAATTTACGACCGGAAGTTTCAAAGCGCCGTTGGCGAGGCCCTCGTAAGCCGGTCACCATTCGGCGCGACCGATAGGGGAGGCTAACTGTGTTGAAGCTCGCTCTGGAGTTGGAAGGATTCGCGCACGCCGATGGAGGTGTGGGTCAGGAGTCTCCGTATGATCTGCAAAGGCTAAGGCAGGAAGAGTGGGGGTGGGACCGGGTGGTCAAAGCAACCCATCTCACCAACTGCTGGTATCAGCGGGCGTGCAACTTCAATCTCTACGTTAAAGACGGCGTGGTGCTGCGGGAGGAGCAGGTGGGGAACTACCCGGCGCCGAACGACCCTTCGGTTCCCGACCCCAACCCGCGCGGCTGCCAGAAAGGCGCTTGCTACGTCCACCGCATGTACGACCCGACGCGGGTGAAGTATCCTCTGAAGCGGGTAGGTCCGCGCGGGGAGCAGCGTTGGCAGCGTGTGAGTTGGGACCAGGCTCTCACAGAGATTGCGGATACGGTCATTGACGTGCTCACCACGGATGGTCCGGATACCATCATCCAGGGTGGCGGTACGCGTGTTCACAGTCAAGGCAGTGAGGGTGTGGCGCCCAACATTTTCTTCGAGGCTCTTGGTTCTCCGCTTCCGAGCCAGAACGCAGAGATTGGCGATGGACACCAGGGAGCCGGTGTTACCGTGGGGAAAATCATGTTCGCAGACTCGGCGGACAACTGGTTTCACGCGGATGTGATTCTGGCCTGGGGCGGCAATCCGGCTTATACCAACATCCCTAATTTTCACTACATTAGTGAGGCTCGGTACAACGGTGCACGTGTAATTACCGTTTCGCCGGACTTCAATGCCTCGGCGGTTCATGCTGACCTGTGGGTGCCGGTGAACGTTGGGACGGACGCGGCCCTGGCGTTAGCCATGGCGCAGGTGATCATCAGGGATAAGCTTTATCGTGAGGGTTTTGTGCGGGAGCAGACGGATATGCCGCTTTTGGTCCGTGTAGACAGCGGCAAGCTGCTGCGGGAAAAGGACTTGAAGCGGGGCGGGCGTGAGGACGCCTTTTATCTCTATGATCAGGCATCTGGCCGGATCAGGGAGGCCTCGCGCAAGAGTTTAGCGCTTGGTGGGTTGGTGCCTGCGCTGGAGGGGGAGTATGAGGCGGAGACACTTTCTGGGAAGGTGCGGGTGCGGCCGGTGTTTGAGTTGCTTCGGGAGAGGCTTGATGGGAATTTTACTCCGGAGAGGGCGGCGGGTATTACGGGCGTGTCACCCTCTCTGATTGAGCGGCTGGCGCGGGAGGTGGCCGAGGCGACTGGGGTAGTTAACATTACGACGGCCAACTGGGGAAAGTTCTATCACGGCGACCTGATAGAGCGGGCGATTATTCTTCTGTTTGCCCTGTGCGGGCACATGGGGCGCAAGGGGGCGAGCTTCAGCGCGTTTCCTGCGCTCACTCCCGACACGGCACTGGGTGCATTGGAGCGCCATGGACACCAACTGCTCCTCTCTGCTTCGGCAACCGATCCCCGCTACGCTGCGTGGAAAGAGGATGGTTATACGACCGAAATGATCCTCTACAACTACAGCAAGCAGGCAACCGCCGCCGGCTCTGTTGGGTTAACGGCCATGGTTCACTACTTTCACGGCGGTCTTCTCGACCTTAGCAAGAAGCACAACAGTTGGGATCCGTACCTCAAGAGGCCGGTAGGAGAATACGCAGATGAGGCTATTGCCAAGCAATGGCAAAGGGTGATTCCGGCACCACAAAAGGAGCCGCGGATACTTTTTCAGATCGGCGGAAATGTTTTTCGCAGGGGCCGGGCGACGAATCAGCTCCTCAAGACGTTGCTGCCGAAGCTCAAGCTCATGGTCACCGTGGACTGGCGCATGAGCGCAACGGGGCTCTACTCCGACTATATCCTGCCAGCCTCCGGATGGTACGAGCGCACCTCTACTTCCATGCTGGGATCCACTCAATCGCCCTTTATGCAAGTCATTAACAGAGCAGTGGACCCCCTGTACGAGTCACTGAACGATTGGACAATATTCGTTCGTTTGGCTCGGAAGGTGAGCGAGCGGGCCCGGGAACGTGGCGTTCTGACCTACCTTGACAAGGATGGCAGGGAGAGAAAGCTGGATGGGCTCGAAGAGAAAGTTACCAGTGGCGGGCTGTACGGCGAAGACGACGAGGAGGGCGTGGCGCGGGATGCCTTCATGAATTCCACAAACAGGGAGCAGATAGAGTGGGAGGAGTTCAAAGAGCGGGGGATTGCAGCCTACGCAGGCCTCGGCACAGCCATAAGATCCCTGGGCAACGCCTGTGACATGGAGGTGGGAGAGCCGATTGTGCCGCTCACTTGGCACACGGAGAAAAAGGAGCCCTACCCGACGCTTACGCGGCGAATTCAGTTCTACATCGACCACGATTGGTACCTGGAGCTGGATGAGCATTTGCCGACCCACAAGGACTGTCCGAAGGCCGGCGGCGACTATCCGTTGCAGATCACCGGAGGGCATACTCGCTGGAGCCTGCACAGTGATTGGATTGATGACTCAATTATTTTGAGTTTACAGCGGGGTGAGCCTGTGGCGGTGATCGGCGTGGCGGATGCCAAGAGCCGGGGCGTCAGGGATGGGGAATTTTTGGAGGTCTACAACGATGTGGGAAACTTCAGGATTCAGGCGATGGTCTCACCGGCGGTGAGACCTGGGCAGGTGATCATTTACCACGGCTGGGAGAATTACCAGTTTGAGGGCTTTCGCCACTTCAAGAGCGTGATGCCTTCGCCCCTGAATCCCATCGAGTTGGTTGGGGATTACGGTCACCTACGGTCCGATGTTGTGAGTTTTAGTCCGGGTCCGAGCGACCGCGGCACCCGGGTGGAAATGAGGAAGATTAACTGATCAGGTCAAAATGCAAAATGAAAAATGCAAATTGAAAAACGGCGCAGGGACACAGAGTGGAGAATTTGTAATCTGAATTTTGCAGTTTGCCTTTTGCATTCTGCAATTTGCATTGTGAGGTGAGCCATGGCTACCGATCCTGTATGCAAGAAAGAAGTGGACGAAAAAAGCGCTCCAGGCGGCAAGGTGCAATTCTGGGGGGCGCGCTTTTATTTTTGTTCGGTAGACTGCCGAAACACTTTTCGGCACGAGCCTGAAAAGTACGCGCCGGGAAAGGGCCCCAACTACAGTAAGCTCCCGGATGATTGGCGGGCGTAATCAAAGCCAGGGCCTGCTCGCCAAGCCAAGACGGCAACCGAACGTTTAAAACGTTCAAAGCGTTCAATGTGGTTAACTGCTTGAACGGCTTAACAGGTTGCTGAAAAAGCCTCCGTTCACCCTTCGACACGCTCAGGGCGAACGGAGCAAGTGTTGAAAAGATTGACGAATTTCCGTTCATGCTGAGCTAGTCGAAGCATGAAAAACTCTTGTTCAGCACCGTCTTAAACGACTTGAACCATCGCACTTTGAAGGAGGCTTGAGCTGTCTATGCCATCGAGAAACAGAGTTGGGGTAAGGACGCGGCGCGACGGTATCGTCAGAAAGCTCAAAAACCTTCACGCCGACGAGGAAGTTCTCTACACCGGGTGTCGGATCAACTGCGGCGGCAGCCAGTGCGTGCTCAAGGTCCGCAGGCGCAACGGCAAGGTCACCGCTATTGAGCCCGACGATCATTACAACCGCGGCGTCGGGCGGGAGGACGCGGTTGTCTCCGATCTCGACCTGATCAAAAACCGGCTTCAGCTCCGGGGCTGCCCTATGGGATGGATGTTCCACAAGCTCGCCACTTCGCCTGAGCGCATCCTCTACCCCATGAAGCGGGTGGAAGGGACCAAGAGGGGAGAGGGAAAATTCGAGCGCATTACCTGGAACGAGGCTCTCGACCTTGTGGCCAACAAGATGAAAGAGGTGGCGGAGCGCTACGGGCCTTACTCGGTCTTTACTCCGTATGCGCCCAATGCTCGGCTTGAGCGGCTATTTGGTCTGTGGGGTGCGGGAATCGAGGGATGGGGATGGTGCTCCATGGATCCCGGGCGGCTTGCCATGCACCTCATGGCGGGCGTGCCGGGTTGGTCCTACGGTGAAGGCTCCAACGACATGGCCGATTTCCTGATGAATACCAAAATGATCGTCCTTTGGGGGTTTGAGCCGACGATCACACACTTCGGACCCGGGCACCAGTTGGCCTACTACATCAAGATGGCTAGAGAGAGAGGCACGCCTGTCATTTGTATCGACTGTCGGTACACGGTCGCTGCGGAGGTTCTGGCGGATCAGTGGATTCCCATCAAGCCCGGGACGGATGCGGCCATGATGCTGGCCGTGGCCAACGTGCTCATCAGAGAGAACCTATACAACAAGGAGTTCGTGGCGAAGTACGTCGATCAGGGCGGCTTCGAGAAGTGGCGCGCCTATATTTTTGGCGAGACTGATGGTATCGAGAAGACACCCGAATGGGCGGAGAAGATCTGCACGGTTCCAGCAGAGACGATCCGGGAGTTTGCTCGCCTCTATGCGCGGATGAAGCCTACCTGGCTGTGGAAAGGCTACGGACTGGACAGAAAGAGCCGGGGGGAAAACACGGCTC
The DNA here is from genome assembly GCA_016180805.1 of Deltaproteobacteria bacterium. Classification (GTDB taxonomy): domain Bacteria; phylum Desulfobacterota; class Binatia; order UBA9968; family UBA9968; genus 2-12-FULL-57-22. The sequence goes on along the minus strand of JACPAM010000124.1, from coordinate 8,241 downwards.
GTGGGGCGGCTAGTCTCCAGGCCATTATGGGCTATTGGGGTGTGGCAGGAGGTTCCGTGCCCCTTCATTTGCGTTTTCGCGACAAGCCCAGCGTGCTCATGCCATACGGAGATATTCCGAGGCGAATGATTCCGAAGATGTATCGCAGCCACAAGTGGGCCCAGATGGTACTGCTTCAGGATAAGGTTCGCTCCGGCGAGATGAGCGTTGAGGAATACAAGCGAAAGATCGGATGGCGTACAGGTCCGCTTCCCAAGCGGCCTTTGTCAAGGGTTTGGGCCGGGGGAACGGCAGGAGGCGCCATCGAAGACACCATTGAAGACAACGGGACCGCCACAGAAGAGACCCTGCCCAATCCTAAGATGATGCTTTGGGGAACATACTACGGTCCGGGTACGAACACGCTCAACAACAACGTCGATTCCACAAATGATCAGCTTAAGGCGCTCGAGAAGCTTGAGTTTGTTGTGTGGGCGGGTACCCAGATGGCTTCGATGGCCCGTCATGCCGATGTGATCTTTCCTCTGACTGAGATGACGCTGGAACAACGGACAATTCAAACTGCGGGCTATGGAGGCTTCGCGAATTACACATTCCTCCCCGGCGTTGTTCCGCCACAGGGAGAGGCGAGGCCAGACGACTGGGTCTACTCTGAGCTGGCGCGCCGGCTGGGCATCGGCGAGCAGTACAACCGCTACTACAAGCGGGGCAACTGGGACGAGAGCTGGGAGCGTTACCTCAGAGATGAGTACCGGAGCTGCGCGAAGGCGCTGCGCAAGCAAGGAGTCAAAGCTCCTCAGTGGAGGAAATTCACCAAGGACTGTTTGATCAATGTGGATGAGGCGTATGACGAGCCCTGGCACGGGTACAAGAGTTTTATCGAGGGGGGAAAGCCGCTGAAGACTCGGAGCGGCAAGATTGAGCTTTATAGCCATATCGTTGGCGACGAGTCGCAGCGAGGGAAGCTTCACTTCGATGATCACGGCCAGCTTATTGATAACCTCCCTAATGACTGGCGGGACCTGGCTCCTTTCGCAGCTTATCAGCCCATATACCGAGGCATGGACCATGCGGACGTGAAGCGTTTCCCGTTGATGCTTTTGAGCTGTTATCCGAGGTATCGCAATCACACCACCTTTTGGAACATTCCCTGGTTGCGTGGCGATTGCTATCGCCATGCCATCTGGATGAATGCAGCGGACGCCCAAGCCAGGGGAATTAAGGATGGGGATTTAGTCAGGATTCATAACGACAAGGGAGTGGGAGTTCTTCCGGCCTACGTCACTTCTCGGATTCTACCCGGGATGGTCGTGATTCACCACGGCGGCAATTACGAGCCCGACAAAGACGGGGTGGACTGGGGGTGCACGCCGAATATTTTCTTTACCGATATGGAAAGCCCTGTCACAGCTCCCGCGGTCACTAACTTGGTCGAGGCGGAGCGCTACGTGGCTCAAGCCGAGCCAGTGTAGGAAAGGGGTTTGCCCATGACCCCAAAAGGGTTACAGAGTTTACGCGCTAGAGGGATCAATGGGCTGATTGCGCTCTCCCTTTATCTCTTCATCCCTTTGTCCCTTGATCCAGCCGCTTTTGCGCAGGAGCCTTTCTACAAAGCAAAGTCCATCAGGCTTCTTATCGGAACCACCGCCGGAGGAGGCTATGACCTGTGGGCGCGCGTTGTCGCCCGCTATTTAGGCAAGCATATCCCGGGAAATCCCGACATCATTTCCCAGAATATGCCAGGGGCAGGCTCGCTGGTCGCGGCAAACTATGTCTATGGAATTGCGAAACCGGACGGGCTGACTCTCGGCGCTGTCAATCCGGCGCTCTACTTTGAGCAGCTCATCGGACGAAAAGAGGTTCAGTTCGATTGGGCGAAGTTCACATGGATCGGCTCGCCGGAGCAAAATGAGATCTTATTTTATATCCGTTCGGACTCGCCCTACCGCACAGCGGACGACCTTCGCGCAGCTAAGGAACCTCCCAAGTGCGGCAGTTCGGGAACAACTACTACCGGCCATTATATCCCCAGGCTACTCGAGGAGACCCTTGGTATTAAGATCAAAATTGTCAGCGGTTATCCGGGCGGGCCGGAGATCGACCTCGGTGTCCTTAGGGGCGAAGTCCTGTGCTGGTCACCGCTCGTAGCCACGTACTTCGGCCGTGAGCCATACAGGAGCTGGCACAAAGAGGGTTTCGTGCGCGTGCTGCTTCAAACCGGCAGAAAACGGGATCCGAGACTGCCGGAAGTCCCGACGATTTATGAGCTGATGGAGCGGTACAAGACGCCCGAATCCGGCCGGCGGCTTGCCCGGGTGGTTGTCTCCGCTCCCATGCTCGGCCGCCCCATTCTAGCTCCGCCCGGAGTTCCCGCGGAGATCGTTAGGACCCTCCGCGACGCCTTCGCCAGAGCCGTGGGCGATCCGGAGCTTCGAGCCGAAGCCAAGAAAAGAGGATGGGAAGTCAAACTCCTCGACGGGGAAGAGCTGGCGTCGCTGGCAAAAGAACTGATTGCGCAACCTCAAGAAGTGGTTGAACGAATGAAATGGGTCTTGGGGCGTTGAGAAAGTAGATCCTAACCAAAGATATTTGGAATTTTTACACCCTCACCTTTGATCCTCTCCCTCCAAGGGAGAGGGTAGGGTGAGGGTGAAGCTGAAACTAAAGGAAAATGATTCCGTTAAGGCTAGAGCTGGGAGGCTTGGAGGTGAAGGGTGACCCCCGAAGCGATACCTTCACCTTTTCCTCCGGCGAGCTACAGAAGAGCTCATGGGAATGGGATCGGGTGGTGAAGTCTTCCCATCCAACCAACTGCTGGTACCAGCGGGCCTGCAACTTCAATCTTTACGTCAAGGACGGCGTCGTCCTGCGCGAGGAGCAGGTCGGGAACTATCCTGCGCCGAACGATGCTTCGGTTCCCGATCCGAACCCGCGCGGCTGCCAGAAGGGTGTCTGCTACGTCCACAGGATGTATGATCCCACGCGGATCAAATATCCGCTGAAGCGGGTGGGAGAGCGCGGGCAGGGACGGTGGCAGCGGGTGAGCTGGGATCAAGCCTTGACCGAGATTGCCGATCCCCTGATCGATGTGCTCACGACGGACGGTCCTGAGGTCGTCATTCAGGGAGGCGGGACTCGGGTCCATAGCCAGGGCAGCGAGGGGATGGCCCCCAATGCCTTCTTCGAGGCCCTCGGTTCGCCTCATCCGAGCGTAAATGCCGAAATCGGCGACGACCATCAGGGGGTGGCGATCACCCTGGGCAAGATCATCTTCGCTGACTCGGCCGACAACTGGTTTCACGCGGATCTCATCCTGACGTGGGGCGCAAACCCGGCTTACACCAACATCCCCAATTTTCACTACCTCGCCGAAGCCCGCTACAACGGCGCGCGCCTCATCACCATCGCGCCGGACTACAGCCCCTCGGCGATCCATGCCGATCTCTGGGTGCCGATAAATGTCGGGACCGATGCCGCGCTGGCATTGGGAGTGGCCCAGGTCATCGTTGAGAAAAAGCTCTACCGTGAGGAGTTTGTGCGGGAGCAAACCGATCTTCCGCTTTTAGTTCGATCGGATAACGGCAGGCTCTTGCGCGAGAAAGATCTGAAACCCGGCGGCAGAGAGGATGTTTTTTATTTTTATGATGAGAGCTGCGGGCAGGTGGTGGAGGCGCCGCGCAAAAGCCTGACCCTCGATGGCAAGGCTCCAGCCCTTGAAGGAGAGTATGAGGTTCGCACGCTATCCGGAGAGATCAAGGCGCGCCCCGTCTTCGAGCTTCTGCGCGAACACCTCGATCGCGGGTTCACGCCCGAGAAAGCGGCGGCGATTACCGGGGTCCCGCCATCCCTGATCGAAAAGCTGGCGCGCGAGATCGCCACAGCCCGCGGCGTGGTCAACGTGTCGGCGGGCAACTGGGGGAAATTCTACCACGGCGATCTGATCGAGCGGGCGATTCTCTTGGTGTTTGCCCTGTGCGGCCACATGGGAAGAAAAGGAGCGTCGTTTAGCGCCTTCCCGGCGCTGCACCCCGATACCGCGCTTGGCGCCCTGGAGCGCCGCGGGCACCAGATGCTTCTTTCGGCTGCTTCGAGCGACCCCCGCTATTCGGCTTGGAAGGAAGACGGCTACACCACCGAGATGATCCTTTACGAGTATGGCAAGCAGATCGTCGCCTCCGGCGGGATCTCGGCGACGTGCATGGAGCACTTGTTCCACGGCGGGCTCCTGGAGTTGAGCGAGCGGCATAACAGTTGGGACCCGCATCTGAAGCGCCCCGTTGGCGACTATGTCAAAGAAGCCCTGGCGAAGCGATGGCAGTTTCTGGTCCGCCCGGTCGAAAAGGAGCCCCGGGTCCTCTTTCAGGTTGGCGGGAATGTCTTCCGCCGAGCCCGAGCCACGAATCGACTCATCCAGACGCTGCTGCCGAAGCTCAAGCTCGTGGTTACGGTGGACTGGCGCGTGAGCGCCACCGGTCTTTACTCCGATTACGTTTTGCCTGCCTGCGGCTGGTATGAGCGGACCTCGACCAACCTGTGGGCATGCACGCAGTCGCCTTTCATGCACGTCAGCAACAAGGCATGCGAGCCTCTATATGAGTCGCTCAGCGAGTGGACGGTCTTCGTGCGTCTTGCGCGGAAGATCGCCGAGCGGGCGCGGGCACGGGGCCTGGGGGCTTACCGGGACAAGGACGGCAAAGAGAGAAGGTTCGATAGGCTTCCCGAGAGCGTGACATGCGGGGGGCTTTACGCGGAGGATGACGAGGAGGGGGTGGCCCGGGACGCCTTCCTCAACACCGGCAACGTGGAGCAGATCGGGTGGGAGGAAGTCAGGGAAAGAGGTTTCGCCGCCTACACGGGCCTTGGGACGGCGATGCGCTCCATCGGCAATGCCTGCGACATGGAGGTGGGCGAGCCCCTGGTGCCTCTCACCTGGCACACGAAAAAAAAGCAGCCCTATCCAACGCTCACCCGGCGTATTCAGTTTTACATCGACCACGACTGGTATTTCGAGCTCGAAGAGCATCTACCGACGCACAAGGACTGTCCGAAAGCGGGCGGAGATTATCCGCTGCAGGTGACCGGCGGCCATGCGCGCTGGAGCATCCACAGCGACTGGGTTGACGACGCTTTGATTCTCGGCCTGCAGCGGGGAGAGCCGGTCCTGTTCGTGAATTCGCGCGATGCCGCTTCGAGGGGAATCGTGGACGGTGACGACATCGAGGTCTTCAATGACGCGGCCTCTTTCCGGGCTCAGGCGGTTGTCTCGGCGGCGGCCCGACCCGGCCAGGTGATCATTTACCACGCATGGGAAAACTACCAGTTCGATGGCTGGCGCCACTTCAAGAGCGTGATGGTCTCCCCCATGAACCCCATCGAGCTGGTTGGAGACTATGGGCATATCCGACCCGATCCTTTGATCTGCATGCCCGGTCAAAACGACCGCGACACCCGTGTCGAGATCAGGAGGGCTGAAAGGCGCGCGCAAGCGGCGTAGAAGAGAGCGGTTATGGTGAGCGGAGTCGAACCATGAACAGGGAGCTGCCAACGGAAAGCCTCACGTTTAACGACCTGCGGGCTTTCCTGCGCTACCTCGAAGACCAGAAAGATTTGAGGAAAGTCGACGGGGCTAACTGGGAAACGGAAATCGGTCTGATCAGCGAATGGCAAGCTCTGTTGCCTGATTCCCCCGCCCTCTTGTTCGATGCCATACCCGGCTATCCTAAAGGTTTTCGGGTTGCCACGAATCTCTTCACCACGCACAGGCGGGCGGCGGCCGCGTTGGGACTACCGCTGGATGCTTCCAAGCTCGAACACGTGAAGCTCTGGCGCGATCGGGAGCGCAGTCTCGCTCCCCGCCCGCCGGATGAGGTTGGTTCGGGGCCCGTGCTCGAGAACGTCGTGAAGGGGGAAAAGGTGGATCTCAATCTTTTTCCCGCCCCGCGCTGGCATGAAAAAGATGGCGGACGCTACATCGGCACCGCCTGCATGATTATCACTCGGGATCCCGACGAGGGTTGGGTAAACCTGGGCACCGAGCGCGTGCAGGTCCAGAACCGAAACACCGCCACCGTCTACCTCTCTCCCGGTCGTCACACGGACTTGATTCGGAAAAAATATTGGGCCAGGGGTGAAAGCTGTCCCGTGGCCATCTGCTGCGGCCAGGATCCGCTGCTGTGGGCCGCGTCCAACTTTCCGGTGCCGTGGGGAATGTCGGAGTACGATTATGCCGGAGGTCTTCGGGGACGGCCGGTAGAAGTCGTCAGGGGTCCCCACAGCGGACTTCCGATTCCGGCGCGTGCCGAGATCGTGCTCGAAGGGGAGTTCTTGCCGCCCGGGCGGGAGCCGGACCTGCCCGAAGGACCCTTCGGCGAGTGGACCGGCTATTACCACCCGTCGAAGCCTCAACCTCCGGTCAGGATTCACGCGGTTCTGCACCGAAACAGTCCGATACTTCAGGGCTCCCCTCCTCTGCTCACGACTGTGGACTATGCCCTGGGGCGTCACATTCGCCGCTCGGCTGTCGTATGGGATCTCTTGGACCGCGAGATTCCGGGAGTCCGAGGCGTCTGGTCTATGGAGGGTGGCACGCCTTACGGCGGGCTCATCATCGCGTTACAGCAGACCTGGGGCGGCCAGGCGCTGCACGCTGCTTTGAAAGTCCTGGGCTCCTACAGCACGGCTTATATGCTGCGGTGGATCATCGTGGTCGACGACGATATCGATCCGACGGATTGGCTCCAGGTTTCCTGGGCCCTGAACACGCGCTGTGATCCTCGGGAGTCTGTGCAAGTTGTAGACGGTTGCTGGGGCAGCCCCATTGATCCCCGGCTCCCGCCCGACAAGCGGGAGCGCTCCGATTTCACGCACTCCTCAGCCATCATCCTGGCGTGCAGGCCGTTTGCGTGGAAGGACAGGTTTCCCCCTTCCATCCGATCCAGCGCGGAGCGCATTCGGGAAATCGAAGCGAAGTGGGGCAAACTGTTTGGCAGCGGGGGAGCGAATGGTTGAGAAAGGCCACGGACCTGCTTATCCGCGAGCGAGGGGAGCGCGAGCGAGGCTGCGGACGTCCGATTACAGACGGTACGACTCATGGTACGAACCCATCGGCCGCAGCCGAGAGCGCGGTCCCCGAGGGAGCTTGTGCAAGCAAGTCGCGGAAGGGTCAATGCGGGAGGCCGTGGAGCGAAGGGAGCCGCGAAGCCCCTAAAGTTTGGACGCAAACAATGGCTGATCTCGAGTTGAAGTTAGAAAGCCTGGAGCTGGGCGATGGCGGCCTTCTCCGCGGTCGTGATTATTCGCGTGAGGAGATCCGGCGCGCTCCCTGGGAGTGGGACAAAGTGGTGAAAAGCTCCCACCTGACCAACTGCGCATACCAGCAGGCTTGCAACTTCAATCTCTACGTCAAAGACGGCATCGTAGTGCGAGAGGAGCAGGCGGGCAACTATCCCGCGCGCAACGATCCCTCGGTCCCCGATTTCAACCCGAGGGGCTGCCAGAAGGGCGCTTGCTACACCCACCGGGTCTATGATCCGACCCGGATCAAATATCCCATGAAGCGGGTCGGCGAGCGAGGCGAAGGGAAGTGGAAGCGCATCAGTTGGGACGAGGCGCTGACCGAAGTTGCCGATGCCATTATCGATACCGCTACGAAGGAGGGCCCGGACGCCATCGTTCAGGCGGGGGGGACGCGGGTGATGAACGCGGGTAGTGAAGGGGCGGGTCCTACGACCTTTTTTATGACCCTCGGGGCGCCTCTTTCCAATGTGACCGCCGATAACGGGGATGACCATCAAGGGGTGGCCGTCACGATGGGGAAGGTGATCATTGCGGACTCCGCCGACAACTGGTTTTACTCGAACATGATTTTGATTTGGGGTGGAAATCCCGCCTACACCAACATCCCGAACTTTCACTTCGTCGCTGAGGCCCGCTACAACGGCACGAAGGTGGTCACGATTGCGCCTGACTACAGCCCTTCGGCCATTCATGCCGATCTTTGGGTGCCGGTGAATATCGGCAGCGATGCGGCTTTGGCCCTCTCGATCTGTCAGGTGATCATGCGGGAGAATCTCTACAGGGAAGACTTTGTTCGGGAGCAGACCGATCTGCCGCTTTTGGTGGTGGAGTCGACGGGCAAGTTTTTGCGCGAGAAGGATATCAAGGCTGGCGGCCGGGAGGACATTTTCTACTTCTGGGACCTGAAGACGGGAAAGTTGACCGAAGCGCCGAGAAAGACGCTTG
>JACPAM010000178.1 GCA_016180805.1 Deltaproteobacteria bacterium | reverse complement strand
ATCCGTGACGCCAAAGGCCAGCGCTTTGCGGGAGAGTACCCGGCACAGCTGGCAGTCTGGTATAATGCGTACGGCTACTTGGCGAGTGCAGGGCTGACCTGGGATGACGTGAAGGTGGTGCCTGTGCCTGCCTCAAACGAGGGAGTGGATGCGCTGGTCCAAGGGCGCGCTGATGTTAGCATGCACGCTGTAAACTCCGCCAAGGTCAGAGAGGCCGATGCTGCGGTAGGAGTCCGCCATGTCTCCATGGACTGCTCCTCCGAGGGAGAGAAGCGGCTGCGGAACGCAGTACCCGGATACTATCCCCGCTGGCTCAAAGCTCGGGAGGCTGCAGCGGTCGTCGAGGATACCTGTGTGGAAGCCTACGATATCTATCTTACAACCCATAAGGCCTCATCTGATCGGGTCGTGACCACCATTCTTAGGGGCATCTGGGACAACATAGATAAGCTCACACCGCTTCACCCGACATTTCGCGAGTGGACACGAGAGCGCGCCCTAGATCCTGGTGTGACTCTTCCCTACCACCCGGCGGCAATCCAGTTTTACAAGGAGCAAGGGCGTTGGTCTGCGAACATGGAGGAGGCGCAGCGAAAGCTTCTCGCTCTCAATCCTTGAGGCCCGAACGGAGGAGAAAATGACAACCTATATTATGTTAAAACCGACAACAGTTGGTCGCACCGTAAGTGCGTCTTTAGCGCCGGGTCTGGATACGCTTCACGGTAAAACGGTTGGCATACTAAGTAACCAGAAGGTAAACGCCGATGAGGTACTTGAAGCCCTTGCAACCGCAATCCAGCAAAGGCATAAGATCGCCGGAGTCATTAAGCGGACGAAGCGAATCCAGTCACAGCCCGCGCCCTCTGATATTATGAATGACCTTGTCAACTTGTGCGACGCGGTGATCCATGGCGTCGGCGATTGAGGGTCATGCTCGTCGTGGTGTAGCCACGACAGTGTGGAGCTTGAGCGAAGAGGAGTGCCGACGGTTTCTGTCTTCACGACGGTCTTCGCTTCACTCGCCAAGTCTGAGGCCGAGGTTCTTGGGCTAAAGGACTTTCGTCTTGTCACGGTCCGCCACCCTCTGGACACGATGTCGCAGGAAGAAATCTCACAAGCCGCGAATAGTATAGCGGACGAAGTTGTACGTGGGTTTCTTGGCGACCGCGGAGTAAGCGGTCGAAATATCGACTAGCTGGTAGGCCCAAAAAAGGGGGAACTCGGTTTATGAGAGATGTAGAAGATCAAGTCCAGGTCGAAGGAACTGAGGAGACCGTCTACGAGTACTTCCTCTCCAAAGGCTGGACTGATGGTCTACCGGTTATTCCACCTACCATCGAAAGGGTCGAGGCTTTCCTGGCGGAAGCACGTGTAGCGTCAGACGATATCATCGGAATCATTCCCCCCCAATGGGCTGAGCTTACCGTTGAGAAGCTGGCTGTCAATGCAGTCATGGCCGGCTGCAAGCCGGAGTACATGCCCGTGCTGGTAGCCGCGATCCAGGGCATGTGCGAGCCACCATTTAACCTGTACGGTGTCCAAGCGACGACGAATCCGGTTGGTCCCATGCTGGCGGTCAACGGTCCGGTTGCAAAGCGAATCGGGCTCAAAGCCGATACGGGAGCGTTGGGTCCCGGGTGGAGGGCGAACGTGACCATCGGTCGGGCAATAAGACTTGTCCTTATCAATGTGGGCGGGGGAACTCCCGGTGATATGGACAGGGCAACCCACGGCATGCCCGGCAAACTCTTTTTTTGCTTCGCTGAAAATGAAGAAGCAAGCCCTTGGGAACCGTTCCATGTCGAGAAAGGTTACCCTGCTGATACAAGCACCGTAACCGTTATCGGGGCGGGTGGGAGCCTCAATCTCATTGATCAAGGAAGTCTCGATGCCGAGGGGCTGCTAAAAACCTTCGTGAGCGCTCTCTGTGTCATTGGCACAAATAATATCTATTTCGGCGGCGATCCTGTATTGCTCATTTCGCCGGAACATGCCGATACGCTGAGCAAGGGAGGATTTTCAAAGCGCGACGTTAAGGAGCACTTGTTTCATTCCGCTTGCACTCCAATTGAACACTTCTCCCGCGACAATGTGGAAAACGTGCTGAAGAAACGGAGACCCCATTTGTTTGAAAAGGGGATGCCAGGCTATATTCGCCCGATCGATGAGCCTGACGATCTGATCGTGCTAGTGGTAGGAGGTCCCGGTAAGCATTCTACGTTCGTTCCAACCTTTGGGGTCAATCGGAGCGTGACCAGGATAATCTCCTGACCCTGAGAAGGATCCCATGCGAGACACCGCGGTCGTCGGGAAATCTGTAAACCGTGCCGATGCTTCCCAGAAAGTTACGGGGCAGGTCCTCCATGTGGGCAACATCGAGATGCCCGGCATGCTTCACGTCGCTGTCCTCAGAAGCCCTCACCCCCACGCTCGCATCATCCGCATCGAAAAATCCAGGGCGGAGTCCCGCGAAGGCGTCGTGGCGGTTCTTACCGGCTCCGATGTCGCCGCCATGCCCGGCGTGGATCCCTATTTCGGTCCCGCATTCCGGGACCAGCCGATCCTGGCTATTGATCGCGTGCTCCACGTCGGCGATCCGGTCGTGGCCGTGGCTGCGGAGAACCTCCGCAGCGCGCAGGACGCCTTGGAGCTTGTACCGGTCGATTACGAGCCGTTGCCGGCCGTTCTGGACGTGCTCGAGGCGACTCGGCCTGAAAGCCCGGTCGTCCACGAAGAGATCCGGCCAGCGCTCTCCTTTGCCGACCTCGCCCACCTGAGACCGGCCGGGAAGTCCAACGTCTGCTATCACTATAAGCTAAGAAAAGGGGATGTAGAAAAGGCATTTTCCGAGGCAGACCGGATCTTCGAGGATACCTTCACCTCTCCTCCTTCCCAGCATGTGCCGATGGAGCCGCACGTCACTCTTGCCTTTGTGGATGAAAACGAGCGCCTCAACGTATGGTCAGCGACTCAATCACCATCCTTTGTTCGGACCGAACTGGCGAACATTCTTGGCCTGCCCCTGAACCGTATCCGCGTTCGCGTTCCCTACCTGGGCGGAGGTTACGGGGCTAAGGTTTACGCCAAGCTCGAGCCGCTCGTGGCGATCCTCGCCCTTATAACGCGCCGGCCTGTGCGCTACTCGCTCAGCCGGGAGGAGGAATTCCAAACCATCACCAAGCACGGCGTTGTCTTCAAGCTCAAAACGGCAGTGAAGGACGGTCTCATCACCGGCCGTGAATGCCGCGTCTACTGGGATACCGGCGCGTACGCAGAGATCGGCCCGAGAATCGTACACAAGTCCGGCTACACCTCAGCCGGCCCGTACCGGATCCCAAACGTCTCCATCGACTCCTACTGCATCTACACCAACAAGCCGCCGGCGGGGGCCTTTCGCGGCTTCGGCGTCCCCCAGCTTATATGGGCTTACGAATCGCAGATGGACATCATCGCTCGGGCTCTCGGGGTGGATCCGGTGGAATTCCGCATGCGCTATGCGCTGGATGAGGGGGAGCCTTTTGCCACGGGCACGCCTGTCCAGGCTTTTGGCCTGAGGGCCTGTATCCGAGAAGCGGCTAACGCCATCGGGTGGTCCGAGCCGAAGCCCAAAACCACTGCAGGAAAGCCCCGGGGAAAGGGCATCGCAGCGGGGGTTAAGGCCGTGCTCACGCCTTCGATCTCCGGGGCAATCGTCATCATGAGCGCTGACGGCAGCGTCAATGTCCTGAGCAGCACTGTGGAAATGGGTCAGGGCTCCGAAACCGCGATGGCACAGATCGCGGCCGAAGAGCTCGGTGTCGGCTTCGATAAGGTACACATCGTCCAGCCGGATACGGACGTCACACCCTATGATACGATAACGGCAGGGAGCCGCTCGACTTACCACATGGGAAACGCCGTACGGATGGCCGCCGCTAAGGTCCGGAAAGAACTCTTTGCCGCTGTGGCATCAAAGCTTGAGGTGAGTCCGGATGACCTCGTGGCGCGCGATGGGCGCATCTTTGTGCGCGGTTCTGAGGAGCGCCGCATGACCATCCCGCAGGCTTTCCTGGCCAAATTCGGAAGCCTTGGCACAACCATTACGGGCCAGGCCGTTTGCCAGACAAGCACTATTCCGATGGACCCGGACACCGGATTGTCTGAGAAATGTACCGAATACTGGTTTCCTTCGGCGACCGCCGCTGAGGTGGAAGTGGATCCGGAAACTGGAAAAGTGCACGTCCTTGGCCTTTACAGCGTGGGTGATACCGGAACCGCGATCAATCCCAAGCACTGTGAGCAGCAGCTCGTGGGTGGAGCTATCGCACATCTGGGGCAGACGCTGTTTGAGTTTCTTAGTCTCGAAGATGGCCAAATCCTGAATGGGACGCTTCTCGACTATAAGATCGCTTCCATCCTGGACCTTCCCGACACCATCAAGCCTGTCCTCGTTCAAGTACCCCACGAGAGCGGCCCGTTTGGGGCCAAGGGGGTAGGCGAGACCGGAGGGCTTACAGTCTCGGCCGCTATCGCCAATGCTGTGGAGGACGCAGTAGGAGTGAGGATCAAGGAGCTGCCACTTACCCCTTGAGCCCAACAAAGACTCTAGCCACCTACGCGGCGAATCTTTCCTACGACGAAATTCCCACATCCGTTACGGAGCGCATGATCGATTGCGTTCTGGATAGCCTGGGAGCTGCGATTTACGGTGTCTCGCTTCCGTGGAGCCGGACGCTCATCGGTTACGCGCGCCGCTACGGCGGCGGCGGAAAGAGCTCCATTTTAGGGGCGAACGAAAAAAAAGTCCAAGCCCCCTTCGCCGCTCTGGCCAACGGCGGGCTCATCCATTCTTTCGAGCTGGACAACGTGCGCCAGCCCGGCGCCGGGGTTCATGCCGGGGCGACCTTGGTTCCTGCCGGTTTCGCCGTGGCCGAAGAGCTGGGAGCAAGCGGCGCGAAGCTTCTTACCGCGCTCGTTGCTGGCTGCGAGGTGATGTTTCGGATTGGCCACGCCTGCCGGGAGACCTCAGAGAAGCTCGGCTTCCACGCGCCGGGCCTGACCGGACCCCTCGGAGCGGCAGCGACGGCCGGACATCTTCTCGGCCTGAATGCGGATCAGATGGTTCACGCTTTCGGCATTGCCGCTTCGCTAGCCTCGGGGATCCTGGCCTTTGCGAAGTCCGCAACCGGCGGCATGGTGAAGAGGCTTCACCTGGGACGAGCCGCGGAGGGAGGCGTCTTGGCGGCGACGTTAGCGCGCAACGGCTTTAGCGGACCCGAGAGCGTCCTGGAGGGGGAGTTCGGCTTTCTTCAGGTCTTCAGCCGGGAGCCGGATCTCGCCCGGCTTACGCGCGCTCTGGGCGAAGAGTACGAGGTCATGAAGATCTGCATGAAGCGTTTCCCTTGCCACATAACCGCTCAGGCCCCGATCCAGGCCGTGCAGGAGCTCAGAGCGGAACACCCTTTCGCCGCCGAAGAGGTTGCCGACATCACCATCGCGGGGGCCGAGAAGATGATCACGCATCATAACATTGTCGAGCCCAAGGACGTGATGATGGCGCAGTACAGCGTTCCTTTCTCCGTCGCCCTTTCGCTATGGCGTGACCCCAAGGACCCCCGCGCTTTCTCTGACGAGAGCTTTGCAGACCCCGCGATTCTCTCCCTTTGCCGAAAAATCAGACTGGTCGTGGACGAAACTTCGCGCAAGCTCGAAGGCTATCTCGGGGCGAGAGTAACCATTCGCCTGCGCAGCGGTCAAGAGCTAACCCGCGAAGTGAAGTCGTTCAAAGGGTCTCCCGCCGACCCGTTAAGCCGGACGGAGGTCGCCGAGAAATTTTTTACCTTGACCGCAGCGATGGATAGAGAGGCCGCGCAAACGCTTTTTCGGCGCGTCGAAAGACTGGCCGAGGAAAAAAACGTCGGAGCGATACTGACCTAACAACGAAAGAACGGCGAGAGAGCGCGCCTGGCTCAGCTTTTAACTCAAGGTAAGCTTTATCCCGTGTCCTTTTAGAAAAGATGATTGAATTCGCTAAGCTTATTCATGCTGCTATTGGCACGGACTCGTCTTGGAGTGTTGCCATAACGTTCGCGCTTATTGCAGCTGCTCTATTCGGTCTTTTGGGTTGGATGGTAAACGCCGCCTATATTAGCAGCCTTCCGAGATTCGACATCAGGATGGATTCTGCCAATTTTGGAGCTCCTGGCCCGCCGTACGATCCGAATAAATATACTTTGGTCGTACTGGTGGTGAGTGTCAGCAACTCTCGAAGCCAGAGCATTGCAAAAGACTGGAATTTGTTTGTAAAAACACCTGCGAAGGAATTCAAGAGGGCAACACCTGTTCCGATGGGCGAAACCTTGGAACTAAAGAGCAGCGATCCCGGATCGACCAAGATATACAGACAGGAAAATGCGCTGTACCTAAATACAGCAACCAAGCCCATCCAACCTGGCGATGGCGTTACGGGAGTGCTACCATATCTTGTCGAGGATACCACAATAAGTGAGCTAGCAAGGCCCGAAACAACCTTTAGGCTTACGGCGGTTGATGCTTTTGGGAAAGAACATGAAAACGTCAAGACCAGGGCACAGTTTGTAAGCGAGATACACTTTCCAGTTATCAAAGACCGTTAGAAAAACAGGAGGGGCCAGACATCTACGACTCGACAATTTAGCAGGGTACGCGCAACGCTGCTGCCTAGTCGCGCAACTTGCACTGACCGTGGCTGGTCCACCCTTAAAGGCCCCTCCCCTCTCAGCCGCCCGGCTGTGACGCGGAGCCAATATCGTTCCTCGCTGGCAACACATACGAGAACTCCAACGAGATGAGCCAAGGGCGGGCTTCACCCCCTCGTGTGACCTCCCCTTCCGCTTCTCCATTGAACCTCCATTGGTGCCGTTGTTCTCTTTTTTAGATTTCCGTCAAATCCAGGCCGGCTCAGCCGGTCCTGTTTCCCCGCGTTCATGCAAACGGCCTGATAATTGACCCATATTTCGTTTTGCTATATCTTGCCGCTACCCCGAGAGGAGGAATTCTATGAAGTTTTGGTCGTCGTTGTTGACGATCTGCTTGGGGCTTCTCTTGGGTGCCCCGGCTTCCGCCCAGGACTTTTACAGCGGTAAAACTCTTCGGATCATCGTTGGTTTTCCGCCGGGAGGCGGGTTCGATGTCTACGCGCGGACCCTTGCTCGCTACATGGGCAAGCACATTCCTGGCAACCCAACGACCATCGTGGAGAATCTGCCCGGAGCGGGGAGCCTTATCGCGGCGAACCACCTGTTCAGGAGAGTCAATCCTGACGGTCTGACGATGGGGCACTTCATCGGCGGATTGGTTATGGGCCAGGTGTTAGGGAGAGCGGGCATTGAGTTTGACGCTCCTAGGTTTGAGTACGTTGGTGTGCCGACGAAAGACACGTCGGTCTGCGCCGTGACAAAGAGACGCGGCATCACGAGCATGGAAAAATGGTTGGGCTCAAAGACGCCGGTTAAGCTCGGAGGAACAGTACCTGGCTCAACGACCGATGACCACCCGAAAATTCTAGCCGTTGCGCTCGGTCTCCCGGTTCACGTTGTGTCAGGCTACAAGGGGACAAATGATATTCGGCTCGCCGCCGAGGGAGGCGAGGTTGATGGAGGTTGTTGGGGGTGGCAGTCAATGAAAGCCACTTGGAGCAGGGCGTTACAAGCTGGTGACGTGGCTGTTGTGGTGCAGCTGGTCCCCAAGGCAAACCCAGATCTGCCCAGTGTTCCTTTAGCAATTAGCTTCGCGAAGACGGCAGAGGCGCGCCACCTGATCCAAGTGGGCATTCACGACATGGATTTACTCCTGCGCACCTTTGCCTTGCCGCCGGGGACACCGAAAGATCGCGTCCAGATCATTCGCAAAGCGTTTGTGCAGACCATGAATGATCCTGAGTTCCTGGCCGATGCCAACAAGTCCAAACTAGACATTGATCCGGGTAGTGGCGAAGAGGTGGAGAAAACCGTCATCAATCTCTTTAAGCTTGAACCCCGGTTGTTGGGCAAATTCAAGGAGATACTTAAGTAGCACTGACCTGCAAGAATGTTATCGTGAAGCGCTTCTGACGAAAGGGGTCACTGTCGTGGACAGGATATCTTCGCCCAGGCTGTTTGATGAGAGCCCAATTTTCCTCCCAGCGGTAAGAGCAGGAGTGCTAACGTTCGTGGCCCAGGACGCTAGGGGGCCTGACGGGGCAACCGGCACCGCGCGGGATGCTGCTAACCAAGCGCGCCGGACGCTGGAGAACCTGCGTACCGCTCTCGGCGAGGTTGGGCAGAACCTGGACAACGTGATCTCCTTATGGATCCTCCTGACCAATTATAACGACGCGAATATCGTGACCAGAGTGCTCGACGAGTATTTCCCGAACCCTCAGCGAGCATACCCTGCGGTTTGCTTCCTCGGGATCACGGGACTCGATGGCGGCTGCGTTGTTCGGATGGATGCCGTTGCTTCGGATAGCCGAGACCGGAGCCAAATCAACGTGCCGGGAGTGCCACTTAGCACCGGGAATCGCTGCCATGGGGTTAGGCTCGGAGATCTCCATTTCCTCTCGGGCATTGATGCGGCGGAGGCACCTACCGCGGGTGCGGATCTTTACGCATCCATGGCCCAGCAGGTAAACACCATTCTGGACAGGACTGAGGCGGCGCTCAAGAGCCAGAAACTGTCGCTCAGCGATATTTTCCGCAACTACAACTTCCTTCGGCATCTGGCAGACCCCAGCGTTCAGGCTGCGCACCGCGACACCCGGCGCCAGAGACTCGGCAATGCCTTTAAGCCGGATGAGTTCCCTGCTCAGTCGCGCATCGGCGTCAGGACCCTGGGGCAGACTGTCCTCCAGCGCTCCGTCTTCATTGCGACCAGCAATCGCGGAAAGAGGTATGTCTCGAGCGAGAAGGTGCGCATGACTCCTAGCGTCTTCTCCCAGTCAGTGCGCGTCGGCGACTGGCTGTTCATAGCGGGCCAGGATTCCATTGGCCTCGACCAGCAGATCATCGGCAAGGGCGATCTGGTGGTGCAAACGGAGGAATCGATGAGGCACATCAAGGACATTGTGGAGGCGGCTGGTGGAACACTGGACGACTTGGTCAAAACGACGGTGTACTTGCTGGATGGCCAGGACCGCTCGCTCTGCGCCTCGACCTACCAGAAGTTCTTCAAAGCCCACAAGCGCAGCCAATGGATGCCCGCCGGTCTTACGCTCAGCGTCGAGGCCCTCGCGCCGAACTGCCTGGTGGAAATCGACGCGGTTGCGTACCTCGGGTCAAAACATTGAACGTGGAGGATAAGCTCGGCCGTGGTCACGAAACTTTTCTCCAATTCACTTTATGCCGAGGAAGGGCTTTTCTCCCAGGGCATTCTCGGTGGGGATTTTGTATTTTTGGCCCAGGATGCCCGGCGACCTGATGGTTCTCTGACACACCCCAACGACGTTGAGAGCCAAACGTTCCGGACACTCGAGAATCTTAACGCCGCGCTTGAGACAATCGGTCAGAAATTAGCGAATCTGGTTTCGCTAAAGGTCTTCTTAGTGGACTATAAAGACTTAAGCGTAGTTGCCGGATGTCTGGAAAGATCGTTTTCCGATCCGCGGCGGATATTTCCAGCCACGACCTACCTGGGAGTTATGGGGCTTGATGGCGGATGCCGCCTCCGGATGGACGGTGTGGCTTCAGCGAGTCCGGACCGCGAACAAATTCACGCTCCAGATGTCCCAGACGCTTCGGGCAGTCGCTGTCATGGCGTTAGGATCGGTGACTTTCTATTCCTCTCAGGAGTTGATGCTGTAGACCCGCACCGGAAGGTATCCCCTCCTCCGGGTATCGACACGCAGACTCTCGAAGTGCTGAACCGAATCGAGAGAATTCTGAGATCTCAAAGGCTTTCGCTTAGACGGCGCATCGTCCGGGGTATGGCGAAGCGCGCAAAAAACGTTACCGGGGGATCTTCAGTGAAGATGAGTTTCCCCCTAACTCAGGACTTTATGTTAAAGAACTCGGAACCGATATTTTTCTGCGCTCGGTCGCGATTGCTTACAGAGGCAGTGGAAAACTCACAATCCATAGCCCAAAAGTGAGAGAAGCCCCGGGGATGTTCTCGCAGGCGGCGAGAGCGGGGAATTGGCTCTTTGTCGCGGGCCAAGACGCTATCGGGTTCAATCGCGAGATCGAAGCGGAAGGAGACCTGGCCGGGCAGACCAACGTCGCTCTCCGGCACATCAAGGACGTCGTTGAGGAAGCCGGGGGATCGCTAAGCGACGTGGTAAAAACTACGGTGTACTTAGTGGCTGGGCAGGACCGGAGCAGGTTTGTTGAGGCTTATAAGAATTTCTTCAGGGTGCACGGCGGAGCCTCGCGCATGCCTACGGGGCTGACCCTTGAGGTCAGAGAGCTGGCGCCATCCTGTCTGGTTGAAGTTGACGCTGTAGCGCTGCTTCAGTTTGACCGGCGCTGAGTCGACATCTCCTATGCAATCCAACTTTTTCGTTATTGGGGGTGGGTCATGAAACGAGCACAAGCTTTTATTCTCTGTGCCTTCACACTCTTGATTTCCCAGTCCGGGGCGCATCGGTCATTCGCGGCCAGCATAGAGGATATATTGGCTTCGGCTAGCAGAGAGGGCGCGCTGGACTTCTACGGTCCCTTGACGATAGGTCCAGAGGGAGCTCGCCAGCTAGGCGCGGCATTCAACAAGAAGTACGGCCTAAACCTAATCGTGAAATTTGCTCCGTCGGCCAATATGGACAGGGATCTGAGCAGGGTCATCACAGAGGCCGCCACGGGCAAAGAGCCGGAGTACGACGTGATGCTGGTTCCGGACACGTACCACACCACGTTGTGGCTGCGGAAGTTGCACGTGCCCTTTGACTACAGAAAGCTGGGCGTTGATCCCAGAGTTGTTCATTACGACAGCGCCACCGTTTCTTTCGCGAACCAGTTCGTCCTGCCTGCGTACAACAAAAAGATTTTACCAGCTCATGATGTGCCGAAGAGCTGGAGCGGTCTCCTTGACCCCAAGTGGAAAGGCGGGAAGCTGGGAATGACTAACGCAACCCCGGCCCATTTTGCGGCGCTGGCAGCCGGCTTATGGGGCGAGGAGAAGACCACGAAGTACGTAGAGACTCTACCGCAGCAGGGTTTGAACCTAGGACGGCTGGGCGAAATTTATAATCGGCTTCTATTGGGGGAAGTACTTGTAGCGATCACGCTGACAAATTCTTTCATCTTTACAGCGGAAAAAACCGGGGCTCCGATCGTGTTCGCTGAAGGCGTCGAGCCGGTCATCTCACCCGCTTACCACACGAGCGTCCTGAAAGGCGCTCGCCACCCTATGGCCGGGCACCTTTTTGCTGTTTTCCTTACCACTTCCGAGGCGCAACAGATCTGGGAAAAACACATGGGCCACGGATCGGCGTTCGTCCCCGGAACTCGTGCTTACCAATTCGCCCAGGGGAAACAGATGCTTTATATGACGCAAGGCCAAGCCAACTTGGTCGAGAAGCTTACAAGGATTTACACTAAGATTGTCGGATTCAAATAGCTAGTTAAAGGATAGAGGCTTTCAGGGCACATCCTTGAACAGGCCGAACTCAACGACGAGGTCTTCTTTAACCCCAGAGAGACCGTGGCACGCTTGGCAGACTCTACAGGTGAGCCGGTCTAGGGTCTGTGCATGGCCCAACGGCCATGGCGCAACTGGGGTGGAGCTACCTTCTCCCTCGCGTATCTTTTCGCATTTTCTGCAACTAGACATCTCATTCGGTTTGCAGTAAAAGGATGGCCGAATCAAGGTCCGAAGGAGAGACCATGGACGAACATCGCCCGCCGGGGTGTCAAGAAGGCAGCAGTAGCGGTTGGACATAGCTTGCTGGTGGTGGCTTACCATATCTTGCGCGATGGGGTGCAGTACCCAGAGATGGGAGCGGACCATTTTGATCGCATCAACAGACATCGTATAACTCTGTACCATATGCAGCGACTGCAAGAGCTCGGCTACGAGGTGGCTCTCCAACCTCAAGCTGCCGCAGCCTAGCGAATCTGTTTTCGAGGGAATCCTAGATGGACACTTATACCGATTTGCGCGACTGGATAACCAAGGTCGATTCCTGGGGAGAACTTAAACGATTTCAGGATGTCGACTGGAACCTGGAGGTGGCGGGAATAGCGGACCTTGCCTATCGCAAGGCAAAGGGAGTGAGGCCTGCCGTCCTTTTTGACCGCATAAAAGGCTATCCGAGCGGTTATCGTGCGCTGTTCAATCAACTCGGCTCTCCCAAGCGCCTTGCCCTCACCATGGGAATGCGGACGGATTATTCCGGGTTGATGGATTTTGTCCAAGCGGTGAGAGAGAGGATCAGAGAGATCAAGCTTATTCCCCCCAAGAGAGTCCCAACCGCGCCCGTATTGGAAAACGTAGTTACCGGCGAAGGGGTTGATATCTATCGCTTCCCGGTTCCCTTCTTTCATGAAAAGGACGGAGGCCGCTATTTCGGCACCGGACATGCCGTGATCATGAAGGATCCAGAGAGCGGCTGGGTCAACTTGGGGACTTATCGGATGATGGTTCACGATCCCCAAACCCTTGGGATCTACATCAGCCCGGGAAAGCATGGCGATCTTTTGCGCCAGAGGTACTTTGAGCGGAAAGAGAGAATCCCTGTTGTTGTTGCTGTGGGATGCGATCCGGCCCTTTGGCTTGCCTCCACCATGGAGGTTCCCCTTGGAGTTTCGGAATACGACTATGCTGGAGGACTGAAGGGAGAGGCGATTGAAGTCATAGAGGGCAAAAGTACTGGCCTCCCCATCCCTGCGCACTGCGAGATCGCCCTCGAAGGGGAATTAGACCCAGACGACAACAGGATGGAGGGTCCCTTCGGCGAGTGGCCTGGGTACTATGCGGGCTCTTCTCGGAAAGAGCCTGTTTTCAAGGTCCATTCGATTATGTTCCGGAAAGATCCTATCTTGACCTGCTCGCCACCAAATCGACCGCCCGACGAGACCTCCTTTCATCGCTGCATGATTCGCTCGGCGATGATCTGGGAGGATCTCGAGAAAGTTGGAGTTCCCAACGTGCGGGGTGTTTGGTGTCATGAGGCAGGTGGCTCGCGCTTGCTTACAGTGGTTTCTGTCAAGCAGGCCTTTGCAGGCCATGCCAAGCAAGCAGCGTTGGTGGCATCTCAATGTCGCCCTGGCGCCTATATGGGAAGGTTTGTCATCGTGGTCGATGAGGACATCGATCCATCGGATACCTATGACATGCTCTGGGCGATGGCGACACGGACCGATCCGGAAAAGGACATCGATATCATACGGCAGGCGTGGGGAAGCAAGGTGGATCCCCTAATCCACAAAAGCAGCCGCGTTTATTATAATTCCCGAGCTATTATCAATGCCTGTCGTCCTTTCGAGTGGAAGGAAGATTTTCCACCGGTCTCTGCGACTAGTCCTGAACTTGAGGCTGAGCTCGTTCAAAAGTACGGAGAGAAGATCTACGGATAGATGCCTATGCGTACAAAAAACGGTGATCTGCTTCGTTTGCGTCGAACGGAACCTTTGCGAATGTTCCCGATGGGGACTGGGTTCGAAGCCGAAAAAGGAGGCTAGATATCAGATGCAGAGATTCACATCGCTGTTGGCATACACGCTTTCGCTGTTTTCCCTTGTGACGTCGGCCTCAGGCCAGGAGATGACACTTATCGAGGCCGCGCGGAAAGAAGGGGCACGGGTTGTGGTTTATGGCTCGATGGAAACCGGCATCGCCGAGTCCATTAGCAAGGCCTTCCTTAAGAAGACTGATATACACGTTGATTACTGGAGGGCCTCCGCGACGAAGGTCATGGATAGGGCACTCAACGAGTATCGGGCCGGAAAGCCCCTTTTCGACGTGGTCTTGACCATCGCTGAGCCTATGAGATTGATGCAGAGAGCAGGGATCTTTGCCAGATATCATTCGCCGGCAGCTAAAGACTATCCCAAGGGGACTATTGACCCTGACCTTGGGCCTAGTTTTCGCAAACTTATGATCGGGGTTGTTTACAACAAAAACGTGATCAAGCCTGCGGATGTGCCAAAGTCCCTCGAAGATCTCTTAGCTCCCACTTATAAGGGAAAACTGGTTATGCCCGATCCTACCCAGCACACGACCACCACGCAGTGGCTTGCTAACCTGCACAAGCTAATGGGGAAGGAAAGGGCCGATCGATACATTCGTGATCTGGCTGCAGCCCGACCTCTTTTGGTGGAGTCTCTCCTGCCCTCTGTGCAGCGCGCCTCGACCGGAGAGACCCCCATTTGCATCACGCTGGTACACTATGCGTACGTATTCGGGCAAAAGGGCGCCTCTTTAGATCATGTGAGGCTTCCCCAGATGCTAGGGGAAAACAGCTACGTGGCCCTTGGCAACAACGGCCCCCATCCAAACTCCGGGAAGGCCTTTATCGACTTCTTCCTCGGTGAAGAGAGCATGAATA
>JACPAM010000177.1 GCA_016180805.1 Deltaproteobacteria bacterium | reverse complement strand
AAGGAGTATGGCGGGCCGGAGTTCGACTTGCGCACCTGGGTTGTGCTGATCGACGAGCTTTCATACCCCGATGTTTCCTGCGCTAAGATTTTAACCCAGTGCTGGAAAGGCGCGCGCCGGATCGGCCAGCAGGCAACCAAGGAGCAAAAGGACCGGTTCCTACCGGCCTTTCGCGACGACGATACCTATTTGCTTGGCGGGGCGCGGACCGAACCTGGTTCTGGCTCAGACAACCACTTACCGTACGAAGCCCCCGATGCCGGAGTCAAGCTCACGGCCAAGCGCGAGGGAAACTACTACGTGCTCAACGGTCGCAAGCATTTTATCTCCAACAGTCCCGTGGCCAAGCTCTTGGCGGTGACCGCGCGGACAGACATGACCAAGGGCGGGGACGCAGGGTGCAGCAACTTCCTGGTTCCGACGGACACGCCGGGCTTCAAGGTGGCCTCCGTCCACGACAAGGTGGGCTTCCGCATGTACCTTCAGGGAGAGCTCGACTTCGACAACGTTAAAGTGCCAGTCGAAAATCTGTTGGGAGGCAAGGAAGGAAGATCCGGTGCGGAAGGTGTTGCGAGCAAAGTGGAGTTGGCTGCTCATGCCATGACTCTGAGCCGTGCTGCGCTTGACGCGGCCATCAAGTATGCCAACGAGAGAATCCAGGGCGGCCGGCCGATCATCCAGCATCAGGCTGTGGCCATGATGCTCGCCGAGATGTATCAGACCCTTCAAGCTGGCAGAACCATGCTCTGGCGCCTGGCGTGGATGGGGGATACCGATCAGGTTGATCCTGCCTTCATGCATTCAACCAAGGTCTTTTGCACGGAAGCTGCGCTCAAGATTTGTCTTACAGCCATGGAGGTTTTTGGCGGTAGTGGGGTGATGCGGGAGCTGTCGGCGCAGAAGTTTGTGCGCGACGCGATGGTTTTTCAGCACATGGACGGCACCCAACAGGTCAATCGAATCAAGATCGGGAGAATCCTGGAAGAAAGACTTAAAGAGGGAAGGCTTTCCAGGTAGGGGAATTATCAGCAGGACTCCCTCGAAAGCCCCTTGGGGGCCGAGTTATCAGGCCGCGGCCGATGGGCCTGTGCCATGAGTTGTACCGCTTGTAACCGGACGTCCGCGGCCTTCCTCCTCGTCCCCCTCGGGCTTCAAAGCGAAAGTGTGCTGAAGGAGGCAAGCTATGGAACACTTGCGACTACGTGCGGCGAATATCGGTGTGCTTTTTGCCGTTCTGGCCCTGGCTCGCCCGGCAACTGGCGCTTCTATAGACGATCTGGTAGCAGCGGCAAAGAAAGAGGGGGTTATCGAGTTCTACGCCCCGTCCACCCTAACCCCGCAAGGAGCGCAGGCGCTTGGTGAGGCCTTCAATAAGAGGTATAGCCTTAACATCAGGCTGAATTATCATTCATCAGGAGGCATGACCCGGGATGTGGGGAGGCTAGCAAGCCTTGCAGCGGCTGGCCAGCCTCCCGATTGGGACGTGATGGTGGTTCATGACGCCGGCCATTCTACGCTGTGGCTCCGCAAACTTCACAAGCCGTTCGACTACAGAAAACTGGGTATCGATCCACGAGTGATCAATTTCGACAGCGGTACAGTCATAGTTGCGAACCAGTTCGCTCTCCCGGCCTATAACAGCAAAGTTCTGCCTCCACAGGACGTGCCCAAAAAGTGGGAGGATCTCCTCGATCCCAAGTGGAAGGGCGGTAAGCTGGGCATGGGTTCGGCGACGCACCATCTTGCCCGGCTGGCGACTGTGTGGGGCGAGGAAAAGGCCACAGAGTACGTGAAGGCCTTAGCTGCCCAGAAGCCTTCTCTGGGGAGGCTGGCAGAGATTTACACTCGCCTGCTGTTAGGGGAGATCCTTGTCGCTATCACGCAACTGGATGAATTCATCCACCGGGCGAAAGTGACCGGTGCACCAATAGTCTTTGCGGAAGGGGTTCAACCGGTGATTTCGCCTGCTGTAAACGCGGCTGTGCTTAAGGGTGCCCGCCATGCTAATGCAGGGCACCTCTTCACAGTTTTTCTTACGACCCCCGCGGCGCAGGAGATCTGGGAGAAATACCAAGGTCAGACTTCCGCCTTTGTTCCTGGGACAGCATCTTACAAGTACGCCCAGGGGAAAAAGGTTTTGTTCATGACCCAAGACCAGGCAGAGATGATCGACCGGCTCACCGCAGAATACGGCAAGATCTTTGGCTTCACAAAGTAGCGGTTGCAACAGCGTGCGTAATTTTTTAGCGCTCGGAGGTAAGCCATGAGAGGATTGCGAATCCTTCTGGTGAGTATGTTGGCCCCATTGGCCATCTTGGGATCCGCGCAATGGGCGTTACCAGCTCCTGTAGACGAGCTGGTGGGAGCGGCGGGGAGGGAGGGGACTCTCGACTTATATGCCCCCTCTAGCTTGACCCCTTTGGGGGCTCAGGCCCTCGGGGAGGCCTTCAATAAAAAATACAATCTCCAGATCAAGGTGAATTATAACCCCGGTTCGTCCTTCACCAAGGATGTGGGGAAGGTGGTCGGCCTTGCGGCAACCGGTGTCCCTCCGGAGTGGGACTTGATGGTGATCCACGACGCCGGTCATGCGACGTTGTGGCTCAGAAAGCTCCACTTACCCTATGACTACAAGAGCCTGGGCATCGATCCGAGAGCGATTCATTATGACAGCGGCACCGTTTCATTCGCCCATATGATCGTTCAGCCCGCGTATAACAAATCGATCCTGCCGGCCCAGGACGTGCCCAAGAGGTGGGAGGACCTCCTGGACCCGAAGTGGAAGGGGTCGAAGTTGGGCATGTCGACGGCGACCCACCACCTGGCCCGCCTGGCTGCAGGGCCTTGGGGTGAAAAGAAGACCACCGAGTTCGTGAGGGCCTTGGCCGCCCAGCAACCTTTTCTAGGGACGCTCGCGGAGATCACTACCCGCCTGCAGTTGGGCGAGGTTGTGGTGGCGATCACGCTCATCGATCAATTCATCTACACGGCGCAAAAAAAAGGGGCGCCGCTCACCTTCGCTGACGGGGTCGAGCCGGTAGTCTCGCCAGCCTGGCAGGCCGGGGTGCTGCGCAACGCTCCGCATTCAAGCGCAGCTCGCCTTTTCACTATCTTTCTTGTGACGCCCGAGGCTCAGAAGATTTGGGACAAGTTCACCGGTGGGGCCTCTGCGTTTGTCCCTGGAACAAAGACATTCGAATACCTCAAGGACAAACAGGTGGTCTACATGACCCAAGACCAATCCAAGATCATCGACAGGCTCACGGCGGAGTACGGCAAGATCTTTGGCTTTTCGAAGTAGTGAGGATTCAGCAGACACATCCCGGAGGTGATCCATGAAGCTATGGCGGTTTTTGTTCGGGAGCGCTTTGGCTCTGTTTCTCCTGACCGGATGGCCCGGCGCGGCGCGGCCTGCTCCACTGGACGAGCTAGTGGCCGCGGCAAAAAAAGAGGGGACCGTTGAGCTCTACGCGCCTTCGACCCTCACCCCCGAGGGGGTTCAAAGGCTCAGTGAGGCCTTCAATAAGAAATACAACCTCAGCATCAAATTTGGTTATAGCCCTGCTGGGTCGATGACCAGAGACGTAGGGAAGGCGGTCGGCCTTGCAGCGGCTGGCCAGCCTCCTGATTGGGACCTGATGGTGGTCCATGACGGTGGTCATGCTACGCTCTGGCTTCGAAAGGTCCACAAACCGTTCGACTACGCGAAGCTCGGCGTGGATCCGAAGTCGATTCAATATGATCAGGGGACCGTCATCCTGGCCAATCAGTTTGTTCTTCCCGCTTACAACAACAAGATCTTGCCTCCCCAGGATGTGCCCAAGAGATGGGAAGATCTCCTCGATCCAAAGTGGAAAGGGGGCAAGCTGGGCATGTCCACTGCGACGCACCACCTCGCCCGGCTCGCCACCGTATGGGGCGAGAAGAAAGCCACTGACTTTGTGAAGGGGTTAGCCAAGCAGGAACCCTACCTCGGAGAATTTGGCACGATTTACACTCGGCTCCAGTTGGGTGAGATCCTGGTTTCGATCACGCTCACTGACAGCTTCGTGCACAGGGCCAAAGTGACGGGCGCGCCCATTGTCCATGCTGAAGGGATCGAGCCGGTCATCTCCCCCGCTTATAACGCCGGCGTGCTTAAGGGGGCGCGCCATCCCAATGCGGCTCATCTTTTTGCCGTCTTTCTCACCACCCTTGAGGCCCAGGAGATCTGGGAGAAGTACGGTGGCCAGACTTCGGCGTTCGTTCCCGGGACAACGGCCTACAAGTACGCCCAGGGGAAGAAGGTCCTGTACATGAACCAGGACCAAGCCGAGATGGTCGACAGACTGACCAGAGAATACGGTAAGATTCTTGGCTTCAGGTAGAGAGGCTTCGTGTCCAGTGGACTGCGTAGCGGTTTTGGATGTGGCCGAGCTGGTGGCAGAGCAAACGTGAGATTGCCCGAGATGGAGCGTAGGCACGTTGTCAGCTTAGATGAGAGAGGAGACAGCTATGATTGACTTCGATTTGACCGATGAGCAGAAGGCCCTGCAGAAGATGGCCAGGGATTTTGCGGAGAGGGAGATACGGCCCATTGCCGAGAAGT
>JACPAM010000176.1 GCA_016180805.1 Deltaproteobacteria bacterium | reverse complement strand
GCGATCATGGGCAACTGGGGTGTGGCGGGCGGCTCGGTCCCCATTGACATGGGGACTCCGCTAAAGCCGGCGCGGATGCTTCCTTATGGCGAGATCCCGAAGGTCAGGGTCCCGAAGATGTACCGCAGCCATCAGTGGGCGCAGATGGTGCTGCAGCGCGAGAAGGTGGAGAGTGGCGAGATGAGCGCTGAGGAATACAAGGCACTTATCGGCTGGCGGGCGCCGAACGAGCTGCCTTTGCCCAATCCCAAGATGCTCATGGGCGGGGGAACCTGGCTGCACAATACGCGAACGGTCATCAACGCGGCCGATTCCACCAACGACCACATCAAGGCGGCCGATATGATGGACTTCAACGTGTGGATGCACAGCCACATGAGCCCTGCATTGTGGATCGCTGATGTGATCCTTCCCGTAGCCGATCAGTGCCTGGAGGATCGGCGGATCTGGGGCGGCGGGAGTCCCGGCTACGGCGGATTCGTCAACATCACGTATGTTCCCGGCGTGCTGGAGCCCCCCGGAGAGGCAAAGCCAGCGCATTGGATCTATACCGAGATCGCGCGGCGGTTGGGAATCGGGGACCTCTATAACACCTACTGCGAGGAGGATGGTGACTGGTGGGAAGGCTGGGAGAAATACCTCAAGAATGAATACGACCGTATGGTCGAGGAGCTTGAGGCCAGGGGCCTAAAGACTCCCGGGTGGGAGGAGTTCAAGAAAGACGGTCTTATCAATGTCCAGGAGCTCAATGAAAAGCCGTTCTATGCCTACGGCGAGCTCACCGATGAAGGCAAGCCGCTTATGACCAAGTCGGGAAAGATCGAGATCTACAGCTACGTCATAGGCGATGAGTCTCAACGAGGGTTGCTCCACGTTGACGGTTTCGACCGGTTGATCGACAACCTGCCCAATGATTGGCGCGACCTGCCGCCGATTCCGGCCTACCAGCCGATGTACCGGGGCATGGACCACCGCGACGTCAAGCGCTTTCCGCTCTTTTTGCTGAGCGCCTATCCGAGATACCGAAACCACACGACCTTCTGGAACGTGCCTTTGCTCCGTGGTGATTGCTACCGCCACGCCGTCTGGATGAATGTGGCGGATGCCAAGGCCAGAGGAGTCAAGGATGGCGACTTCGTGCGCGTCTTTAACGACAAGGGGGTGGCAGTCGTTCCGACATACGTGACCTCCCGGATCCTGCCGGGGATGATCGTGATCCATCACGGAGGCAATTACGAGCCCGACAAGGAGGGGGTGGATTGGGGTTGTACGCCGAACCTCTTCTTCACCGACCCCGAAAGTCCCGTGACCGCGCCTCATGTGAGTAACCTGGTTCAGGTGGAGCGATTCGAGGGCAAGAGGGGAGTCGCCTAAAAACGGCGGCAAAGAAAAGCGTCTGCGCCGAGGCCGAAAGCGCAGCAGCGAAGAAGGGGCACGGCGCGCCGTGCCCGTACTTTTTGTTCCGCAGGCGCGCGGGCGAGGGGGACTGGCTCCGGCGTAGCCGGTGCCTGTCCCCTTCATGTCCCGGGCGGAGGAGGGAGGAGCGTGGCGTTTAAAGACCTTCGCGAATGGCTGGAGCTGGTTGCAAGTCACGGCGAGCTAAAGACCTTGAGCGGGGCCGATTGGAACCTCGAGATGGCGGGCCTTGCGGAGCTGGCCTGCCGGGATTCCAAGGCGGCTGTTCCCGCGCTCCTCTTCGATGAAATTCGAGGTTATCCGAAGGGCTTCCGAGCGCTCTTCAATCAGCTCGCCTCGCCGAAGCGTTTCGCGCTCACGGTCGGGCTGAACCAGGACTCCGGGCACAAGCTCGGTCTCGTGCGCGCCTGCCGGGAAAAAATCCAAAAGCTCTCTCTCATTCCCCCTCGCATCGTCGAATCCGGGCCGGTGCAGGAAAACGTCGATGTCGGAGAAGCGGTCGATCTGCTCAAGTTTCCCGTGCCGCACCAGCACGAGCTGGACGGAGGACGCTACATCGGGACCGCCCATGCCGTGGTCACAAAGGATCCGGATTCAGGCTGGGTCAACCTGGGGACATACCGCTGCATGGTGTTCGGTCGTGATACCTTTGGTCTCCATATCAGCCCGGGAAGGCACGGGAGAATCATGAGGGATGACCTCTACTTCGGCCGCGGCCAACCCATGAAAGTCGCGGTTGTCATTGGCGCCGACCCGGCTCTTTGGCTGGCTTCCTTCAATGAAGTGCCTTGGGGAGTCTCCGAGTACGACTTCGCCGGCGGCCTCAAGGGGGAACCGATCGAGGTGATCCAAGGACCTTTCAGCGGGCTTCCCATTCCGGCTCGCGCGGAGATCGTCATCGAGGGGGAGTGCTATCCGGGGGAGCTTCAGCCGGAGGGACCGTTCGGGGAATGGGCCGGATATTACGCCAATTGCGGCTTAAAGCCCGTGCCCGAGCCGGTGGTTCATGTAAAGACAGTTCTCTATCGGAATAACCCCATCCTCACGGTTTCGCATCCGGCCAAGCCCCCACAGGATGTTGGCGTGGCGCAAAGCGTCTTTCGCTCCGCCACGATGTGGGATGAGCTGGAAAAGGCAGGAGTCCCGGGGGTCCAGGGAGTCTGGCTGCACGAGGTGGGAGGAGGCCGGCTGTTCAATGTGGTCGCGATCAAGCAGCTCTACCCGGGACATGCGCGGCAGGTGGGAGCGCTGGCCTCGCAGTGCCGGACCGGGGTATATATCGGCAGATATACGGTAGTGGTCGATGAGGATATCGATCCGACGAATCTGGGGGATGTCGTTTGGGCGATAGCGACCCGCACAGACCCGGAACGGTCCATTGATATCGTCCGGCGCTCTCGCAGTAGCTCTGCCGACCCGGCTCTGTCGCCCGACAAGAAAGAGATAGGACAAAACCCC
The DNA here is from genome assembly GCA_016180805.1 of Deltaproteobacteria bacterium. Lineage (GTDB taxonomy): Bacteria > Desulfobacterota > Binatia > UBA9968 > UBA9968 > 2-12-FULL-57-22. The sequence continues at coordinate 1,727 of JACPAM010000176.1, read as the reverse complement.
ACAGACACCTTTACCTCGAAAGCGATTATTGATGCTTGCTGGCCCTACGAATGGAAGGATCGAGCCTATCCCGTGGCGCAAATGAGCCAGGAGCTGAGGAGCACCCTGCTTGAGAAGTGGGGCGGCAGGCTCTTCGGCCAGTGACAGGGATAACCTGCCAGACCATATCGCGCCCGCCCTTTTTTCCTTGACTCTTTGGGCTCGAGCGTGCAACCGGTTCTATCCAATTCGCCTGCCTCACCTTTTCCAACTGAAGTTCGCCCCGTTTTTTGGACAGGTAGTTAAGCTAAAGTGTTTGAGGGTGTGGTATTGTCCAGAAGCGGAGGTGTGATGGTGGGAACAAAACAGAAGCGGCATACGGAAGCGTTTAAGGCGAAGGTGGCGTTGGAAGCCATTCGAGGGGTTCGCACGTTGAGCGAGTTGAGCTCGCAATTGTGGGTCACAATTGCGGGGTCAATTGCGGGGTCAGGCATTCGTATTGACTTATTTTGAGATCTGCTCTACGATCCGGTCATGGCACGCAAGCCCAGGGTAGAATTTGCCGGTGCCTTCTATCACGTGATCTGCCGAGGCAACCAACGCCAGACGATCTTCCACAGCGATGTGGATCGGAGCCACTATCTAGATCGTCTGGAGCAGTACCGGGAGCGGTATGGGTTTACCGTTTATGCTTATGTCCTCATGACCAACCATGTTCACCTCTTGATTGAGACCGGAAAAGTGCCGTTATCCAAGATCATGCAGGGGCTGCAGTTCACCTATACTCGCTACTATAACCGTGAGTACGGTAAAGTGGGACACTTATTTCAGGGGAGGTACAAGGCCATACTGTGTGACCGGGAGTCGTACTTATTGGAACTCGTGCGGTACTTGCATCTGAATCCGGCACGTATGCGCCGTCGGTTGGACCCGTGGAGGTACCGGTGGAGTAGCCATGGTGCATATTTGGGAAAGGACAGTCCTGTCAAGGTAGAGACCTCGGTGGTGTTGGGGGAGTTGGGAAAGGTTGTGGGAAGGGCAAGGCGGGCGTACCTACGGTTTATGGCCGAGGGGAGGGATATGGGGCATCAGGAGAACTATTACCGGACGGTGGACCAGAGGTTTTTGGGAGATAGGAGGTTCGTAGAGGAGATCGATCAAAGGAGTGGCGCAGAGCGGGAGATAGAGGTGCCGGGACCGAGGGCAAGCTTTTCGGATCTAGTTCGTTTGCTCGGTCGGGAACATGGGGTGAGTGGGCAGGAGTTGGTCCGGGCAGGGCGGAAGCGGCAGTGGGTAAGAGTCAGATCGATGTTGGTATATTTGGCTCGGGAGTGGGCTAGGATGAGCGTAAGGGAGCTTGGGAGGCGATTGCACCGGGACCCATCGATCATTAGTCGGTTGTATGCAGCTTATGGCGCGAGTCGAGACGTGGCAGGAGAGTCGCGCCTAGTTCGGCAACTGCGACAATAAGTCAATACGAATGCCTGACCCTGAGCCTCCTGAGCCTCTCTGACCCTGAGCCTCGGTACGCGCCGAATGAGGGGTTTTTCGGTGAAGGCACCGTAGCATTGTGACGCCGAGAGCGCGACGTTTACAATCACTGTTAGGAGGGACAAGTGTATGGTGGGACACACAATCAAAAGGTACGTGCGGTCGCTGGAAGAGGTCCGCAAGAACATGCTGTCGCGCGCGCGGGAGCGCCGCAACCCGTTTGAGGTAACGGATCCGGAGGAGGTGGCCCAGGCGTT
>JACPAM010000123.1 GCA_016180805.1 Deltaproteobacteria bacterium | reverse complement strand
TCAGCTCTTCTCCTCTAACAGCTCCACATCGAGCCCCAGACTTTGCAGCTCCTTGACCATCACGTTGAAGGACTCCGGCAGACCGGGCTCGAGGAGGTTCTCGCCCTTGACGATCGCCTCGTACATCCGCGTCCGCCCGACGACGTCGTCGGATTTGACCGTGAGCATCTCCTGTAGGGTGTAGGCAGCGCCGTAGGCCTCCAACGCCCAGACCTCCATCTCCCCCAGCCGCTGGCCGCCGAACTGCGCCTTACCACCCAGGGGCTGCTGGGTGACGAGCGAATAGGGCCCGGTGGAACGGGCGTGGATCTTGTCGTCGACCAGGTGATGGAGCTTCATCATGTAGATGACCCCGACGGTCACCTTCTCGTCGAACGGCTCCCCCGTCCGCCCGTCGGAAAGGGTCACCTGCCCGGTGACCGGAAGCCCCGCTTTTCTGAGCAGATTGAAGGTCTCCTCCTCCGTCGCTCCGTCAAAGACCGGGGAGGCCAGATGCACGCCGCTACGATATTTCTCCGCGAGTCTCAGCACATCGGCATCCTTGACCCCATCGATCAGCTCATTGGCGTCCCGGGAGCTGAGATACTCCTTGAGCCGGCGGCGAATCCCGTCCACCTCCGGCTTGCCGTCGTACAGAAGCTGGTCGATCTGTTGGCCAAGCGTGCGCGCCGCCCACCCGAGATGGGCCTCCAGAATCTGCCCGACGTTCATTCTGGAGGGAACGCCGAGGGGATTGAGCACAATATCCACGGGCGTTCCGTTCTCCAGGTAGGGCATGTCCGCCTCCGGAAGAATGCGCGAGATGACGCCCTTGTTCCCGTGCCTCCCGGCCATCTTGTCGCCGACCTGGAGCTTGCGCTTGATCGCGACAAAGACCTTGACCATCTTGATGACCCCGGGGGGAAGCTCGTCGCCGCTCTTGAGCTTGTTGATCTTGTCCTGGAAGACCACTTTGATCAGATCGGCCTGCTCGGTGGTGCTCTCCACGATCCGCTTGAGCTCCGCCTCCACCGACTCGTTCTCGACGCGGATCTCTCCCCAATAGGCCATCGGGATCTGATCGAGATCTTCCTCGGTGATCTCCTTGCCTTTGTTGAGGAGCACCTTGCGGTTGTCATCGGCGACGCGCGCCGCTGTGCGGCGGCCCGTAAGGAGCTTTTTCAGCCGCTTGAGGGCCCCCTCCTGGATGATGCGTATCTCCTCCTGCTGGTCCTTGCGGAGCCGCGCGACCTCCTCGTCCTCGATGACTTTGCTCCGCTCATCCTTCGTCATTCCCTTGCGCGAGAAGATCCGCACGTTGATGACCGTTCCCTCCACTCCCGGAGGGACCCTGAGCGAGGTGTCCCGGACCTCGCCGGCCTTCTCGCCAAAGATGGCCCGGAGCAGCTTCTCCTCGGGGGAAAGCTGAGTCTCGCCCTTCGGGGTAATTTTTCCAACCAGGATGTCCCCCGGCTTGACCTCTGCCCCGATCCGGATGATGCCGCTCTCGTCCAGATCCGCCAGGGCCTCGTCACCGACGTTGGGAATATCCCGGGTGATCTCCTCCGGCCCGAGCTTGGTGTCGCGCGAGACGCACTCGAACTCCTCGATGTGAATGGAGGTATAGATATCCTCCTTGACCACTCGCTCGCTGATCAAAATCGAATCTTCAAAGTTGTAGCCGCCCCAGGGCATGAACGCGACCAAGATGTTGCGCCCCAGCGCAAGCTCACCCATCTCCGTGGACGGCCCATCGGCGATCACATCCCCGGCCTTGACGTGATCGCCCACCACCACGATCGGACGCTGGTTGATGCAGGTGTTCTGATTCGAGCGCTGGTATTTGACCAAGTTGTAGATATCGACCCCGGTATCCCGCGACCCGGAGGGGCGATCGGCTTTGACCACAATCCGCGTCGAATCCACGCTCTCCACCACACCGTCCCTGAGGGCGACGATGGTCACCCCTGAGTCCCGCGCCACCACCTTTTCCATGCCCGTTCCGACTAATGGAGCCTCCGTGCGCAGCAGGGGAACGGCCTGGCGCTGCATGTTGGAGCCCATCAGCGCCCGGTTGGCGTCGTCATTTTCCAGAAAAGGGATGAGGGATGCCGCCACGCTCACGAGTTGGTTCGGTGAGACATCCATGAAATCGACCTCTTCCGGTCTGGCCATAACGAACTCACCGCCTTTGCGGGCGGAGACCAGATCGGCCGTGAAGTAGCCGCGGCTGTCGACCGCCGCGTTGGCCTGAGCAATGACGTGATCCTCTTCCTCGAGCGCGGAGAGATACCGGATCCGATCCGTGACGCGGCCGCTCTCGACCTCCCGGTACGGAGTCTCGATGAAGCCGAACTCGTTCACCCTCGCATAGGTCGTAAGCGAGGCGATGAGCCCGATGTTGGGCCCTTCCGGGGTCTCGATGGGGCAGACCCGGCCGTAGTGCGTCGGATGGACGTCGCGCACCTCAAAGCCCGCGCGCTCGCGGGTGAGACCTCCCGGCCCCAAAGCCGAAAGCCGCCGCTTGTGCGTGATCTCGGAGAGGGGATTGGTCTGATCCATGAACTGCGAGAGCTGACTGGAGCCAAAAAACTCCTTCAGCGCCGCCGAGACCGGCTTGTAGTTGATGAGCTCCTGCGGCATCAAGGTTTCGATATCCTGCAGGCTCATCTTCTCCTTGATCGCCCGCTCCATGCGGACCAGGCCGACGCGAAAGTGGTTCTCCACGAGCTCTCCTACCGGTCTGACCCGCCGGTTGCCGAGGTGGTCGATGTCGTCCACCGACCCGATGCCGTTTCTGAGCTCCATCAGGTAGCAGACCACCTCGAGGATGTCCTCCTTGCGCAGTGTCCCCTGCTCCAACGGCACGTTGAGCTTGAGCCGGTGATTCAATTTCAGCCGTCCCACCTTGGAGAGGTCGTAGCGGTCAGGATTGAAAAAGAGGTTGTTGAAAAAAGTCGTGGCGGACTCCACCGTCGGAGGATCGCCCGGCCTGAGTCGCCGATAGATCTCCACGATCGCCTCTTGTGGAGATTGGATACGATCCTGAAGCAAAGTGGTGCGCAAAAACGGGCCGACCCGGGACTCGTCGATAAAAAGAAGCTGCACTTCCGTGATTCCCTTTTCCCGCAGCAGATCCAGCCGCTCCTGCGTGAGCTCTTGGTTACACTCGACGAGGGCCTGGCCGCTGGCGGGGTCGACGACATTGTGGGCCGAGACACGACCGAGCAGGTCTTCCCACCCGATCGGAACATGCTTGATCCGGGCCTGCTCCATCTGGCGGATGAGTTGGCGCGTGAGCTTGCGCCCCTCCTTCACGATGAGCTCGCTCGTCTTCGGATCGCGCACGTCGGAACCTGCCTTCACGCCGATCAACTGCTCCGGGTTGAAGACGAGCTGCGGCTTTCGGCCATCGAACACAACCGTATCGCTCTTGTAGTAGTAGTTGAGCAGGTCCTCCGTCGTCATGCCGAGAGCCCGAAGCAGAACGGTGGCGTGGAATTTGCGGCGGCGGTCGATACGGACGTAGAGAACGTCTCTTGGATCAAACTCGAAGTCGAGCCAGGAGCCCCGGTACGGAATGACACGGGCGGAGTAGAGAAGCTTGCCGCTGGCGTGGGTCTTGCCCTTGTCGTGCTCGAAGAAAACTCCGGGCGAGCGGTGCAGCTGGCTGACGATGACTCGCTCGGTCCCGTTCACCATGAAGGTTCCGTTCTTCGTCATCAGCGGGATCTCGCCGAAGTAAACCTCCTGCTCCTTCACGTTTTTGATGCTGCGGCTCCCGGTCTGGGGGTCGACGTCCCACAGGATGAGCTGGACGGTAACCTTCAACGGAGCCGCAAACGTCATGCCCCGCTGGTGACACTCTTCAACATCGTACTTCGGCTCGCCCAGGTTGTAGTTTACGAACTCCAGAGATGCCGTCTCGTTGAAGTCCCGGATCGGGAAAACGGAGCGGAAGACACCCTGAAGCCCGACATTCTCGCGCTGGTCCGGGCGGACGTCTTTCTGCAAGAAGAGGTCATAGGAGTTCTTCTGAATTTCGATCAGGTAGGGAAGATCAATGATTTTCTTAATTCTGCCGAATTGGCGGCGAATTCGTAAATTATTAGCGACTTGAAATGCCATGTTTTCTCCTCTTTTTTGAAGCTGCCACCGAATAGCTTTCGGCAACCAGCAGACAAAAAGACGATGCGCAGGAGAGAACGGATCTATTGCCTCATGCCTATTGCCTGATGCCTAGCCGACTACTTGATTTCGACCTTGCCTCCGACCTCCTCGATCTTTTTCTTGATCGTCTCCGCCTCCGCCTTGGAGACCCCCTCCTTGACCGGCTTTGGGGCGCCGTCAACCAGATCCTTCGCTTCCTTTAAGCCCAGACTGGTCAACTCCCGCACGACCTTAATGACCTGGATTTTTTTCTCCCCGGCTTCGACGAGGACCGCGTTGAATTCAGTTTTTTCCTCCGCGGCACCGGCGGCCGGCCCGGCCGGCCCGGCGGCAATGGCCACGGGCGCCGCCGCGCTCACCCCCAGCTCCTCCTCCAAATCCTTCACCAACGCGGCCGCGTCCATCAGCGTCATATTTTTGATGTAGTCCTTGACCTGCTCTCGTGTCACTTCTGCCATGGATTTTCCCCTTTCTTTCTTAAAGTTAGCCTTCAGCTTTCAGCTCTCAGCGGAGTAGCTTCAGCCAGAGGCTGATCCGCCTCAGGCGGAGACTGCTGATCGCTGAGCGCTGATTCCGATTCTCTTCCTTTACGTAGTGTCTCTAAAATCCTTACCACCCTGGCCCCCGGCTCCTGGATCAACCGAAGCAGCTGAACGGCTGGGGCCTGCATGAGGGCGAGGAGCTTTGCCTGAAGCTCGGTCCGGCTCGGCATCTGAGCCAGGACCTTGACCTTGGCTTGGTCCAGATATTCCCCGTCCAGCACTCCGCCCTTGATCGCCAGCTTCTCGTTCTCTTCGACGAACTTGACCACAGCCTTCGAGAGGGTTACCGGGTCTTCGTAAGCAAAGACCCATCCGTTGGTACCCTCCAATAGAGTATCCAGGGCGCCGTACACGGTATCCTTCAAAGCCCGGCGGGCCAAAGTATTCTTGATCACCTGGTATTCCCCGGAGGCCTCTCGAATCTCCCGCCTGAGGCGGGTGATCTGCGCCACCGTGAGACCCCGATAATCGGTCACAATCGCCATCTTGGCTGACTTGAGCTTCTCCTGGACCTCGGTGACTCTCCTGGCCTTCTCGTCGCGAATCGAACTCGTGGTCGCTAACTCAGCCATTGCACTCTCCACCCGAATCCATCAGTTTACGCTGTGCCCAAAATTCCATCCCGGACGCTACGCCGCCATGGCGCGCACCTGAGCCAAATCGATTTTGACGCCCGGGCCCATCGTCGTTGAGAGCGTCACGCCCTGGACGTAATTGCCTTTGGCCGAGGCGGGCTTCGCCCTGAGAATAGCTCCGAGGACCGCCCGGGCATTATCGGAAAGTTTTTCTGCTCCGAAGCCGACCTTTCCGACCGGCACGTGAATGATACCGGCCTTATCGACCCGAAACTCGAGCTTTCCCGCCTTGATCTCTTTCACCGCCTTGCCGATCTCCATGGATACCGTCCCGGTCTTGGGATTGGGCATCAATCCCCGCGGTCCCAGGATCTTGCCGATTCTACCCACCGCGCCCATCATGTCCGGCGTGGCGACGGCCTTGTCGAATTCAAGCCAACCCTCGCTGATCTTTTTGACCAAATCCTCCGCCCCCACGTAGTCAGCGCCAGCCTCCTGAGCCTCCCGCTCTTTCTCTCCTTTCGCAAAGGCCAAAATCCTAATTTGTTTCCCCATGCCGTGGGGCAGCACCACGGTTCCCCGCACGTTCTGATCGGCCTGTCTGGGGTCTACCCCCAGGCGAACCGCCATCTCAACGGTCTCGTCAAACTTCGCCCGGGCCGTTTCGTGAACCAGTCGAAAGCCCGCTTCGAGCGGATACCTCTGGTTGCGGTCAATCTTTGCCAGCGCGGCGCGATAGGATTTTCCCCTTCGTCTCATGGCTCCCTCACCTAATCGATGATTTCCAACCCCAGGCTGCGTGCCGTCCCCTCCACCGATCTCTCCGCCGCCGCCAAATCCCTGGCGGTCAAATCGCGCAGCTTCAACTGGGCGATCTCGCGCACCTGGGCCCGGGTGACCTGCCCTACCTTCAACTTACCCGGCTCAGCGGATCCTTTTTCGATCCCCGCCGCTTTCTTGAGCAGCACGGAGGCCGGCGGGGTCTTGGTCACGAAGGTAAAGGAGCGATCCGCATAAACCGTCACGATCGCGGGAATGATCATCCCCTGTTGTGATTGGGTCGCCGCGTTGAAGGCCTTGCAAAACTCCATGATGTTCACCCCGCGCTGGCCCAAGGCTGGCCCCACGGGCGGGCTCGGATTGGCTTGGCCAGCCGGAATCTGCAGCTTGATCTCGCCAATAACTTTTTTAGCCATAACCCTAAATCGTTCAAATCGCTTGAGCTGTTCCAGTCGTTTAAACCGTTTGAACGTATTGAACGCTTTGAACGGCTCGAACTTTTAGTTTGTTAGTTTCTTTCCACCTGAACAAAATCCAATTCCACGGGCGTGGCGCGGCCAAAAATGCTGATCAGCACCCTGAGCTTCCCCTTATCCGGCCGCACATCCTCCACAACTCCGTTGAAATCGGCAAAAGGTCCGTCCACCACCTTGACGCTCTCCCCGACGGAAAAAAGCACCCGCGGCTTGGGCTTAATGGCCCCCTCTTCGATCTGTTGGGTGATCATTTTGATCTCTTCGTCGCTAACCGGCGACGGATGGGTGCTATCGCCAACAAACCCGGTCACCTTCGGCGTTTCTTTGACGATGTGCCAGGTCTCGTCGTCGAGCTCCACCTGCACCAAGATATAGCCAGGGAAGAACTTCCGCGAGGAGGTCTTCTTTTTCCCCTTGACCAGCTCCACGACCTTTTCCATTGGCACCATGATGTCGCCAAACAGCTCCTGTTTGCCCAAGGCCTTGATCCGCTCCTCGAGGGCCGCCTTCACTTTGTGCTCAAAGCCTGAGAACGTATGCACCACGTACCATCTTTTCGCCATACGCAGAACCTGAACGGGCTAACGGATAATGGCCTGAATCGCCCGGGTCAAGCCGAAATCGACCAACGCCAGGAACATGGCAATCAAGAGAACCAGGATGATGACCACCGCGGTTGCCGCATAGGTCTCCTTTCGTGAGGGCCAGTGAACCTTCTTCAGCTCCTGCCAGGCTTCTTTAAAGAACTCAATTGACTGCCTAAGGGTCGCCTGAGCCTTCTTGATCCATTCTCCCATGAGGGTGCCGAACTGAGAGCGGTGGCGGGTCAGGCAGGATTCGAACCTGCAACAACCGGATTTGGAGTCCGGCGCTCTAGCCAGTTGGAGCTACTGACCCAAAGATCTCCCTTACAATTTGACCTCTCGATGCAGGGTGTGGGCCCGGCAGAAGGGACAGAACTTCTTAAAGGCTAGCTTGTCCGCAGTCCTCTTTCTGTTCTTGGTGCTCGTATAATTCTTCCGCTTGCACTGGTCACAGGCAAAACCAATGAGCTCACGCATGGCTTATCCCTCGGTTCCCCGCTATTGGATGATCTTCGTCACCACTCCGGCGCCGACGGTCTTCCCACCCTCGCGGATGGCGAATCGCAACCCTTCCTCCATGGCGATCGGCGTGATGAGGGAGATCTCCACGTTCACATTGTCTCCCGGCATGACCATCTCCGTCCCTTCGGGCAGCTTGACGACGCCGGTCACGTCGGTCGTGCGAAAATAAAACTGCGGCCGGTAGCCGTTGAAGAACGGCGTATGGCGACCGCCCTCCTCCTTCGTCAAGACATAGGCCTCGGCGCTAAACAGGGTGTGGGGCGTGATGCTCGCCGGCTTGGCCAGGACCTGGCCTCGCTCCACCTCTTCGCGCTTAGTCCCTCTGAGCAGAACGCCGATGTTATCCCCGGCACGGCCCTCGTCCAGGAGCTTGCGGAACATTTCCACGCCGGTAGCCACGGTCTTCTGGGTGGCCTTGAAGCCGACGATCTCCACCTCCTCACCCACCTTGATGATGCCGCGCTCGACCCGGCCCGTCACGACGGTGCCGCGGCCGCTGATGGTGAATACGTCTTCAACCGGCATGAGGAAGGGTTTGTCCACATCCCGCGCCGGCTCCTTGATATAGCCATCCACCGCCGCCATGAGCTTAAGAATCGGTCCGCAGTGCGCGCAATCATCCTTGGCGCAGCCGCACTCCAAAGCCTTCACGGCGCTCCCGATCACCACCGGGATTTCATCGCCGGGAAACTGGTATTTCGAGAGCAGCTCCCTGACCTCGAGCTCCACCAAGTCCAACAGCTCCTTATCATCGACCATGTCGGCCTTGTTCAGAAAGACCACCATCGCCGGAACACCCACCTGCCGCGCCAGCAGGATGTGCTCACGGGTCTGCGGCATGGGTCCGTCGGCCGCGGAAACGACGAGGATGGCGCCGTCCATCTGCGCCGCGCCGGTGATCATGTTTTTTACGTAGTCGGCGTGACCCGGACAGTCGACATGGGCGTAATGCCGGTTCGGGGTCTCGTACTCCACGTGCGCGATGTTGATCGTCAAACCCCGCTCTTTTTCCTCTGGCGCCTTGTCGATCTGATCGTAGGCCATAAATTTGGCCATCCCTTTTTTCTCCAAGATTTTGGTAATAGAGGCTGTCAGCGTCGTCTTCCCATGGTCGACGTGCCCGATCGTCCCGATGTTCAGGTGGGGTTTCTTGCGCTCAAATTTCTGCTTGCTCATCTGATCCTCCTAATAGAATTACCGTTCCTCGTTCCTAAGAGATATCGTTGCCTGTGCAAAGCCTGGCTAGGCTCGATTACCAGGCGAAAGCCCAGGAGCGGGATTGAACCGCTGACCTCGTCCTTACCAAGGACGTGCTCTACCGACTGAGCTACCTGGGCACGGAACCCCCAGAGCAAAATGGAGCGGGAAACGGGACTCGAACCCGCGACCCCGAGCTTGGAAGGCTCGCGCTCTACCAACTGAGCTATTCCCGCAGCATGGTGGAGAGGGGAGGATTCGAACCTCCGAAGCCGTACGGCGGCAGATTTACAGTCTGCTCCCTTTGGCCACTCGGGAACCTCTCCCCTTCTACCCCCAGACCCGATCCGTGTGACGTCCAGGGGACAACTCTTATCACCTCAATCGACAGCCGGAACCACTCGCTTTGGAGCTGGCGATAGGAATTGAACCTACAACCTGCTGATTACAAATCAGCTGCTCTGCCGTTGAGCTACGCCAGCCTCGACCGTGAACTCAACGATCCCACGCGGGAACGCACGAAGCCTCGTCGCGCCCGCAACTGGTGGCAATGGAGATGCACGGAAAAAAATAGAACCTAGCTTTTAACCCTTTTGGTGAATGACGCCAAGTAAGACTAGAGAATCCTTATGTTGTAAACCGCTATTTAAAGCACCTTTATACGCCCTTGTCAACAACCATCTGCCCCCTTACCTGTGCCCCTCCCCCGCACCCTCTCCCCCCTTGGGACGCGGCCCCTGTTCCTTCTGCCGTAGGAGCTCATAGAAGAAGATCCCCCCGGCAACCGCAACGTTCAGAGAGTCCACCTTTCCGCGCATCGGCAGGGATACCAAAAAATCACACTCCTGGCGGATTACCGGCCGGATCCCGAGCCCCTCGGAACCCAGCACCACTGCGAGTTTCTCAGGATAGGCTCTGTGGAAAACCCCGTCCTTTGCGTGCGCATCCAAGCCGACCGCCCAATAGCCTTTTTCTTTAAGGGCCGAAATCGCTCGCCTGAGATTGGGCACGCGATAGATCCTGAGGTGATGAACCGCACCGGCCGACGCCTTGGCCACCGTCGGGGTCACGCCGACCGCGCGATCCTTGGGAATAACGACGTCCTCGATTCCCACCCCCTCCGCGGCGCGCAGCACCGCGCCAAAATTTCGCGGGTCGCTCAGCCCATCCAAAAGGAGAATCCAGTGATGGCCGCCGCAGCGAGGAAGCCCGCGAACCAAGGCCGAAAAATCATGGTAAGGGTACGGCTCCACCCGCGCCACAACCCCCTGATGCTTGGCGCCTTCAGCCATTGAGTCCAGCCGCCCCGCTTCGAGATACCGCACCGAAACCCCCCGGCGCCTCGCCTCGGCATCGAGAGCGTGCAAGGAAGGCCCCCTCCTTCCCGCGGCGATCAGGATCTCCAACACCTCTGCGGGCGAGGCCCTAAGCTTTTCCAGGACAGGGTTGATGCCAAAAAGAAAAAGAGACTTTCGCTCGGACTCCATCGACGGGCCTGTCTTATTGTAGAGACATTTTACAAAAAGAGAAGCACCAGATAACATGATGCTATCGTGAAGCGAACTTTGACCAGGTACCTCATCGCCGAGATCCTGCCGCCGTTTGTGGTTGGCCTGTTAGCCTTCACCGTGATTTTGCTCACCGCCCGGATCCTGAGACTCATCGACCTCGTGGTCACCCGCGGGCTGCCGCTTGTCGAGACCATGAAACTACTCGGCTTGCTCGTGCCGACTTTTTTAGAGATAACCCTCCCCATGGCGCTGCTGCTGGGTGTTTTTCTGGGTCTCAGCAGGCTCTCGAGCGATCAGGAAATCCTCGCCCTGAAGGCCTCAGGCATCAGCCCCGTCCATATTCTCCTGCCCGTCGGCACGCTCGCGCTGGGGGTTGCGCTTCTCACCTTCCTCATGGCGGCTTGGCTTCGGCCCCATGCCCAGCTCGCGCTCAAGAAGGCGCTCTACGACATTGCGAAAACCCACGTGACCACCGGCCTCAAAGAGAAGGTCTTTAACGACGACTTTCCCAAAGTCCTCACCTACGTCGAGGAGGTGGTGCCTCCTGGAAACTCCGCGCAGGGCGTTCTGATTGTGGACCGCCGCCGCCCCGCCAAAGACAGCATCATCTTCGGTAAGGTCGCCCTGATCCTGCCCGATGAAGAGACTAAAAGCCTAAGCTTAAAGGTGCTCGACGGCACGGTTTACGAACGCGAGACCCATCGCCCGGGGTTCAGCCGCACCCACTTCAACATTTACCACTTCAAGCTCGACCTCGAGGAGGCCTTCAGCCCCGCTCGCGGCAAAGAGCGCGGGCCGCGAGAGATGTCGCTCAGGCGCCTGACGCACGCCATCTCTCAGAAGCGAGAAGAAGGAGTCCAAGCCACTGCCGAGCTCATGGAATTCCACCAGAGATTCTCCTTTGCCCTCGCCCCCGTCCTCTTCGGCCTCCTCGGCGTCGGTTTCGTTCTGGTGCCCACCCGCGCGCGCGCCGGCCGCGCCTGGGGACTAACGCTGTGCCTGCTGTGGCTGCTCGGCTACTACACCTTGCTTTCTTTGGCAAAGGCGCTCGGCGAGCGTGAGATCCTTCCCCCGTGGCTCGCGCTCTGGCTGCCCTCGATCGTCCTGGCTCTGATTGCCGCGCACCTGTTTAGGAAAGCCCTCAACGAATCTCCCCTGCGCATCGCCGATCAACTGGACACCCTCTCCTCGTACCTGAAGCGACGGCTTGCCGCATTCAAGCACCGAACCTCTTGAGGCCCGAAGTCTTGAGGCAACGAAAGCTCAACGCCTCGGTTCCGCTGGGAAGCCTGCTCGACCGCTATTTGGTCGCCGGCTTTGTGAAGGTTTTTGCCCTCAGTCTGCTTTGCATCACCGCGCTCTACCTTGTCGTCGACTTTTTCGACCGCATCGACAACCTGCTCAAGGCTGGCACCCCGGTGTGGACTTCGCTCCGATACTTCCTCCACAAGCTGCCCTTCTTGATCTCCCGCGTTGTCAGCTTCGCCGCGCTGTTTTCCACGCTTTTTTTTCTCGGCACGCTGTCCCGCCACCAGGAAGTCACGGCCATGCGTTCCAGCGGCCTCAGCTTGCACAGGATCTCTCTGCCGCTGCTGACGTGCTCGCTCGTGATTGGGGTGCTGAGCTTTTTCTGGAACGAGGCCCTCGTACCGATCTTTGCCCGCAAGGCGCAATACATCTACAAAACCGAGGTCCAAAAAAAGCCGCTCCGCAGTCTTCTCGGGACCGAGGATATCTGGATTCGGGCCGAAGACAGCTTCATCCGTGTGGATCGCTTCGATCCGAGGGCAAACACCCTGCAAGGGGTTTCCGTCTTCCTACTCAATCGCGACTTTAGCCTAAGGGGCGTTATCGAGGCGCCCCGGGCCCGCTGGGACGGCGTCGGCTGGAAGGTCTCCGGCGCCACGGAATGGACGTTCCATCCCGGTGGGAAGATGACGCGGCGCAAGCTGGATATCACGCTACCGCTGGCGGAAACCCCGGAAGATCTCAAGATCTTCGTCCGCGAGCCGGAAGAGTTCAGCATCTTTGAGCTTAATAAGCAGATCAGCGACCTCAGGGCCAAAGGCCTGGACGCGACGGAATACGAAGTCGACCTGCAAGTCAAGATCGCCGTGCCCCTGCTCGCTCCTTTGCTGGTGCTTCTGGGCATCCCGTTTGCGCTCAAATATGGGCCCGGAGGAGCGATGGCGGTTGCCTTTGGACTCAGCCTCCTGGTCGGTCTTGGCTACTGGTTCCTGATGGCCTTTTCGATTTCGCTCGGCCACAGCGGCGCCCTCCACCCGTGGCTTGCCGCCTGGGTGCCCAACCTGAGCCTGGGCTTGGTGGGGCTCTTCTTTGCTCTCGGGGAGGACTAGGCGAACCCTTAAGGGACCAAGGCCGTCCCGCGCAACCCTTCAGCCTCGGGCCAACCGTACATCAGATTCATATTCTGCACAGCTTGGCCTGCCGCTCCCTTGACCAAATTGTCGAGCGCCGTGATCACAACGAGGCGCTTGGCGCGCGGCTCATAGCGAAGCCCGACAGCGCAATCATTAGACCCTCGGACCTCTTTAGTCTCAGGGAAAACCCCATAGGGAAGGATGCGCACGAATGGATCGTTGCGGTAGAAGGTCTGATAAAGCTTCGTGAGTCCGGTCTCCGAAACCCCTCTTTTGAGCTCCACGTACATGGTGGACAAGATCCCGCGGCTCATGGGGACTAGGTGGGGAGCGAAAAGGATGGAAACCGCGCTTTTGGCGATTTCGCTCAGCTCCTGCTCGATCTCGGGAGTATGGCGATGCACGCCCACGCTATACGCCTTGAAGTTCTCGTTGACCTCGCTGAAGGAGAGCTCCACGGTGCTGCTCCGCCCGGCCCCCGTGACCCCCGACTTGGCATCGATCAAGACCGTCCCTCGAACCAGCCTCTCCGCGAACAGAGGCGCCAATCCGAGCACGGCTCCGGTGGGATAGCAACCCGGGTTAGCAACCAGGCGAGCCCTGGGAATCGATCGGCGGTGAATTTCCGTGAGACCATAGACGGCCTGACGCAACAGATGCGGGGCCGTGTGCGGGCTGTACCACTGGCGATAAACCTTGGGATCGTGAAGCCGAAAATCAGCGCTGAGATCGACTACCCTCAGGCCTCGTTCCACCAGCGCCGTCACGACTTCCATGGAGCTTTGATGCGGCAGCGCCGCGAACGCCAGCGCGCTCCGCGAGGCGACCTTGGCCACGTCGATTGCTTCCAGAGCCAAATCGCACTTGCCCGCAAAGGAAGGATAGACCTCGCTCAGCGCCTTTCCCGCAAACTGCTGCGAGGTAACCACGGTCACCTTGACCCGCGGGTGCTGCACCAAGACGCGGAGAAGCTCGATCCCCGTGTAGCCAGTAGCCCCAAGCACGGCGACGCGCAGACCGGCGCGCCTACCGCTGGAAGCTTTCTTCGCTGAGAATTTCAACGCTTCGAGTACTGCGGTCGCTTGCGCGCCTTATGACGGCCGTATTTCTTCCGCTCGACCGCGCGCGGGTCGCGCGTGACGAAGCCTGCTTTCTTGAGTGGGGAACGATAATCGGGGTTGACCTGCAGAAGCGCGCGGGTGATGCCGTGACGGATTGCCCCCGCCTGGCCGGATATGCCTCCACCCGTGACATTGACCTCGGCGTCATAGTTGCCGGCGCTCTGGATCACCTCAAAAGGCTGGAGCACGATCATTCGAGCCGTCTCGCGCCCGAAGTAATCGTTCAAAGGCCGGTCGTTGATCCGAACGCTGCCCTTTCCTTCCCTCAGAAACACACGAGCCACCGAGGTCTTGCGCCGTCCCGTGGCATAGTAAACTTTCTCTGGCATCGTTAAGCTCCTACAGATTTAGCGGTTGCGGTTTCTGTGCCTGATGGGGATGATCTGGCCCAGCATAAACTTTCAGCTTCGTAACCAGCTTCCTGCTCAGACGGTTCTTCGGCAACATGCCTTTCACCGCCGCCCGAATGAGCGCCTCGGGCTTCCTGGCAAGCAGCTTGCCGGCCGACGTTTCCCGAATGCCGCCGGGGTATTCCGTGTGCCGGTAATAAATTTTCTGCTCCAATTTCTTCCCCGTAAGCTTCACCCCTTCCGCGTTGACGACGATCACAAAATCACCGCCATCCGCATGGGGCGTAAAGCCGGCCTTGTGCTTGCCCCTGAGGATCCTGGCGACCTCACTGGCCAGCCGACCCAAGATCTTTCCCTTCGCGTCCACGACATACCACTGTCGTTGGGCCAGGGCCTCCTTGGATTTCATTTGAAACGTCTTCATATCCTCAAAATACCCATTGCAAAATGAAGATTGCAAATTGCAAAAGTCAAAATGCAGTTAGACCCCCGGACGACTTTGGCTTCCCTATTTTGCATTTTTCATTTTGCACTTTCCATTTTACATTGAAACGTTTCCAAAATGGCGGGGCCGACGAGACTCGAACTCGCGACCTCCGGCGTGACAGGCCGGCGTTCTAACCAACTGAACTACGACCCCGATAAAACAAGTCAAAATGAAAATTGAAAATTGCAAAAGTCAAATTGAAGAGTCCTTTCTTGCCGGCATTTTACATTTTGCACTTTTCATTTTGCAATTTGCATTCATCGAAGCTTGGTGGGCGGTACAGGATTTGAACCTGTGACCCCCGGCTTGTAAGGCCGATGCTCTCCCGCTGAGCTAACCGCCCTCTCGGCCGAAAAAGCGAGCCTCCTTCCCCTGACTTGAGACTTCCCTCTCTCTCCATGGTCTCAAGTTCTCCGCCGATCGCAGAGCAGCCGATTGGGTTAGCTGAGTGACTCTTTCAGGGTTTTGCCCGCCTTAAACTTAGCGGCCCGAGAGGAGGCGATGTGAATCGTCTCTCCGGTCTTGGGGTTTCTCCCGGCTCTCGCCTTGCGATGGGAAACCGAGAAAGTGCCAAACCCGGAGATGTTGACCTTTTCTCCGTTCTTCAAGGCGGCGATGATGTCGTCAAAGACGCCGTTGACGATCGCCTCGGCCTTGTCTTTGGAAACCTCTGTCTTGCTCGCCACCGAGTCGACCAGATCCGCCTTCGTCATGACCTCATGTCTTCCTGTCGAACGTAACTGCAGGGCAAGGCACCTTTATAACCACAGGAAGCCCGCCGTGTCAAACCTACGGATTTCCCGCGGGCACCAGCCCGGCTTATTGCGGTAGGATACCGGCTCCGGGACCCTCTTCTTCTTTGTCTCTGTAAGCGGGGTGCTCCTCGCTAGCTTGACCCGGCGGCACTGTTTTCTTCAAAAACTTCTCCGGGTCTTCAAGAACAAGAGCTTTTTTAAGGACCTCATCCATGTGTGACACCAGGACAAGTTCAACCGTCTTCAGGATCGTGGACGGAACCTCTTCGATATCCTTTTCGTTTTCCGCCGGGATCAGCACGGTCTTGATCCCGCCTCGGTGGGCCGCCAATACCTTTTCTTTCAGCCCCCCGATGGGAAGGACCCTGCCCCTCAGGGTGATCTCCCCCGTCATGGCCAGATCATGGCGGACCGCGATACGCGTCAGGGCAGAAACCAGCGAGGTCGCCATCGTGATTCCCGCCGACGGCCCATCCTTGGGAATGGCACCCTCGGGCACATGGATGTGCACGTCGACGTTCTGGTAAAAATCCCTCTCCAATCCCAGCTCATCCGCGCGCGAGCGCACATAGCTCATCGCCGCCTGCGCGGACTCCTTCATGACGTCTCCCAACTGCCCGGTCACGGTCAGCTGACCCTTGCCCGGCACGATGGTAACTTCGGTTGCCAGAAGCTCGCCGCCCAATTCGGTCCAGGCCAGGCCCGTCGCGACGCCGATCCGGTGCTCGACTTCGGCTTTTCCGTAGCGGTACTTGGCCGGCCCCAGATATTTGTGCAGGCTCTTCGCGCCGACCCGGATGCTCGCGTTGCGGTCCTTCTTGACCACCTCGACGGCCACCTTGCGGCAGATCGAGGCGAGCTCTCGGTCCAGGTTGCGCACCCCGGCCTCTTTCGTGTAATGCTGGACCAAGCCGAGAATGGCGTTGTCAGTGAAAAAGATATTGCCCTTGACAAGTCCGTTGCCCTCCCGCTGCTTTTCCACGAGATACCGTTTGGCGATGTTGAGCTTTTCCAGCTCGGTGTATCCGGCGATTCGGATAATCTCCATGCGATCTTGCAGCGGGCGCGGAATCCGGTCCAAGGTGTTGGCGGTCGTGATGAACATGACCCTGGAGAGATCGTAATCCAAATCCAGGTAGTGGTCGTTAAAAGCGACGTTCTGTTCCGGGTCGAGGACTTCCAACAGCGCGGAGGAAGGATCGCCGCGAAAATCCGTGGACATCTTATCCACCTCGTCCATGAGAAAGACCGGATTGCTCGACCCCACCTTCTTCATGGACTGGATGATCTTTCCCGGCAGCGCTCCGATGTAGGTGCGCCGATGGCCGCGGATCTCCGCCTCATCGCGCACGCCACCCAGAGAGACCCGGACAAACTTTCGCCCCGTGGCCCGCGCGATGGAGCGCCCGAGCGAGGTCTTGCCGACCCCCGGCGGTCCCACCAGGCAGAGAATCGGGCCTTTCATTTTTCCCACGAGGCTCTGGACCGCCAGATACTCGAGGATCCGCTGCTTGACTTTCTCCAAGCCGTAGTGGTCTTCTTCCAGGACCCGTTCGGCTTCCTTGATGTCCAGCTTATCGTCGGTGAATTCGTTCCAAGGAAGGCCCAGGATCCAGTCGACGTAATTGCGCACGACGGTGGCTTCCGCCGACATGGGCGACATCATCTTGAGCTTCTTAAGCTCCTTCTCAACCTTGTCCCTGGCCTCGGCGGAGAGCTTCTTCTCCTTGAGCTTCTCCTCGATCTCCTGGATCTCGTTTTTGAACTCGTCCTTCTCTCCCAACTCCTTCTGGATCGCGCGCATCTGCTCGTTCAGGTAATACTCCTTCTGCGAGCGCTCCATCTGCTTTTTCACGCGCGAGCGGATCCGTCGCTCCACCTCCAGGATCTCGATCTCCGCCCGCATGTGACCCAGGACCTTCTCCAGCCGCTCCCCCGCGTTTAACGTCTCGATCAGATTCTGCCGATCTTCGAGCTTGATGCCGAGATGGGCAACAATCGTATCGGCAAGCCGCGCCGGATCGTCGATCGAAGAGACCGACATGACCATCTCCGGCGGGATCTTTTTCTTAAGCTTCACGTAATTTTCGAACGTGCTGTGGACTTCGCGCACGAGCGCCTCCACCTCCGTGTTCCGCTCCACCACCTCGGCGATCTCCTCCACCTCCACGAGGAAGAAGTCAGGATGGTTAATGAAGCGCGCCACCTGGGCTCGCTTCTTGCCCTCGATCAGGACCTTTACGGTGCCGTCGGGAAGCTTGAGCATCTGCACGACGCTACCCAGCGTGCCGACCCGGTAAATGTCGTTCTCGGCGGGGTCGTTGGTCTTTGCGTCTTTCTGGGACGAGAGAAAAATCGGCCCCTGCTTCTGCGTGGCCTCCTCCAAAGCTTTGATCGAACGCTGCCGGCCCACGAAGAGGGGTACCACCATGTGAGGGAACACAATGATGTCCCTGAGCGGAAGGAGAGGCACTGTGAGCACGCCGTTGGGCTCCTTTTCTTTGTCGTCCTTCTTGTCGTTGCGAAACAACATAACTTCCCTCCCTATGCGCTCTCGGCGGCCTTGCTGTACACCACAATCGGGGGCTCGTTGCGGGTCACCACCTCCTCGGAAATGATAACCTCCTTAATATTGATCTGGGAAGGCATCTCGTACATGACCTCGAGCATGATGTTTTCCATGATCGCCCTGAGGCCCCGGGCGCCCGATTTCCGCTTCATCGCCTCGTGAGCGATCCCCCGAAGGGCCTCCTCGGTGAACTTGAGATGGACGTTCTCCATCTCGAAGAGTTTGCTATACTGCTTAGTGAGCGCGTTCTTCGGCTCTTTCAGAATCCGCACCAAGGCTGCCTCGTCGAGCTCATCGAGCGTGGCCACGACCGGCAGCCGCCCGATGAATTCCGGGATCAACCCGAACTTGAGCAGGTCTTCGGGCTGGACCTCGTGCAACAGCTCGCTCCCGCGCCGCCCGTCGCGCTCTTCCAGCTCGCCGCCGAAGCCCATCCGCTTGCGTCCGGTCCGCTTCCGAATGATATCCTCCAAGCCGACAAAGGCGCCGCCGCAAATGAACAGGATGTTCGTGGTATCGACCTGGAGAAACTCCTGCTGCGGGTGCTTGCGTCCCCCCTTCGGCGGCACGCTCGCCATCGTGCCCTCGACGATCTTCAGCAGAGCCTGTTGCACCCCCTCGCCCGAGACATCCCGGGTGATCGAAGGGTTATCCGACTTGCGGGAGATCTTGTCGATCTCATCGATGTAGACGATCCCTCGCTGGGCCTTCTCCACATCGTAGTCCGACGCTTGGAGCAAATTGAGGATGATGTTCTCCACGTCTTCGCCCACATAGCCCGCCTCGGTCAGGCTCGTGGCGTCGGCAATGGTAAAGGGTACCTGAAGAAAACGGGCAAGGGTTTGGGCCAAAAGCGTCTTGCCTGAGCCGGTGGGCCCGAGCAGCAGGATGTTGCTCTTTTGCAGCTCCACCTCCCCCGTCATCATCTGGCTATCGATCCGCTTATAGTGGTTGTGGACGGCCACGGCCAGGATCTTCTTCGCGCGCTCCTGGCCGATGACGTACTGGTCTACAACCCGCTTGATCTCGGACGGCTTGGGGACATTGGACGAGGAGGCGAGGGCTTCCTCGTGATCGCACTCCTCCGCGATGATGTCGTTGCACAGATCGATGCATTCGTCGCAGATGTAGACGGTCGGACCCGCGATGAGCTTGCGCACCTCATCCTGACTCTTGCCGCAAAAAGAGCAAACGAGATTACCCGATCGGTCTTCACCGTGCTTTGGCATACAATTCCTGCCTCACTTCTTTTGATTGGCTCCGGGCCGGCTGACGATCACTTCATCTACCAATCCGTACTCCATGGCCTGCTTCCCGGTCATGAAGAGGTCCCGATCTGTGTCCTTTTCAATCCTCTTGAGACTCTGTCCCGTGTGTATCATAAGAATGCTGTTGAGCTCCTCCCGCATCCGCAGGATCTCCCGCGCTTGAATGTCCACGTCGGCCGCCGTCCCTTGAAACCCTCCCAGGGGCTGATGAATCATGATCCGTGCGTGGGGCAGCGCGTAGCGCTTGCCCTTATTCCCTGCGGCCAAAAGAATCGCCCCCATGCTCGCCGCCTGACCGACGCAGACCGTCGAGATCTGGGGCTTCACATACTGCATGGTGTCGTAGATGGCGAGACCCGCCGTCACCGAGCCTCCGGGAGTGTTGACGTAAAAATAGATGTCGCGCTCCGGGTCTTCCGACTCCAGGAACAAGAGCTGGGCCGTGACCAGATTGGCCACTTCGTCGGTGATCACCGTTCCCAGAAAAACAATCCGGTCCTTGAGCAGGCGCGAGTAGATGTCGTAGGCTCGTTCTCCTCGTCCGGTTTGCTCGACGACGATCGGAATAAAGTTCATGTCCCGAAAAAATCCTTCCGCACAAAAAACATTCTAACGTTTTTTACCCTGGGCATCAACCTTTGACCCGCTCGGTCTCCTTCTCAGTCACTTTGGCATGCCCCAACAAAAAATCAACGGCGCGCTCGAAGACCATCTGCGAGCGCAGATCCCCCCGCGCCTCCTCACGGGCGTAAATCCGCCGCACGGCCAATCCCTTCTCCCCCGCCGCACGGGCCATGCCTTCGACCCGCGCCTGCACTTCCTCCTCGGGGATCGTGATCCCTTCTCGCTCGGCGATCTTCTCGACCAGGAGGGTGGCGCGCACGTGCCGCTCGGCCTGGGGTTCCAGTTCCTTGCGCACCTGCTCCAGCGTGGGCGCGCGCGCGACTTGCGCGCTTCGCAGGCGCGCCTGCTGACGCTCCCATAGGTAGCGAAGCTGCTGTTCCACCATGGCCGACGGGACCTCGAAGGGATGGGACTCGATCAGGCGAGTCAAAAGCTGTTCTTTCAGGTCTCTGGTTTGGATCTCTTGGAATTCGCTCTCCAGCCGGGTGCGGACCTTGTTTCGAAGCTCGTCGAGGGAGGCGCACTCGCCATGATCCTTGGCGAACTCGTCGTCAAGCGGCGGTAGAATCTTTTTCTTGATCTCCCGAACCGTAACGGAGAACTCAACAACTTTTCCCGCTAACGCCGGATCGAAATGACCTTCGGGATACGCGACACGAACCGTATGCCCCCCGTTCTTTTTCAACCCGATGATTGCCTGCTCGAACTCAGGTAGCGCCTCGCCGCTGCCAAGATCGAGCGGATAGCTTTGCGCCTGCCCGCCGGGGAAAGGCTTCCCGTCGACGAAGCCAGTATAATCGAGCACGACGAAATCTCCGGGCTCGACCACCTGGCGGTCTTCCACAGGCTCGAGCTGGCCATGGCTCTCCTGCAGCCGCTTGAGCGCTTGCTCGACCTGCTCTTTTCCCACCGAGAGCTTGACCTTTTCCACTTCCAGCCCGCGATACCGGCTCACCTCGATTTCCGGCTTGACCTCAACGACGGCCGAAAAGCTGAAGGCTCGTCCTTCCTCCAGAGGGTCGGTTTCGATTTCAGGGTGGGATACGACGCTCAGCCCGTTTTCCTTGATGATCTCACTGAGGGATTGCTCGACCAAGCGTGAGCGCACCTGCCCCCGAACCTCGTCCCCGTAGCGCCCCTGCAGGATCGAGCGTGGCGCCTTGCCGGGGCGAAAGCCCGGAATCCGCACGCGCTTGCCGAGGCTTTCGTAGGCGCGGAAGAACTCTTTGTTCACAGCGTCGGCTGGAAGCTCGACGCGGATTCGGCGCCGAATCGGACTCAGGATGTCGAGGTCGACTTTCATCTGCGATGGATCCGCCTGAGGGGAACCATGAATGTTGGTGCGAGAGGGGGGACTCGAACCCCCACGGTTACCCGCTAGATCCTAAGTCTAGTGCGTCTGCCAATTCCGCCACTCTCGCACACCGCTGGATCGTAATCTGCAGAAGCATCATTTCGTGCCACGCGGCTTACTTAACCGCTCCACTCGCAATCGCGCCAACAAAGAAGACTAAGAAACAAAAGAATCCATGTCAAGGAGTGATTGGGGTGAACACGAGCGGAGGTCAAAAAATCCCTTCGCCCTTAAACAGACTTCCCGTTCTTAGAATCTGGAAAAAGCCAGGGCGGCACTTCCTATTTGTTAGAAAATATCTGCCTGTAGGACCTGGAGGCAATCAACGGATTTCGCTGTAACGCTCGCTTGATCTCCTTGGTATGAATCTTGCGCCCACTAGCAAGGCCGATCGCCGCCTTGAGGCAACGAATATCGCCCGCGCGGACGGATCAGCGAAAGAAATTCAGGGGGTGTCTATGGAATCCATAGTGATTAATCCGTCGACGTTGGTGCGACCCAGAGGGTACAACCACGCCATTAAGACCACTGGATGCGCTGCAATCCTTTTTCTCGGCGGCCAGGTCGCCTGGGACAGAGAAGGTCAACTGGTAGGGGAACACGACATCGTTCTTCAATTCGACAAAGCGCTGGAGAACATCCTGACCGTCGTGCGTGAGGCCGGAGGCAATGCCCAAAGCATTGTGAAACTCAATCTCTACGTTACCGACAAGGAGGCCTATCTCGCCGCGCAAAAAGAATTAGGTCAGGCCTACCTGCGACACATGGGGAAACACTTTCCCGCCATGACCCTGGTCGAAGTGAAGAGCCTCTATGAAGCCGGAGCGCAGGTCGAAATCGAGGGATTGGCGGTGCTGTAAAAGAACTCATCCGTATACCCCCCTAGAGCCCGAGCCAGTAGTCCCACCACAGCGACGCGGCAGGTCCTTCGCGCGGCAGCCCCTTCAGCGCAGCATCGCTTAGTGCTCGGGGCGCGCCCAGTTGCGCGGCCCGGTGATAAAGCTCCGCAATCCACTCCCGGTGAATGGCGGCGGCCGTGGCCTCCTCGATCGTCGCGGCGACGTAGTCCGTGCCATGGGCCCGCTCGTGGACGATCGGCCCGTCGCCGAGCAAGGTGAGCACGGCTTGCCTCGGCTCTTGGTCGAAGATGAGATCCGGGACGTCGTAAACCGGAAGTGGCTGACGCACAACCAGCGCGCCGGTTCGGTGAACGGGCGGGATTGCCAACCCCGCAGCCGGGTAGAGTCGCCCATAGGTCTCGTGCGTGTGGACGATGGCGCGCACATCAGGTCTGGCACGGAAAATATCGCGGTGAAGAAAGCGAAAGGGCGGAGGCTCCAACGGGCCATCCACCCAGTTCCCGGCCATATCGACGGTTGCCACCTCCTCGGCGCGCACCTGACCCAGGTCGCCGCGGGGACTGATGACGAATCGATCCGGCTCAGGCCTGCCTGTGCCTTGGCAGACAGGCAAGCGGTGGCTAACATGCTCCAGGTGCCGAACTACGCCGAAACGACACAGGAGATGGCAGCTCCTTGCCACCAGTTCCTTCACCCCGGCCCCGGTGTCAGCAGTTGGAGTTGGCGGCGGCGCCGGTGCTGGCCCTGGATCGATGGCAGCATAGTAAGTCCGGAAATCCTCCATGCCTGCCCGTTGCCCGGCAATCCGGTCAGCTTGGCTTCGATTCACCGTCTTGGCCTGCCCTATGGAAATAGCCAGCCGGGTCATTCGGGCCTGCTCTTCGAGTTGCTGAGCCCGGCAGAGCGCTTCAGCCAAACCTGTGCCGACAACCAAAAACCCGTGGCCGGGAAGATGGCAGGCCGCCGCCGCTCCCATGGTCTGCGCCAAAGCGTCGGCTTGAACCTGCGTCGTGACCAGCTCCCCGGAACCAAAACGGGGGAGCGGCGACTGAATCAAGTCCGCGCCTTGATGTGCCAAAGGAAGTAATTCCCGCTCCACCAAGCCGAAAGCGAGCATCTCAGGTTGGTGGGTATGCAGTACCGCACCCACTTCCGGCCGCGCGCGGTAAATCGCCAAATGCACAACGAGGTCACGAGGCGCCGGATATCCACCCTCGAGAACTCGCCCGTCGAGCGTAACGCTCAGCACATCGTCGGCGCGAAGACGGTTTGGCGGCGGGCTTCCCGGCGCCCTACCCGGCGACACGAGAATCTTTTCCGGCCCGACCCGGACGCTCGCATGGCCAAGCAGGCTCACCAAACCGAGCAGATGGGCGACCCGCAAGGTACGGGCGAGTTCCTCAGCTAAGACATGAGCCATGGTTCACCCCCGGTTTCTCGCTCTTACGGATGCAACACCCGTACCAGCGTAAGCTCGGGAATAAACGGGCTGGACGTTTAGAAGGCATGAAGGCCGCGCGGCTGTCTTAAGTGCAGAAAAATTGTACTTTAAGGGCAGACGAGAAACATATCCATGCCGCGCGGTGAGGCCTGGATGTAAATCGGTTCGATAGCTTCGAGGAACCGCTGCTCACCCCGCCAGAAAGGAAAGCTCCCCAGCCGCTTGGGTAAGGCTGTCGGCGTGGGCGGGATTCGGACCTCGCCGAACAGATCATCAGGTAAGCTGCTTCCGTCCCAAAAGGCAGAAACGTCCGAAGCCAGTGGCTCGAGCGGCAGGGATCCTTCTTCTTCTGTTTCAGGGGCAGTAGACTTACCCCGAGCATACTTTGAGGTGATTTTTCCTTTGGTGCCGCTCAAGAGCCCGATTATCTCCTCTCGGTTCATCCCGCGCAGCTTGAGGATCAGGAATGGGTCGCGGTCGAATTCCTCGCCTAGCAAGTAATAGACAGCCGCAATGTGCTTGCAGGGGTTCGACCAGTCCGGGCAGGAACAGTCAGTATCAAGTTCCTTGAGTTTCTCCGGGAAGAGCGACAGACCTGCATCTTTGACCGCCCCCTCGATATCCTGCGGCATTTCGCCAGCCAGTAGTTTTGCCGCAAAGATGGCTTGATGAGAAAGCTTCCTGGCCAGCTTCTTCCAGTCGGCGGCCGATAGGGTCTTGACCTTAATTGTGACACCATAGGGCTTTGGCCTAGATCCCTGAACCCTTGCCTTAACTAGACCCTTGTCCATAGCGATGGAGAGCACCTGGCCGCGGCGGGCGTAGGAGCGTCCCCGGCCTAACCTCGCG
>JACPAM010000175.1 GCA_016180805.1 Deltaproteobacteria bacterium | reverse complement strand
TCCTCAGCTAAGACATGAGCCATGGTTCACCCCCGGTTTCTCGCTCTTACGGATGCAACACCCGTACCAGATTGGCTGTTGTGGGAAACAGGCTCGATGCTTAGAGCGAAAACTCGATAGGGAACCTCAGAGTAAAGGTTGGGCTTGAAATTTGGTGGGCCGCCGGAGACTCGAACTCCGGACCCGCTGATTAAGAGTCAGCTGCTCTACCAACTGAGCTAGCGGCCCACATCCTCGCTTCGCTCGGAATTCCAAATCTCAGATCACAGATGCCAAACTATCTGCAATCTGAAATTTGAGATCTGCAATCCCGAAGGGCTTGGGGTGAGTGAAGGGATTTGAACCCTCAACCCCTGGAGCCACAGTCCAGTGCTCTAACCAAATTGAGCTACACTCACCGTATCGAAAGCGATGCTGGCGCGCCAGAAGGGATTCGAACCCCTGACCTACGGCTTAGAAGGCCGTTGCTCTGTCCACCTGAGCTACTGGCGCTCCAAAAACAGTTATTAGTAACTAGTCAATGGTCAATAGATCCCCGCCACACTTCGGTTTCGGTCTTTACCATTCACTATTAACCATTGACTATTGACTGTACTAGTGGTCGGGGCGAGACGATTTGAACGTCCGACCCCCTGCGCCCAAGGCAGGTGCGCTACCAGACTGCGCTACGCCCCGTCACGCGCGAACAAAAAATCATTCTACACAGGCTCAGGGTGAAATCAACCCCGATCCTGACCTCATCACACGAAAAATACTGAGTTATCGACAATCTGAGAGGAGTCTCCGAGTCGGGGTCAGGATCGGGGTCAAGGTTGCCGAAGCAGCGGAAGCAGCATGGGCAAGGATTCGACGAGGCGCCGAAGCGCCTTTCCCCGATGGCTCACGCGCCCTTTCGTTTCGCGGTCCACCTCACCAAAGGTCTTACCAAAAGGTGGATAGAAAAACAGCGGATCATAACCGAACCCGTTTCCCCCTTTGGGCGCAAACGCGATCCAACCCTCGCATTCGCCACGGAAGAGCCACTCGCGGCGCTGCCGAGAATCCGGTAGGCACAAGGCCAAAACGCAGACAAAACGCGCCGTTCGCTTCTCCTGTGGCAACCCGGCCAAGGCTTGGAGGAGCTTCTCGTTGTTCCGCGCATCATTCGCGTCCTCGCCGCTGTAACGAGCGGAATGAATGCCAGGGGCGCCGCCCAGCGCATCCACCTCCAAGCCGGAATCGTCCGCCAGAGTCGGCATCCCGCTGAAATCGGCAAGCGCGCGCGCCTTTTTTAGGGCGTTCTCCTCAAAGCTCCTGCCATCTTCCGCGACCTCGGGCCAGGTCGCCAGATGGCCCAAGGGGACGATGTGAATCGGCAGGTTTCCGAGGTGCGCCTGGATCTCCGCCAGCTTGCCCGGATTTGTTGTTCCGACTAAAAGCCGCACGACTGCCAAAGCTGCTTTCCTATTCCCTCGAAAGCTCCTCGGGGAACGCGCTCTCGGCTGCGGCTGTCCGCAGCCTCGCTCGCCCCGTAGAGTATGTGTTGACCACGGTGACGGTTCCTCGACCGTGCAGTTACTCAACGGGGCTCGCGCTCCCCTCGGTCGCCCAATCGAGAGCGTGCCTTCGATCGCACAAAGCTCTAGTTCGCCCCAGACGCCAGCAAGATCAGGGCAGCGTGGCAAGGACTTTCTTCTGGGCATCCAGGAGTTCGCGAATGCCGTGGCGGGCAATTTCGGCCATTTGATCGAGTCGCTTCTTGGTGAACGGGCTGGATTCCGCCGTCCCCTGGATCTCGACGAACTTTCCCGAGCCCGTCATGACGAAATTCATATCCACCTCCGCCCGGCTGTCCTCCTCGTAATTGAGATCCAAAAGGACATGACCGTCAACGACTCCCACGCTCACCGCCGCCACCGAGTCGCGCAGCAAGTCTTTCTCGATCACGCCCTGCTTTAACCAGCGGCGGACCGCTTCCGCCAGCGCCACGTAGGCGCCCGTGATCGATGCGGTGCGGGTCCCGCCGTCCGCCTGGATCACATCGCAGTCGATCCATACCGTCCGCTCCTCCACGCTCGCCAAATCGGCAATTGCGCGCAGGCTCCGGCCGATCAGCCGTTGGATCTCGTGCGTCCGCCCGCCGATTCTCCCCCGCGCCGCTTCCCGGGATATGCGCACCTGCGAAGACGATGGAAGCATGCCATACTCGGCAGTGATCCAGCCCTTGCCGCTGTTGCGCAAAAAGGGCGGCGCTTTGTTTTCGATCTTCGCGGTGCAGATCACGCGCGTGTCCCCGACCTCGATCAATACCGAGCCATCGGCATGCTTGATATAGCCCGCCGTGATCCGGATCGGCCTTAGCTCTTCGGCCTTTCGCCCGTCCGCCCGCATCCTTAAAACACCAATTCAAAATGCAAAGTGCAAAATGAAAAATGCAAAATAGTCGGAGAGAAAGACAGAGTGTCCCTTTTGACTACTGTGTTAGATGAAAGACCACCATCTTAAGCTCGGTCATCTCTTCGACGGCATAGCGCGGCCCCTCTTTGCCAAACCCCGATTCCTTGAGCCCGCCGTAGGGCATCAGGTCGGCCCGCCACTGCGGACCCCAGTTGATGTGGAGATTGCCCGATTCAACCTCACGGGCGAACTTCATGGCCCACTCCAGATTTTCCGTGAAGATGCCGGCTCCAAGACCATAGACGGTTTGGTTCGCAAGCGCGATCGCCTCGTCAATGGTATTGAATGGCGTGACCGCGACCGCAGGCCCGAACAACTCGTCGCAGGAGATCTTCATCTCGGGTTTCACGTCTGCCACGACCGTGGGCGCGTAGATCGCCCCTTGTCGCGATCCTCCGACGACGACGCGGGCGCCTCCGGCCACTGCCTCCTGCACCCACTCGCCGACGCGAACCGCGTCCGCCTCCCGCACCATCGGGCCCACTTTGGTCTTCTCGTCGAGCTGGTTGCCGGTGGTGAGCGCTTGTACCTTCGGGGAAAGCACGCTCAAAAAGTCGCCGTACACCCGGCCCGCCGTAAGGACTCGCTGGGTCGAAATACAAACTTGACCCGCATTGGCATAGCCCGTGGCGGCCACCGCGGCGGCTACTCTCTCCAGATGGGCATCCGGCATGACAATCAGGGGACAGTTGGAGCCAAGCTCCATGGTAACCTTTTTAATTCCGGCCATGCGGCAAATCCGCTCGCCGACCTCGCGGCTGCCCGTGAACGTGATCTTGCGCACGCGCGGATCGGCGACCAGACCGTCGCCGATCTCCCCGCCCGAGCCCGTGATGCACTGAATCCCTTGCGGCGGCAGGCCGGCCGCGAGCAATATCTCGACCAGCCGTAAGGCCGAAAGCGGCGTGTCCGTTGCCGGCTTGATGATCACGGAGTTGCCCGCCGCCAACGCCGGACCGACCTTATGGCAGACCAGATTGAGCGGGAAGTTAAAAGGACTGATGGCAGCCACGACGCCGCACGGCACGCGCAGCGTAAAGCCCAGCTTGTTGGCGCCGCCGGGATCGCCGTCGAGGGGCACGGTCTCCCCGTGCAGGCGCTTGGCCTCTTCGGCCGAGCCCATCATCGTCTCCACGGCCCGGTTGGCCTCTCCCCGGCCCTCGGCGATGATTTTCCCCTCCTCCGTGGAGATCAGCCGGCCGATCTCTTCGTTTCGCTCAGCCATGATGTCCGCAGCCTTCCTTAAGATCCTCCACCGCTCGTAACCGGAGAGCTTGGCCATGACTTTGGCCCCGCGCTCGGCGAACGCTAAAGCCTTCTCGACATCCGCGCCCTCGGCCTTGGGCACCGTGTCGATGACCGAATGATCATAAGGGTTTCGAACCTCGATCTTCTTGGATTTATCAACCCATTCTCCTTCCAAAAATATCTTCATGGCCGATGGCCTCCCTCCGTCAATTCAAGCTGCAAATTTTAAATTTTTCATTTTGCATTCTGCAATCTGCATTCTTTAGTCCTCGTTTTCCTCTTCCTGTCGGCCGCGATAAAAAGGGCGCTCGTACGCGCGATGAAACGGAGTCCAGCGCTGAGCGGGTTCTTTCCCGATGAGGCTCTGGATACTTTGGATCTTCCCGTCCAAATCATCCAGATAGTGAAGCATGACCGCCTCCACCGTTTGCGGCAGCTTGGGCGAGCCAAATTCCAAGGCGCCATGGTGGCTCACGATCATGTGTTTGATGAGCGTTGCGAGCTCCTCGGGAAAATCGGCAATGCTCTTGATCTTCTCGCCGACCATCTCAATCTCCATGACCAGATGACCCAAAAGCTGGCCCCGGTCGGTGTATTCCACGGCCCGGTCGTACGAAAACTCGTAGATCTTGCCGATGTCATGGAGAAAGCCCCCGATCAGCAGAAGGTCAACATCGATCCCCCGATAGTTCTCCACCACCTTAAGGATGAGCTTCAGAAGCGAAAGCGTATGCTCGAGCAGCCCACCCAGGTAAGCGTGGTGGATGGTCCTTGCGGCGGGCGCGCGCTTGAAAAGCTCCATGAAGTTCTGGTCGCCAAAGAAGGCTTCGGCCAGGGCCCCCAAGTGGGGGTCCTTCATGCCTCTCAGGATCGCTTTTAGCTCCTCCGCCATCTGTTCCGGATCGGTTTGGCTTCTGGGTAGGAAATCTTCGGTAGCCACCTCCCGCTCATCGATCCGGGCGACGTCGTGGACACGAATCTGCACCTTTCCCTGATAGAGGGTCGCCTGACCCCGAACCCGTACGAAGTCATTTTTGTCAAACGCCCTGCCAACCTGCTCCGCGCGCTCCCAGACCCGGGCCTCGATCTCGCCGCTGCGATCAAGGAGCCGGAGGATCAAATACCCGCTCCCGCTCTTGGTGACCCCGTGGCTTTTGGCCGCAACCAGGAAAACCGAGTCCACCGGCTGGTCCTCCCGAATATCGGCGACAAAAAGAGCCTTCATGGAGACTTTCCCACCTAACCCATGGACCGGATCGACTGGGCGAGATCGTAAAGCGACCGGACGAGAAATCGTTGCAGAAAGATCACGGCGACAAACACGATGATGGGGGAGAAATCGATGCCGCCGGCGGAGATCGGCAGGGCTCGGCGAATCCGATAGAGCACCGGTTCGGTCGCGGCGTAGAGAAACCGCACGATGGGATTATAAGGGTCCGCACTGACCCAGGAGATGAGCGCCCGTGCCACCACGATCCACAGGTAAGCCCACAAGAGGAGGTCTAGAACCTGCGCCAGCGCCACAAGGAGATTGGCCAAAATGAACATCGCTCTGTGCTAATCCTCGCGGGGACCGAAGAGCGCGGTTCCGATCCGCACGATCGTCGCACCCTCTTCGATGGCGACCGCAAAGTCGTGCGTCATTCCCATCGACAGCTCCTTCAACTCTACGTTGGGTATCTTTAACCTGCTTAGCTCCGATTGCAACTCCCGCAGCGCGCGAAAGTACGGGCGCACCGCTTCGGGATTTTCCCGAAACGGCGGCACCGCCATTAAGCCTTCCACGCTCAAGTGGGAGAGCTTTCCTACCTCCTCCAGGAGCGGCACCAACCGATCTTTGTCGATCCCGGTCTTGCTCTCCTCACCGGCGAGATTCACTTCGACGAACACGGCGACCTTTCGCCCGCGCTTTTTCCCCTCCTTGTCCAGCTCCTTTGCCAGCGCCACGTTGTCCAGCGATTCGATCAGGTCGAAGAGATCCAGCGCCGCCTTGACTTTGTTTCGCTGGAGATGGCCGATCATGTGCCACTCGACCCCTTCCTTCACTGCTTCCCGCTTGTCCTTGGCTTCCTGAACGTAGTTTTCGCCGAACAGCCGCACCCCTGCGGCAATGGCCGCTCGAATCTTCTCCGTGCTCTGCGACTTCGAAGCCGCCAGGAGCTTGATCGTAGCCGGATCCCTGCCGCATTTCGCGGCCGCTTCCTGGATCCTGGCTAAGACCGTACGGGTGTTGGCAGCGACATCGACCATGAAGAAGCGCGCTCTCGGCTGCGGCCGATGGGTTCGTGCCATGAGTCGTGCCGTTTGTAATCGGACGTCCGCAGCCTCGCTCGCGCTCCCCTCGGTCGCAGAAGCGGTCGAGGGGGCGAGCCGCGATTTTTATTTTGTTATTGCCCTCGGCCGGAGAGGCTTGCCGCCGAGACCGGTCAACCATTGCACGGGCTTGCGGAGCAGCTTCCGGCTGTCACCAGCGAGTGTGAAGTTAGACTTTATGAACATCCATCGATAATGCGGGCTAGGCGACTCGGAGTTTGGGGTCGAGCGCATCGCGCAGGGAATCACCGAAAAGATTGAAGGCAAAAACTGAAAGGCTAATAGCAAGGCCGGGGAAGATCGCCATCCAGGGAGCTCTCTCGGCAAACTCCACCGCAGCGCCCCTGAGCATCAGGCCCCAGGCCGCTGTGGGCTCGGCCACGCCAAGGCCGAGAAAGGAGAGCGAAGCCTCCAAGAGAATGGCCTGACCCAGAAAGGCCGTCAGCATGATCAAATAGGGGGCCATGACATTGGGAAGCATGTGGCGGAAAATAATTCGGCGGTGGCCGAAGCCCAGGGCCCGGGCCGCATCCACGAAGGGCATCTGGCGCAGCGCCAGCGCGCTGCTGCGCACGACCAACGCGCAGCGGGGAATCATTGGGACTGTGATCGCCAGGATCACGTTCACCGTTCCCGTGCCGAGGACTGCGACCACAACGAGGGCCAGTACGATCAAGGGGAAGGAAAGAAGCAGGTCCATAAAACGTTGGACGATCAGATCTGTTCTGCCGCCAAAATAGGCGCTGGCGACCCCGATCACGGCGCCAACTGTCGCTCCCAGGAAGGAAGAGGAGAAGCCCACCCATAGGGCCGTACGAGAACCGTAGACAATTCGCGATAAAACATCACGGCCAAAGGAATCCGTACCGAACCAGTGGCCGGAACCCGGTCCTTGAAGCATCGCCGCATAATCGGTTTCCAACGGATCAAAAGGCGCGATCAGGTCCGCGAGCAATGCTGCGAAAATCATCAGCAGGACGATAATCGCGCCCGCTGCCCCCAGCGACCGTTGGCGAGCGAACTGAAGCGAGATATTCCACCAGCGCTGAAGGCGGGAGACCATTTGAACGTCTTGAAGGACTTGAACGCTCTCTTGCATTTATTTATTGATACCGGATGCGCGGATCCAGCCAGGCATTGACCAGATCAACCAGAAAATTGACGAAAATAAAGACGAAGGATATGAGCAGCACCAGCGTCTGGACTATCATGTAGTCGCGCTGCGCGATGGACTCGACGAAAAGCATGCCGATGCCGTTCAGATTGAAGACCTGCTCAGTAACCACTAACCCGCCCACCAGAAAAGCGAACTCGAGTCCGATGACCGTGATCACGGGCAGCATCGCGTTTTTGAGCGCGTGACGGACCAGCACCACCCTTTCCCACAGCCCCTTGGCCCGAGCAGTGCGAATGTAGTCCTCCCGCAAAACTTCCAGGACGGCCGAACGGGTCATGCGCGTCGCCACAGCCGAATAACGATATCCCACCGCCAGAGCCGGCCAGAT
>JACPAM010000122.1 GCA_016180805.1 Deltaproteobacteria bacterium | reverse complement strand
CACGCCAAAGGCAGCATCCAGTTCTCTTAGGC
Organism: Deltaproteobacteria bacterium; assembly: GCA_016180805.1. GTDB lineage: Bacteria > Desulfobacterota > Binatia > UBA9968 > UBA9968 > 2-12-FULL-57-22. Next base: position 42,332 of record JACPAM010000122.1, on the reverse strand, counting down.
GAGGTACCGTCGGGGCGCCGCCGAACGTGGCATCCGCGCGACCTTCGGCGAAAGCTGTAAGGCCCTCATCAAACCCGGGAACGGCCACCCGTGTGCCCAGATCTTTCGATGTAAGGCCCACACTCCGGAGCGCGGCCTCTACGTTGATCATGATGACTGGGATGCCGGCATAGCCCCACGCGATCCGCTTTCCCTTCAAGTCCGAGAGAGTCAACAGGTTGGAAGCCCTCCGAACGATGACGCCGGTGTGAAAAATCGGAACGGGCTGCAGGGTTCGAAGCCACGGGCGCGGCTTATCATAAAGAGGCGCGAGGCCCCGCGCAGCGTAATAAGCATCGATAGTGGATAATGTCCCGAGATCTATCGTCCCCTGCTCCATGCGAGGCAGCCACACGACAGGTCCCCGCGTTGCTTCGACGGTCACTCGCATAGGGGTGACGGCACCAACTATCTTGGCCACAGCGTTACTCCCCAGATAATGAAGCCCAGTGGCCGCACCGGTACCGATCACCAAGTCCCTGGGAAGCCTCGGCGCAGCAGCACCTCCGGCCAAAAAGGCGAGAGCTAAAATCAAAAACGCTACTAAAACCCATGAACCGCGATTCGTCGTCGTTGCGCCTCTCATGGCTGCCTCCTTGGAACCCTAGAGTCTTTTTTATTTGGGCGCAGGAAAACCTCGATCACTTACGCTCCCACGCCGCTAGCTCCTTGAGCATCTTCTGCTGGTACTGCTCGAGCGCTGGTTTCCACGCGCCCGCCTCCTTGTAAAAGCGAACCGCCCCGGGATGGTAAGGAATCGATTGTGGCACCACTACGCTCTCTCTTTTCCAGTACCTTTTAAAGTCAGCGTGAACGGCATGGGTCTCCTCCATCTTCTCCCACACCGCTTTGGTGACGGCATAGGCCACATCATCAAGCATATTTTTCGATACGGCGAGGTTCATGTAGTGGGCAAGAAGACACGTGTCCTCCTTGAGCACGCCGTAACCTGCCGGGTAGACCGCCATCGTCACCCCCGGGATAAACTCCTCTACTCTCTTTTTTCCTTCCGGTGAGCAATCTCCCTGGAGAAAGCGTATGCCAAAAGCGGCATCCAGTTCCCTTAGACGGGCAACCGTTGGAGCGCCCGGGAATGTCGCTTCCACCCGCCCCTCGGCAAATGCCGTCATGCCCTCGTCGGTGCCTGGCACGCTAACCCTCGTGTCCAAATCCTTGGAGGTGAGCCCAGCGCTTCGGAGCATGGCTTCTACATTGATCATGGCGACTGGGATGCCCGCATATCCCCACGCGATGCGTTTTCCCTTTAAGTCCGAAAGAGTCAACAGGTTGGAAGCCTGGCGGACGATGGTGCCCGTGTTGAAAAGAGGAACGGGCTGGAGAGTCCGTAGCCAGGGACGCGGCTTATCATAAAGCGGTGCCAGTCCTCGGGCGGCATAGTAACCGTCGATAGTGGATAAAGTCCCAAGGTCGACTGTCCCCTGGTCCATCCGAGGTAACCATACAGCAGGCCCGCGGGTCGCCTCGACAGTGACTCGCATCGGCGTGGCGGACCCAACTATCTTGGCCACAGCACTACTGCCCAGGTAATGGGTCGTGCCGGTTTGCGCGGTACCGATCACCAGGTCCCTGGGAAGCTTAGGCGCAGCGGCGCCTCCTGACAAAGAGCCGAGAGCTAAGGTCAGAAATCCCACTAAAACCGATCGCGAACGCTTGGTAGTAGCCGCGACTATCATGCCTGCCTCCTTAGGAATGGTCATGAAACAGTTTTCGCCCTTGCATATGAAAGGCCCGAGATGCCCCTTCCACCGGCACACTTTCCCTTTGAAGCCCGAGGGGGGCGAGAAGGAAGGCCGCGGACGTCCGATTACAAACGGTACGACTCATGGCACAGACCCATCGGCCGCGGCCTGATGGCGCGGCCCCCGAGGAGCTTTCGAGAGAATCCATAGAGAGTTTTTTACTTAAGCGCGGGGAAACCTCGGTCACTTGTGCTCCAACGCCGCCAGCTCCTTCAGCATCCTCTGCTGGTGCTGCTCGAGCGCGGGTGCCCATACGCCCGCCTCTTTGTAAAAGCGAACCGCTCCAGGATGGTAAGGGATCGACTGGCCCACCACTACATTTTCTCTTTTCCAAAGCCTCTTGAAGTCGGCATGGATCGGATGGGTCTCCTCCATGTGCTCCCACAGGCCTTTTGTGATCGCGTAGGCCGCATCATCAGACATATCTTTAGATACGGCAAGATTCATGTACATCGCGAGAATGCACGTCTCCTCCTTGAGGACGCCGTAGCCTGCCGGTTGCTTCATCATCGTCACCCCAGGGATAAAATCTTCTACTCTCTTCTTTCCTTCCGCAGAGCAATCTCCTTGGAGATAGCGAATGCCAAAGGCAGCGTCGAGCTCTCTCAGGCGGGCTACCGCAGGAGAGCCGGCGAAGGTAGCGTCTACGCGCCCGTCGGCAAAGGCCGTAAGACCGTCGTCAAACCCTGGGACGGAAACCCTGGTATCCAAATCCTTCGAGGTGAGCCCAGCGCTGCGGAGCATGGCCTCCACATTAAACATGGAGGCAGGGATGCCGGCATATCCCCACGCGATGCGCTTCCCTTTGAGGTCTGAGAGCGTAGACATGTTAGAGGTTTTTCGGACGATGATTCCCGTGTTGAAGATCGGAACGGCCTGAAGGGTCCGTAGCCAGGGGAGCGGTTTTTTATAGAGAGGCGGGAGACCACGCGCAGCGTAATAGCCGTCGATGGTGGAAAAGGTCCCAAGGTCTACCGTTCCCTCCACCATGCGGGGTAACCATACGGCCGGTCCCCGGGTCGCCTCGACGGTGACCCGCATGGGGGTAGCGGCACCAACTATCTTCGCTACGCCGCTGGCCCCTAAGTAGTGGGTCGTGCCCGGAGTCAGGGTGCCTATGACCAAGTCCCTGGGTAGCTTCGGCGGAGCGGCGCCCCCGAGGAAAAAGCTCAGCGCTAGAATCAAAACCGCCACTGAAACCCATGAAATGTGGCTTGTCGCAGTTCCCCTTCTCACGGTTCCCTCCTTCTATTCGGTCCTATTGGCGTGGAGGATGGCAATTTCTGCTTCTCCTCGATCCATGGCCTGGAGCCAACCCTGAGCATCCGGCGCGGCGCTGTTGTATCTGGTTTCTCTTGCTCTGTTCCTTGCAGCCGTCCCCTATACGCCTTGACTCACCTCCATGTCAAGAAGCGTAGGCTACTGTCATTGGATCTTAAGAGGCTTCGAATTCCTCGCCACTCTTCCGAAACAGGAGATGTCCAGGTCTGTTTGCGCGCCAACCTCGGTTGACATAACAGCCCGTTATCGCTTATATACCCTACCCCTGAAGCCCACCGGGAGTTGGTGGACACGCAGCAGGAGATGTACAGGCTCTCTCGATGACTGGACGATTTCGGAAAAAAGGGAAGAAAAAGATGGACCTCTCTCTTCTCGTGATGGGCGTAATCGTGGCGGTACTGGTTGTGTTGGCTTACCTGATCGAGGGGTGGCCTATGGTCTTGTCCGGCCTGCGCCTATCGGGACACATGCTGGAAACCGTCTGGCTCCGTCTGATCCTGGGCTTGCTTATGGCGGGCATGGTCCAGGTGGTCATCCCCGCAGAAGTCATCGCGCGCTGGATGGGAGCGGGGGCGGGGCTGCGTGGGATTCTGGTGGGCACGGCCGCCGGGGCCATAACCCCCGGTGGACCGTTCGTGAATTTTCCTATCATTGCAGCCCTACAACACAGCGGCGCTGGCTTCGGTCCCCTGGCTGCCTACCTGACCGCTTGGGGACTCATCCCTGTCCACCGGACTCTGATCTGGGAGCTCCCGTTCCTGGGACCCAAATTCGTTTTTTCCCGACTGCTGGCGGCCGTGCTGGCCCCGGTTTTGATCGGGCTGGCTACCCCGCCGATCATGGAGGCTCTTTCCCGCCTCTTCGGGGTGAAGATCTCCGGTTAAAAAGAGAATCCCGTAATTGAAAGTCGATTTTGCTGCGGAAAGCGCGGCAGGTGCTCCGTCCTGTGATGATGGTCTTCTTAAGGAGCGCGGTTAATGACAAAAGGCCTGAGCCCAAGGCTTACTTGGGCGGCACGGTCCACTTCCCGAAGTCGAGCTGAAGGGAGACTGCCCACACGGCGTCCCAGGCGGCGCTTGTCAATAGTGTAGAGATGGCCAAGATGAACTACCGATAGCCTCGGCAAGCCGGATTCCTTCGGAGAAATCTGGACTCCCACCGGAAGGCGGGCCACTCGGAGATTACTCGTGATAGCCGCCACAATGGTCAACCGGCTCGCTCGGTTCCCCACATCATTTTGAACGATCAGCGCTGGATGAGGTCCAGCCATCTCACCAGCCCCAGTCACAGGGAAATCGATAAAATAGATCTCGCCTCTCCGTGGAAAGTCCATCTAACGGCTCCTCCGCTTGATTTGCCGCGGTAGGGTCTCGGCTGCCAGGGGGAGAAACCTTTCTGACAATTGACGGTCCTCTTCACCGATCTCAGCATAGATCTGGTAGGCCGTTCGAAGCGAGCGAGTCTCGGCGGATTCCTGGAGGGTTCGCTCAACGGCTTGGCGCACGAAGGCACTTCGGGAGAGACCAGCCTTCTTCGCCAACCGGTCAATCTGAGTGACAAGGGGTCCAGGCAGGCTTAGTGCGACTTTAGCGACAGCCATGATTCATACCTCATTCATACCGATTCTTCCCTCAGTATGAAGAACAGCGCATCTTCTGTCAAGAATAGTCCGGCTCTGCTTCGGAAATCGTGGACCAAGGAGAAGACGCTAATGGGTGAGTTCGAAGTCGATTTCGCCACGGAATGCATTGACTCGAACAACCCTGGTCCGCACGGCATCCCCCATGCGGAAGGCGTGGCCGGTGCGCCGTCCCTTGATGACATGCTCTTTTTCATAGTAGTAGTACGTGTCGTCTTGGAGAGCGGAGAGGCGCACCAGTCCCTCGACGAAATAGTCATTCAGCTCGACGAAAAAGCCGAAATTTGCCAGACTCACGATGAAGCCGTCGAACTCCTCGCCGATCTTTCCGAGCATGAACTGCGCCTTTTTGAGATCGACCATTTCCCGCTCGGCATCCATCGCGATCCGTTCGCGCTCCGACGTGTGCTCGCCAGCCTCTTCGAGGTAAGCGGCAAGATCATCGCGTTCCTTGGGCTTGAGCTTCTTTCCTTCCAGAGCGTCTTGGAGGATTCGGTGGACGATCAAGTCCGGATAGCGGCGGATTGGCGAAGTGAAGTGGGTATAACAGTTGGAGGCGAGGCCGAAGTGGCCGATGTTTTCCGGGGCGTAGCGAGCCTGTTTCATCGCGCGCAGCAGGACGCGATTCAGAACCCTCTCCTCGGGTTTTCCGCGGCAGGCCTCGAGAATCCGTTGGAGGTCCTTGGGCGCGACCTTCCCCTTGCTGAGCGGGAGCCGGTAGCCCAGACTCAAAAGGAAAGGGGAAAGGGCCTCTAGGGTTTCCTGCTCGGGCCCCTCGTGAACGCGATAGAGGAGCGGAAATTCCTTTTCCCTTAGGTGGCGGGCCACGGCTTCGTTGGCGGCAATCATGAACTCCTCGATGATCCGGTGAGCGATGGAGCGCTCGGCCCGGGCGATGTTCTCGGGCATTCCCTGAAGATCGAGCACGATCTCCGCCTCGGGAAGATCGAAGTCCAAGCTTCCCTTTTCCCTGCGGTCCTCGCAAAGGAGGAGCGCCAGCTCCTCCATCAACTGAAACTGATCCACCAGATCCCGATAGCGATTGAGACACTCGGGGTCCCGATCGATCAGGATACGGCGCACTTCGGTGTAGGTCATGCGCGCGCGGCTCTGGATGACCGACTCGAACATGCGGCTGTGCCGGACCTGACCTTGGGGATCGATTTCCAAAACCACCGTCTTCGTCAGCCGCGCTTCGGCCGGATTGAGGCTGCATATGCCGTTGGAAAGCTCCTCCGGAATCATCGGAATGGCCCGATCGGGAAAGTAGACACTGGTTCCCCGCTGGTAGGCGTCCTGGTCGAGGGCCGTTGCGGGCCGAACATAATGGGCGACGTCCGCGATCGAGACATAGAGAAAAAAATGGCCGCTCTTTTTTTCCACGCTCACGGCGTCGTCGAAGTCCCGCGCCTGCTCGCCATCGATCGTCACGATGGGAAGGCCACGCAGGTCCGTGCGGTTGCGAAAGTCCCTGGTGTCGAGCTGCTGGACGCATCGCGTCGCCGCGGCGCGACTCTCGGCGGAGAAGACGGTGGGCAGATCGTAGCGGAATACAATGGAGCGGGCTTGGACTTCAGGGTCATCCGGGTCGCCCAGGCTCTCAAGGAGCTTGGCCTCGGGCGGGCTGAACCCCGTTCCGTAGCGGGAAATCTCTGCAGTGATGACTTTCCCTTTCCCGGACTTTGGGCCGCCCGGGGCCAGAGGGATGGCCGGCGCTATCCGTAAATCCATCGGGATGAGATAGGCTTTGCCCTCGAACTCGTCATAGGTTCCGACGATTCTCTTGTGGCCGCGCTCCAGGATTTGCACCACGTGGGCCTCATCGCCCGTTCTTCTCTTTTCCAGGCGGACCATCACCACATCGCCGTGCATGACGCGGCGCATTTCGCGACGGCTGAGATAGATGTCGTTCCGGCTCTTCTCGCGCGGGATGAGAAAGCCGAATCCGTCGGGATGGGCCTGCACTCTTCCGACCACGCAGTTCTGCGCGCCGGGGATGGCGTAGTGATTTTTTTTGAGCCGGACAAGCTTGCCTTCTCGGGCGAGCTCTCTGAGGCTTTCGACCACGGCCTCAAGCTCCGCGCGCGGAAGCTCCATGCCTTTGCCGACCTCCTGCGGGGTGAAGCGCCGTCGCGGACGGGTGGCGAAGAATGATAGGATCTTTTCTTTTAAGGATTGCAAAAGGCAAATTTCAAATTGCAAAACGCAAAATCATTTTACATTTTTCACTTTGCATTCTGCATTTTGCATTGAGCGTCCGCGGCTAGCTCCTTTAGAAGCCAGTCCTCGCCGGTCTCGCCGGGGCGTGCCATTTCGCAGAGCGAAACCTCGCCCTTGAGGGAGGTCAGGATCGACCGGGCGACGTTGAGGAAATCGTCCACGACCAGGAGCACGATGACGGCTTTCTTGCGGTCCACCGTGCGGATGAGGCCCACCCCTTCGTAGGATTCGAAGACGAACTTGACGTAAGCGATATCCTGCGGCCGGACCGCCAAATAGATTTCGTGTAGGTCCACTGTTGGTCAATGGTTATTGGTCAATCGTCAATCGGCTCGAAAGTTTTGACGGGTCCTCCATTGACTGTTGACCATTGACGGTTAACTTTTCTTTAGGCTATTTGCCAAATAGCTTCTCCAGTCCTTTTTGAATCCAGTCTTGCCTTTCTTTGCCCTTTTTTTCTTTTTCCCCGCCCAGGGCGCGCTCCAATCCTCTTTGCAAAAGGCCGCGCTGAATCTGCGCGGCTAACCATTGAGTGTCCGGTTTCGGTTGGACTTGGGGGAGAGTCCCCTCGAGGCGAAAAGGCACGGCAAGCCTTCCCTGGCGGTCGAGTAGATAGCGTACGTTGCGATGCTCCCGCACGAGTTCCTGGGTGAACTGGGACGACATGACCAGCTCGCCGTTCCATCGCATGGTCTTGTCGAAACCGATCCAGCCCTCGCCTTTGACGGTGTAGTCCCGCGTAGCCAGGAGGAGGTCACGGGTGTGGATGCGCTTGTCCGCGATCGTAAAGGTCGCGGCCAATTTGTCGAAGGCAGTGTCCCGGTTCTGGAGCAGCGACCGGTAGCGGGCCCGTAGCCCAGACGATAACAGATCGGAAATTCCCGGCAGGCCGGTGACTTTGCCCAGGACTTGCTCGACCAAATTCACATCTTTGACGATGCCCTGGCGGATCTCGGTTTCTCCCTCTCCGCGCAGGCTGTCCTGCCAAAAGGAGCCGTTCTTGCCCTCGGCCCGCACTCTCGCCGTAAGATCCAGTTTCCCCGCAATGTGATCTTTGAAGGTGGGAAATTTCTGGGTGAGCAAGGCCTTGAGGTCCATCCCATCAACTCGGGCGTTGAGGGCGAGGCGCTGCTGGCGCGGTGCGCTCTTTGCCCACATCCCGTCGGCTCGAAACGTCCCGCCCAGGGCTTGGAAAGAGAGTCCTTTCACGCTCGCGCTTCCCGGCGACCACGAGATTTCTCCCTGTAGATTGCGGTAAAGGATCTCCTGCGCGCTCCCTTGGGATGCAGAGACGTTCCCTTTGAGTGTCGTCTGTCCCCGGCCGTTTTGCAGGGCGCCTGTGCTTTTGAGATCCTTTATCCACGCGCTCAGGGTGGCCGGATGTTCTGTGACATCGGTAAAGCTCAGCTTGGGCGACCACACGGTGTATTGCATCGCCGGGCTGGTGAGGTCAGGCACGGTCGCCTCGAAAGCCAGAGTGGAGGAACCAAGGCGTAGCGAAGAGCGCTCCACGCGGATCTGCTTGCCCAGAAATGACACTTTCGAGTTCAACTGGTCGAAGCCGCGGCCGCTATTTTTTTCTTTGGCCTGGACGTCTGTCAGGCTTAGGCCGCCGCGCAGCTCCAGTTCCCCGCTTGGCATGCCGAGGGCTTTTTTGACCGAAAGATCGAACTCCAGGGTGCCTCGAGTCTGGTAGGAAGAGAGCGGCGCGATAAGTCCGTCCCAGCCCGAAAGATTGCTTCGGTCCACGCGAAGGCGCAGTGTGAGCACCCGCTCAGGCGACTCGTCGAGCGTGCCCGAGAATTTCAGCTTTAGGTTATGAAGCGTAAGCTCGGATGTGTCCAAGACCAGCCGATCCTTGCGATTGCGCAGATTGAGTTCCAGTTGGGCCGGGAGGCCCTTATCCTTCTTCAGCCATTCGCCAAATCGAACTGCGCTCGCTTCGGCCTTGACCCGGGCGTGCACCTCCAGATCCTCCAGGCTACCCGACAGTTCGCCGGCAACGCTCAAAGGACCGTCCGCAGACAGCCCCGCCGGAAGGGCGGGTTGGAGAAAAGGGAGCAACCGGAGACGGTCGAGCGTCACCGGATTGATGACGACCTTTCCTTTGACCACGGCGTCTTTCCAAGCGCCGCTTCTGGAGAGATCCACGTCCCCTGTCAAGGAGGTGTTCTTCTCGGTGGCACCGAAGAAGGCACCGGCGACGCTTACATCGCGAATCTTGGGGCGCTCCAGGGTCCCGGAAAGGTGCGCCTTGATCGAAAGCGGTCCGTTGATGCCCAGGTAGGACGGAATTTTATCCCGCAGCAAGGGAAGGGCGCGCGTCAAATTCGGCATCAGGAGCGAATCGACGCTCACGTGGAGGTCGAGAGGGTATTGCGTCCATTCGCGTTCCACGGCGTAGGGGCCGAGTCGGCCTTCCACGCTTATATTTTGTCCCTGGTTTTCGGATAAGCTGGCCGCCAGCTTGAGGTCCGCGTTTCCCGTTAGCGCCGACCCTTTGAGGCTCATCTCGAGATTTTGCACCCGCATCTCGAAGGGTTCTTTGGCCGCCCGGTCGATGTAATGGATCCTTCCCTGACTCACCCGCAGGCCGGATACGGACAGCGCTACGGGAACTCGTCGCTTCGGCTCCCTGTCCGGCTGGGCCTTTTTGCCTCCGTTCGTCGGCGGAGCCTCACTCGCCGCGGTGAAAAGGGTTGAGATGTTGAGCTTTCCCGTTTCGCTCTTGATGATCTGTATCTCCGGTTGCGCCAAGGTAAATTCCTTGATTGCGACCCGCCCCAAGAGCAGCGGAAACCAGCGCACTTTCATGCGCAGCTCGCGAGTTTGGATGAACGGCGTCGCGGCGAAGCGCGGGTCTTCGGCGATGCGTAAATCCGTGGCGGAAAAGCCCAGCCCGCCCCACAGGCTGAGCTGAAGCTGGTTGAATTTTAGGGGACGGCCGAGGGCCTTTTGGATCTCTTCGCGAATCCGGTCGTGATTCCTCCCGATGAGCGTGTTCAGAGAGACGACGAGCAGCGCGAAGACACAAGCCGCGGTGATCAGGAATACAGCGACGGCTTTACGACTGATCCTCATGGGGTAGGAAATAGTCGGCGGGCCTCGTTCGCCCTAGTCTACCCGCTCGACGATCGTGGCGATCCCTTGCCCGACGCCGATGCACATCGTGGCCAGCCCGTAGCGGCTGCGGCGCCTCTTCATTTCGTGGACCAAGGTCGTCATGAGTCGTGCCCCGCTGCAACCCAGCGGGTGACCCAGGGCGATGGCCCCGCCGTTGACGTTGACTTTCTTTGGATCCAAGTCCAACTCCTTGATGCAGGCGAGGGATTGGGAAGCGAAGGCTTCGTTGATCTCCACGAGATCGATCTGGTCCACGGTGATGGCGGCCCTTTCCAGCGCCTTGCGTGTGGCCGGGATCGGTCCTATGCCCATGTAGGAGGGATCGACCCCGGCCACGGCGGAAGCCACGATGCGCGCTAGGGGCTTGAGCTTTAGGGCCCTGGCCTTTTCGGGCGTAGCCAAGAGCAGCGCCGCTGCGCCGTCGGAAATCGGAGAAGAGTTCCCTGCGGTCACCGTACCGTTTTCTTTGAACACGGGTTTCAGCGCGGCGAGCTTTTCCATCGACGTATCCGCTCTCGGCCCTTCGTCTTTGTCGTATCGCAGCGCCTCTCCCCGGCGCTGTGGAATTTCGATCGGCACGATCTCATCTTTGAAGATCCCTTGTTCCGTGGCCCGAACCGAGCGGCGATGGCTCTCCAGAGCGAAGGCATCCTGGTCGGCGCGGTTGATGTGATACTTCTCGGCGACGTTTTCCGCGGTCTCGCCGTTGCTGATCAGCGGGTAGAGCTCGCCCAGGCGTGGGTTGGGAAAGCGCCAGCCCAAGGAGCTGTCGTAGACGGTTACGTCGCCGCGCTGGAAAGCGGTCTCGCCCTTGGGCATCACCAACGGTCCGCGGGTCATGCTCTCAACGCCGCCTGCGATAAAGAGATCGCCGTGCTCGGTTTGAATGGCCCTCCCTGCCTGATTGATCGCCTCAAGGCCGGAGCCGCAAAGACGATTGATGGTCGCCCCAGCGACGGTATACGGGAGCCCGGCCAGAAGAGCGGCGTTGCGCGCGACGTTACGGCAATCCTCGCCTGCTTGATTGCTGCACCCGAGGTAGACATCCTCCACCGCTTCCCGCGGAATGCCGGTGCGCTGGAGGAGCTTGGTAATGACGTGGGCTGCCAGGTCGTCGGGACGGATGTCCTTAAGAATGCCTCCATGGCGCCCCATGGGTGTGCGCAGCGCCTCAACGATGACTGCTTCTTTCATCTCGACTCCCTACGTCGCTTTCAGCACAATGCAGAATGCAGATTGCAAAGTGCAAATTTCAAAATCTAAATTTTTCATTTTGTATTTTGGCTTTTGCATTGAGCGGTTCCTTTATTTGTAGCTATAGAACCCCTTACCACTTTTCTCGCCCAGCCATCCTGCCAGGACCATCTTCTTGAGCAGGGGAGCGGGCCGGTAGCGGTCCTCTCCGGTCTCACGCTGGAGGCCTTCGAGCACCGTCAGCACCTCATCGAGGCCCACTTGATCGGCCCAACGCAGCGGCCCGCGGGGATAATTCGTGCCCAGCCGCATCCCCACGTCGATCTCTTCCGCTTGGGCTACGTCTTCGTCCAGGCTCCTGGCCGCCTCGTTGATGATCATGCTCAGGATGCGAGGGAAGACAAGACCCGGAGTATCCTTTACCCGAATGGGCTCTTTGCCCAGCGCCCGATAAAAGGCTTCGGCCTCGCTCAGGGCCTTCTCCTCGGTCTTCAGCCCGCTGCTCAACTCTATCACTTTTTTTTCCTTGAGGGGAAAGAACGTGGCGAACCCGACAACCCGCTCGGGCCGGCTCGTCCAGGAGGCGATCCGGGAGGTGCTAAAACCCAGGCAGGAGCTGAGCACGAAGGGGAGGCGGGAGAAGTCGGCATCGAGCTTTCTCAGCGTGGTTTTTTTTGCCTCCTCGTTTCCGGCCTCAACGTCGATGATGGCAGAAACGGTGCTGGAAATGCCCCGGGCGCTGTCGTGGACGTTGACGGCAAAGCCTTTTTCGTGAGCGAGCTCCGCCAGCTCTTTCGCCAGAGGGCTCGTGCCGACGACGGCCAGTTCATTTTTCGCCATAGGTGTAGAAGCCTCTGCCGGTTTTGCGGCCCAGGAGCCCTGCCAGGACCATCCGCTCTTGAATCGGGCTCGGACGGAATCGCGAATCGTGAAAAAACGCTTGATAGAGGGACTGCGTGGCGGCGAAGTTGATGTCGATTCCGATCAAATCCATGAGCTCGAAGGGCCCCATCGGAAAGCCGCCGCCATCCTTCATGATCCGATCGACAGTCCGGACGTCCGCGTCGCCGTCGGTCAAGATGCGCAGCGCCTCGATGTAAAACGGGCGGGCGACCCGGTTAACGATGAATCCGGGCGTGTCCTTCGCAGACACCGGTGTTTTCCCCAAGCGGCGGGCGACGTCCAATCCCTGCTCGATCGTCGCGGGGCTTGTCTGCTCGCCGCGAACGACCTCGACCAGGGCCATCAGCGGCGGCGGGTTGAAAAAGTGCATGCCCAGGACGCGCTCGGGATGCCTGGTGGGTCCGGCGATGGCCGTGACCGACAAGGAGGACGTGTTCGTGGCGAGCAGCGCAGCGGGGCTGCACAGGGAGTCCAGTTTCTGGAAGATTTCGCGCTTGAGTTCCAGTTTCTCGGGGGCCGCTTCGATGACCAGCGAGCAGGCCGCAAGGTCCTGGAGTTCGAGCGTCGGCTTTATACGCGAAAGAATGCGCGTCTCTTCGTCGGCGCTGATCTTACCTCGCTCCCGTCCCCTTTGCAGGAAGGCCCGGACTCGGGCCGCTCCTTTGTCGATGAACTCCTGGGAAATATCGAACAGGAGAGTCTCAAACCCGGCCTGGGCAGCAACCTGCCCGATTCCGGCTCCCATGGTGCCGGCGCCCACAATCCCAATTAGCGAGTCATTCACGGTCACGCTCAACCCCCAGTTTATGTCCCCTTTTGCTCCTGGCTATGCTGACCTATACACTAGGGTGGGTCGGCTTTTCAAGGTTGACCCCGTTCCTAACCTCAAGTCGAAAAACGCCGGAACCTCGTCCTATTTTTGGTACCATCTCAAAGAAGGGTTAGGAACGTGGTTGACACCTCAAGGTCGGTTTGCCAATATAAGCCGATTGATGGCCAACCGCACGGAAAACTCCACCCGTCACTACGACGAAAAGCTTCAGTGGATTCTAAAAACTTCCGCGACGATCTTCGCTGAGAAGGGTTTTCACCGGACCTCCGTGCGCGACATCTCGCGCGCAACGGGGATGAGCCTGGCGGGCCTTTACTATTATTTCCGCACCAAGGAAGAGCTTCTCTACCTGATTCAGGAGCAGTGCTTCCTCACGCTCCTGCAGCGTTGGGAGAAGGCAGTGAGCACAGAAAACCACGTGCGCGCGCGCATCCGCATCTTTGCCGAGAACCACCTGAGCTTCTTTCTCCACAATATGAACGAGATGAAGGTCATGGCGCACGAAGATGAATCGCTCACGGGCGAATTTCAGGAGAAGATGCTGGTTTTGAAGCGTCGCTACGTGAAAGTCCTCACGGATCTCATTGCCGAACTCCAGGAGGCGGAGGGCGGCAAGAATGTCGATCTCAGGGTGGCGACCTTTGCCCTTTTTGGGATGATGAACTGGATCTATACCTGGTACCGGCCCAAGCGCGACCTACCGCTCGCGGAGCTGATCGAGCAGATGCTCAGGATCTATGTCTTCGGCATCCTCAACGGGGGCAAGGTTGAAGAGCCGTGGTTGACCCGACCCTCCGAAGCCGGCGAAGAGACATTCTCACTGTGGCAAAATCTACCGTAAAGATTCCCTCGAAAGCTCCTCGGGGGCCGAGTCTTCGGGCCGCGGCAAGGGGACTGGCTCGCTTGCGTGCCTGTCCCCGTCAGGGAGCTCCCTCGGGAAGCGTGCTCTCGGCTGCGGCCGATGGGCCTGTGCCATGAGTCGTATCGCCTGTAATCGGACGTCCGCAGCCTCGCTCGCGCTCCCCTCGGTCGCCGCTTTGATCAGTGAGGGCGAAGTCAACCTTCATGACCATTCCTCCGAGAGGTGGGCCAAAGCAACCAGAAGGAGAGCGGGATGATTACAGTAGGCAAAAGCGCCCCGGACTTCACCTTGAAAGGGATCTACCGGGGTCGCATCGGGGACTACACGCTAAAATCCTTCCGGCGCAAATGGCTGGTGTTTTTCTTTTATCCCGCCGATTTTACCTTCATATGCCCGACTGAAGTTGTCGGGTTCAGCAAGCTTGCAGCGGATTTTCGCGCTGAAGGCGCCGAGCTCCTGGGCGTCAGCGTGGATTCCGTCGAGACCCACCGGGAGTGGATCGAGGAACTCGGAGGTGTGGACTATCCGCTGCTGAGCGATGCGGAAAAACAGGTGAGCCGGGCCTATGGTGTCCTGGACGAGAAGGAGGGTGTCAGCCAGCGCGCAACTTTTATCATCAATCCCGTCGCCGTGGTAAGCTACCAGGTGGTAAGCCATATGAACGTGGGGCGGAGCGTGGAAGAGACGCTGCGGGTGCTCAAAGCGCTGCGCACCGAGAGGCTCTGCCCTTCGGATTGGCAGCCGGGGGAGCAGACGGGGGACACCGCCCTGAAGTACTAAACCGAGCCTCAATGCAAAATGCAAATTGCAAAATGTAAAAGTCAAATTCACAGATTTCTTTCCTCCTATTTTTCATTTTTCAATTTACAATTTGCATTTTGAAATGAGCTAGGATGGCTCTGGACGTCATCGAACAGAAAAAAGAGGTTATCGAGGGCCGGGCGCGCATCCGCGAATTCGTTTTCGGGATTCAGGATGGTCTGATCAGCACCGTCGGTTTGCTCGCGGGAGTGCAAGGCGCCACGGAGAACAACGCCGTGGTGATTCTCACCGGCCTGACCGCAATGTTTGCCGGCGCCATCTCGATGGCCGCGGGCTCCTACCTTTCCTCAAGCGCAGAAAAAGAGATTTTCGATAAGGAATTGCGGGAGGCGGAGCGGCTTGCCGAGCGCGAGCCCTATCTCGCCGCCGAGGGGTTGCTCCGGGCCTTGAGCGAGGAAGGGCTCAAGAAAGAGCAGAGCTACCGGATCGTGAAGCTGCTGGTGCAGGAAGAAAAGGTTTTTCTTCGGACTTTCCAGGAGAAGGTTTTCGGCCTTGGGGCCGCCGAGCTGCACCGTCCGGTGCAGGCTGCGCTGGTCATGGGTTTTTCCTTTATCGTGGGGGCGATCATTCCCCTGCTCCCGTATTTGATCCTGGCCGGCATGCAGGCGCTTTATCTCTCCATTACGTTGGCAGCCATGACCCTCTTCTCGGTCGGCGTGTTCAAAGGGTATCTCGCGGCCAGATCTCTTTTTCTCTCCGGCCTGGAATTCTTCTTCATCGCGGTGGGAGCGGCCCTTCTCGGTTACCTGATTGGACTCACTGTCCAATATTTTTTCCCCGGGATCGCTTTGCCGGTAGGGTAAACGCCTCAGCGCCGATCAGGCTCCGGAGAAGCCGCAGATTTCGCCTGTCTTCATTGAGGTCCGGCCCCTTTGGGGTTTCCAGGGACATAGGGAGTCCCCAGAAGCGCTGGTCGTTCACGAGGAGCCTGAAGGCATCCACGCCGATGTGCCCCTTGCCGATATGTTCGTGGCGATCCACGCGAGAGTGAAACTCCTTCTTGGAGTCGTTGAGGTGAAATGCCGCCAGGAATTTTAGGCCGATGATCGCGTCGAATTCGTCGAAGGTCCGCTCGTACCCTTCGCGGCTCCGGATGTCATAGCCCGCGGCGAAGACGTGCTCGGTGTCAAGGCAAACCCGAACCCGCTCGCTATTTCTTGTCGTATCCATGATGGCGCGTATTTGTTCGAAGCGGTAACCCAGGGTGCTTCCCTGACCGGCAGTGGTCTCGAGGGCGATTTTCACCTTGTATCCCGCGCAGGCCGTCTGAATTTCACTGAGCGAGGCCGCGATGGTTCTAATTCCCTGCGCTTCTCCGGCCCCCATGTGGGCGCCCGGATGGGCGATCAAAAGGGAGATGGATAAGGTCTCGCAGCGTTCCATCTCGTCGATAAAAGCCCGGACGGATTTTTTCCTCAGTTCACTGTCGGGGGAGCCGAGGTTCAAGAGATAGGAATCGTGGGCGATCACTGTGCTGATTCCAGTCTCCTTTCGGTTGTGGAAAAAGCGCTCGATATCCTCCTTGCTGTAAGGTTGGGCAGCCCACTGGCGCGACGATTTGGTGAAGATCTGGACGATGTCGCAGCCGACTTTCTTGCCGTCCAGCAAAGCATTCCCCACGCCGCCCGCGATGGACATGTGGGCGCCCAGCAAGGGGCCTTTTACCATCGCTCTAGTTGCCATGCCTCGTAGAGGTTCCAGGGTTTAAGAGTTCAAAGGTTGAAACAGGGCGTGGGGCAGTAGGCCTGAGTCCCTTCTCTTCGACCGACGACCGTCGACGGTCGACCGTCTGCGGTCTCTTGTTGTCTCATGCCTGTTGCCTATTCCGAAAAGTGTCTTTTCTCGACCAGCGGGAGCGAAATGCTCCCGGCGCTGAGAAGCCGGTCGTGAAATTCACAGAGATCAAAGCGCGCTCCGAGCCGCTCTTTTTCCCGATCGCGCAGGCGGTTGATGATGGACCAGCCGAGCGCGTAACCCATGGGGATCGAAGGCGATTGGCTGTACCAGTTGAGATCGGCCTGCGCCTGGGCACGGGGGAAGTGAAGCTCCCGCACCATGAGATCCGCGGCTTCGTCGTAGGTCATCTGGCGAGTCTGGGTGTTGACGTCGATGATGATGCGCAGCGCCCGCCACAGCCGATCCTTGAGCATGACGAAGCGGTGCTCTTTGGTCTCAAGGAAACCCTCCTCCTGCATGAGCTGCTCGCAGTAAAGCGCCCAGCCTTCGTAGAAAACCGACGATTCGTTCATCAGGCGAGGCAGCGTCGAGGCCTCGGCAATGGAGTTTGCCACCGTAAACTGGAGATGGTGGCCGGGGTAGCTCTCGTGCACGGAGGTGTTCTCCAAACCCGTCCAGTTGTGCTCCCGCAGGAGATCGTCCTCGGCGACCGGGGTAACATAGTAGTAGCCGATCTGGTCGGTGTCCTTCGGGGAAGGCGAGAGATACGCGGCGAACGGGATTTCGTGGCGGCGAAATGCGGGAGTTGGAACCACGCGAAGCTCCTCGCGCTGGGGAAAAGAGACCAGGTGCTTTTCCACAACGAACTTTCGCGCTTCCTCCATGGCTTTCTCGTACGCGGAAAGGAGCTCGCCCGCCGATGGATGATTCTCTTGGATTGCGCGGGCCACCTCCTCAATGCTCTTTCCGGGCGCGATTTCCTCGGCGAGCGCGGCCAGCTCTTTTTTGGTTTTTTCGAAAAGGCTCTCTCCCAGCGCGAGAAGGCCGCGGGCATCGTGGCTCAGGAAGTGGCGTTTTTTGAGCAACAGGTGGTAGTGCTCGTCTCCTACGGCATAGTTCCCTCGGCTTCGAGGGAGCAGGTCCCGTTTGAGAAACTGGGCGAAGTCCCGAATCGCATTTTTCGTTTTCTCGATGGCTTCGGTAAGAGGTTTCGGATCCTTTAAGGCCTGCTTGATTCGGGGGATGTTGGGCAGTTCGTCGAGAAAGCTGAGGGCGCCATTGGCTGACTGAATCGCCATCTCGGTCCAGAGGCGCGGCGGATTGGCTTGTGGACGGCTCAGGTTGGCGATCCCTGAATCGAGGACCGAGGGGGAGCGTTCGAGACGGCTTAAAAGGTTGCCGAGGAGATCATTGGTGGGACGCACGGTTAGAATGTAAACGTGGGGCGCCGGAAGGTAAACTTCGGGCCATCTGAGACGATAATCTTCTTTAGCAAGCTCGTAATTATCGATCACGAGCCGCCCTTCGAGGAGCGCATAATCGAGGGTTTCGTCCCTGGTGAGCCCCTTGACGGAAATCTCCCGCAGCCGTTTTAGCGATGCTTGGACAAACGCTTTTTCGGCGTCGAAGCTCTCGTCACTGAAATCATTCAGCAAATGGTCGTAACCTTCGATCCCGTAATGGATCGCCTCGGCGGGATGAAGGTCGAAATATTTTTTGAAGAAATCGGCGCAGAAATCCGCGAACGACGGCATGATCTTTCCCTTATCACGGGGCACATTGGACTGCAATTTTGAGGGAAGAGGGCAGAAACTAAGAAAAGAAGGCTGAAAGCTGATTGCTGACCGCTTTATAAGAGTTGACATGCCTTAGCCGGGTAGGGCGATAGAGGAGAGAGGAAGCGATTCATCAGGCCGCGCTACTCGAGGAGGGCCGTCCCATAGGGGACAGCCAGCCGACGAGGTCCCAGGGCGACCAACTCGCCCCCGCCATAGAGCACCAGCGAGAAACGAATCCTTTTCCCGAGAGCCTGCTCGCAAGCTTCAATGCCGGTGAGGTCGCGGTGTTCCACGTGCCGCGCCGCCTTGACCTCGATCGCTATGAGTTCCTCACCCCGCGCCAGCAGAAAGTCCACCTCCTGTCCGGAATGGGTGCGCCAAAAGTAAACGTGGAAGTCTTCGTTCTGTAAGGCGGTCCACTTCGCGAGTTCGTTGGCGACCCAGGTTTCCAGCATAGATCCCAGACGTCCCTGGCGCACGAGCGCATTCCAGTCCGATGCGCCGCTCAGGTAACAGGCAAGACCTGTGTCGGTGAAGTAGAGCTTGGGCGTCTTCACGAGGCGTAGCCCTACGTTCGTGGTGTAGGCGGGAACCAGCGAAATCTGGTAGGTGAGGGCGAGCAGGTCCAGGTAGCGCCTGACCGTCATATGCGGTCGTCCCAGCTCACCGGAGAGATTAGCCAGTACGTTTGCCGATAGCTGTCGAACCATCGCCGGCGGCTTGCCGGCGCGCGCGCGAGACTGGCCGGCGGGTATCCGCCTCGAAGGATGGCGTCCGCGAGGTCGAAGTGGAGTGGCTGAGACTTTCCTTTAAGCCGTCTCGAAGGGGTGTCAGCGTCAAACAGACCCAGGAGGAAAGACGCCGGGTTGCGGCCCAGCCGCTCCCCAAGCGAGAAGGGAAAAAGGCGGTGCAGCGCGACTCTGCCGGCGAGGGACTCGCTGACGGTTCGAAGGGTCATCAGGTTTGCCGAGCCTGTAAGAAGAAACTGGCCGCTCTTCCGATCGCCGTCCACCCTGCGCTTGATGGCCCGGAGCAGATCGGGCGCGCGCTGGACTTCGTCAATGATCAGCGGCACGGGGTTCGCGGCAAGGAATCCATCCGGATCGGTCAGGGCGGCGTCGAGAACGGTCCTGTTATCGAGCGTCAGGTAGGTTGCCGGCCATTTTGCAGTGATGAGCGCTTGGGCCAGTGTGGACTTGCCTACCTGTCGGGCTCCCGTGATGAGGACAACGGGGAAGTCAGCGAGCGATTCCAAGACCAAACCCTGGAGATGGCGGCGGAGCATGGTAGAAATTCTACCACCTATTGGTAAAATATCAACCAGCCAGGGAACTGATTTTCCTTAGGCTCCTCGGATTGACCACGTGGGGGCTGTTTCAAATGAGTTGTTTCACATCTGCGGTTCCAGGTCAGCGCTCTGGATTCGAAAGGCAAGTAATAAAAGCCCGACGAGGTTTCCACCTGCCGTGATTTCCGCCTCGACCCCATAGTTGGTCGCCTCGGTAGGGTGAAGCTCGAAATATTCTTTAAAAAAATCGACGCGGAAATCGGAGAAGGAAGACATCACGTGGCAGTTACCGAATTATAACTAAAAATGTGATCCTTTGCTTCGGTGGCCCTGGACAAGTACTGCCGTTGAGGTTGTATCCGGGCGAAATACTGGTCTATAAAACGGAGTGGAGGGTCAGGCTATGGCCAATCGTTGGCTATTTAAGACCGAGCCTAGTGCTTACTCGTTTCAGCAATTGCAAAAAGAGAAGCGCACGGTATGGGACGGGGTAAAGAACAACCTGGCACTCAAGCACCTCTCTGGAATCAAAAGGGGCGACGAGATTCTTATTTACCACACAGGAGATGAGAAGGCGGCTGTGGGTATCGCTCGGGCCTTAAGCGGAGCCTACCCGGACCGGCAGAAGAAAGACCCCAAGCTGCTCGTCGTGGAGATAGAGCCGGTCAGGCCCCTTCCGCGTCCAGTTCCGTTGGCGGAAATGAAGGCGAGTGCAAAGCTTGCAAAGTTTGATCTGCTCAGGCTCCCGCGCCTCTCGGTGATGCCGGTAAGCGAGGAGCAATGGAAAATCATAGAGAGGATGGCGACGAAATGAAGCACGAGCATCGCAAAAGCCCCTTCCATGACCACGAACATGCCGTTGAGTTCGACCGGCGGGCGGCCAAGTCAGAGATCCGGGCGGAACTGGAAAAAAAACTGATCGATATGCTGGCTCTTAAGGGTGAGGAGTTGGTGCTGGATCTGGCGACCGGCACTGGACGGTTCGCCCGACCCGTTGCCAAACACATAAGAGGCGGCCGGGTTATCGGCATTGACCAGGCCCTGGCTATGCTCCGCGTGGGTCACGAGCACGAAGACCCTGTTCCGGGGTACCGTCAGGTCGCCGGTGAGGCGGGGGCCCTGCCGTTCAAAGACGATACGTTTGATCGGGCCTTTGTATCATTCAGCCTACACCACTTCGGCAGGCCGGCGCTGGTCGCCCGGGAGATCCTGCGCGTGCTCAGGAGCGGCGGGCAGTTCATTATTTTGGACCCGGTTCTGGACGAGCCGCGGGATTCCTTGGACCAACGCCTGGAGGAGCGTATCAATCAGGTGTTTCGCCGCACCCACGGAGCGGATTTCCGTTTTCATTCTGCCGAAGGCATCCACAATCTTCTGACTCAGGCAGGTTTTCGCATCGCCCGCACCGATCTTCCCACCTACTCTTTCGATCAGGACGGCATGGAGGGGATTCCCACGGGCCGCCACTGGCTGGAGGTGGCCGAGGAGCTAGAGGGAGAATCGCCCGATCTCGCCGAGCGGCTTCGGGAGCGCTATTTTCGCTGGGAAAGAAAAGGGGAAGCCGTGCACGTCGAAGGCAGTTTTTCTTATGCCCTGATTTGCGGGGAGAAGCCTTGAGGCGAGAATTTTCCCGGCGGGAGTTTTTGAAAGTAACGGCAGCTTCGCTCGCGGGCTTGCCCTGGCTCGCGCGAACCCCCGGTTCAAGCCTGGCGGCTGTTCCGGAAATTCCCGAGCTTTTTGATGCAGCCGGTCTGCCTTTCGGTATGGCCGCGGGAGATGTCACTCCACACGGCGCGATCGTGTGGCTGAGGGCAGACGGGGAAAGCGAGGTCTCGGTCCATTATGGCACGGAACCGTCGCTCCGAGCGTTTCGGGCCACGAATCCGCTGAGGGTTTCGGAGACCGCGGATTTTACCGCCAAGATTTCCATCGAAGGGCTGGAGCCGAGGACGGCCTACTTTTACCGGGGCGCCGTCTCAGGCAAGAAGCCGGGTCCGATCTCGCGTTTCGTCACCGCGCCGAAGCCTTGGGAAACCGCTTCGGTCCGCTTTGCCTTCAGCGGCGATAGCCGGGAGTGGTACCAGCCTTTCTCGATCTTGGACTCCGTTCGGCTCTCGCGGCCGGATTTTTTCATCCATTTGGGCGATACCATTTATGCGGACAGGGACTGGGTCGCCACAGAGCTTAACGAGTTCTGGGCCAAGTACAAAGCCAATCGGAAGGATCCTCCCACGCGTCGGCTACTGGCCGAGACCAGCCTCTACGTCACGTGGGACGATCACGAGGTCGCGAACGACTACTATGGGGAACATCCGCTTGCAAAGGTCGGCCAAAAGGCCTTTTTCGACTACTGGCCGGTTCGGCAGGACTCTGAGGACCCTTATCGCCTCTACCGTTCCTTTCGCTGGGGCAGGGCTGCGGAGCTCTTTTTGCTCGATACGCGCCAATATCGTCGGCCCAACGAAGGCACAATGTTGGGCCAGAAGCAGAAAGAGTGGTTGCTCCACGGGCTTTCGTCGTCTGACGCATGGTTTAAATTTATCGCCACGTCGGTCCCGTTCACTGCGCCGGGGAGTGACCGGTGGGGCGGCTTCCCGAAGGAGAGTGAGGAAATTGTGACATTTATCGAGGAGAAGAAAGTTCCCGGTGTGGTTTTCCTCGCCGCGGATGTCCATTACGCGGCGGTGACCCGGGTCCCGAGAAGTCCGGGGTTGAAGGAGTTTATCGTTGGGCCCATCGGCGCACCGCTGAATCGGTTGGCCCGAGGCGTAGCGGAGCGCTTTGAGTTTTTCTCGAGCCAGACTTACAGCTACGGCCTTGTAACCGTCGATGGCGGCGGCAGGCCTCCGGTCGCGGAGCTTAGCATCTTTGATGAAAAGAACAGCCTGCTGTACAGGACGAAGGTCGATCTCTCAGCGGCGGACCTATAAGCCTGCGATCGTGGTCCTTCGCTTCTCTTGAAAGCTCCTCGGGGGCCGAGTCTTCGGGCCGCGGCAAGGGGACTGGCTCGCTTGCGTGCCTGTCCCCGTCAGGGAGCTCCCTCGGGAAGCGCGCTCTCGGCTGCGGCCGATAGGTTCCTGCCATGGGTCGTACCGTCTGTAATCGGACGTCTGCAGCCTCGCTCGCGCTCCTCTCGGTCGCGGCAAGCGGTCCGCGGCTCTCTTCCTCAACATTCCCTTGAAGCCCCAGAGCTAAGGTGGTAAGTAACAAACTTCAGGTGGTCGCATAGCTCAGCTGGTTAGAGCGCTTGCCTCACATGCAAGAGGTCGCAGGTTCGAGTCCTGCTGCGACCACCACTTCTAACCTCTTGTTTTCCTTGTATTTCTTAGCTTTCACGTTTTTGGCTTTAGTGAATAATTGGCTGCTAAAACCGGCTACCCTCAACCCGGTACCCCGCGCAGTTACCCGAGAGTTCCGGGGGCCCTCTGTGCCAGAGTTAGGTCAACCTTCCTCGAGGTTCCTATGGTAGTTTTTCGTAGTGTTTTTCGCTTACTACCACGGCATGGCGCTTTGAAAGTATGAAGCGTTTTATTATTTTCGTGGCTGCTTGACATGTTGCGATCAACGCAAGTGGTCCTAGACGGCGCACGGCTGCCAATAATTGGGCTTGTTCGAAAAGTACGTAATAACGGTGGCCCAGGAATTGCTCGCAAAAAACGGATTCACTCTTTCCTTGGTTGGCCAAAACCGAAAGGAAGAGAGGAATCCGTCGGGCGAGATCACTTTTCGTTTCTCACTGGAGGGTAGAGGACAAGGCCACGCAGGCGCTTATGACGGAGGTCTTTCAGCCTTATGCCAAAGACAGAACTATGCCACGCTCAGAAGCACTGCGTCAGGGGATGCTGGCTTTGACGGAGAAGGCGAAAGGTGACACATTGTTTTGCCCACCCGTTTGTCTGGCCAGCTTTCTTCTTGGTGGGGGAAGGAACTGGCGAAACAAAATGAGACCAATCGTAGCCATCATGGTCCACATTCTTTGCCGCGGATAACTATTTCATTAAGTCGCTGGCCACGTGGGTCAAGACGAAATTCTAGTCCGAGGTCTGGATAAGTTAACCCCGATCCGAAAGAAGAAACCGCGATAAAATGAGTCTTTTCTCTCGTGATTTTCTGAATCATCGTGGGGTTTCCAAAACCATCTATAGGGGAACATGGAATCGGTCTAACGTCTGGCTTCTCGGGCCTTTGTTCCTAGGGTTTCAGCCGAGCGCGATTTCCTCGGTGTGGAGTTTCAGGTGGTTCGCTGGCACATCAGCGAGGACGCGATGCAGCTAGAGCGCGTGCCGCGGGCCGTGGTGCTCAAAAAGCTATTTGTGATCGCCCCACAGTACACGGATCGCGAAGCGCTCGAAGGGCAGAAGTCCGAGCTCGCTGCGTTGCAAGGCCTGCCCGGCTTCCGGCGCGTGCCGGGGCGGCTCGATGGCCTGCGCCGCGTCTTCAGCAATCTCCCCGAGGGCATCATCCATTTCGCCCGGCACGGCGTGATACGCGCCGTGCCCGGTGGCTTTGAGGAGTACTTCATCCGCCTCAAGGACCACGACCTCGATGTCTCGACGTTTCGAGGCCTCACCCCCGGCCGCGCGGAGCGGCACCCCTTTTTGATGATCGCCGTCATGTCAGCTGCTCTCTTCTCCGACGCCGCTTTTGCAGCCGATGTGCCGAGGACCCGCGTGAGGGGTAAAAGTACTCAAGAGCCCCCACCGCCCTCCAGACCTGGAAACCCCTTCCCTCGCAACCCCGATCCCCCATTGAAAAATCCGTTGAGGGATTACAACCGCGACTTGAATCCGAGAAACGATCCTGATGTGCAGCGGGGCATCCAGCGTCATTACAGGGAATATTTGGAAAGACAGCATTAGGATCATCATCGGGTATCGGGTTCGTCTAGAGGGTTAGGAAGGTGGTTTTCTCGCAGCGATCATCTAGGAGCTCTGGCGATATGTATTTTGCGCTCGCTTCGTGCATCTTAGCCGTATTGTTGCTGAATCAGAGCGCGCTCGCCCTCACCTTCATGACGAAGGAATTCGTCTGCCCCCTGGACGGCACCAAATTTCGGGCCGAGGTGATAGCATCGCAATTTATCGCAGGCATTCGCACGGACATGCGACGGACAGGCGCGGTCGCTGAACCACCGCCACTACCAGTCTGCCCGACTGATGGCTTGATCCTGTTCAAAGAGACGTTCAACGATGAAGAAAAGGCAAAGCTCCGTCGGCTTGTACAATCGGCGGAGTACAAGAATGCGAAAGACGGACTTTCCTATTTTCTCCTGGCCAAGATCTTCGAGCACCTCGGTATGCCAAACAACCAAACCGCGCATGCCTATCTTTCCGCCTCATGGCAGGTGGAAAACGCCGGGGACAGCAAAAGATTGAACAAATATCTTCAGTCAAGTTTGCGTCATCTGAAGAAGCACATCGAATCAAGTAAGGACGCAAGCGAAGTGTCTCTTGAAGATCAACTCCTGGCCGGAGAATTGGAGCGTCGTCTGGGCCAATTCGAGGAAGCGAAAGAGCGCTTTGACAGCCTATCAGCGAAACTGGATAGAGTCTCCCACAACCACCGGGAGTTTTATAGGAGGCTCATGGGATTGCAACTGCAATTGATCCAAAAGAAGGATGACAAGCCTCGGGTGATTCCCAATTGAGGTCGTATATTAACCATCCACCTGCCCGGATGTGCCCCACGATTTCCGGTTTGTCGGCCGGCGGCTGAGCATGAGCCGATGCAATGGCCGCTGATAAGAAAAAACAACGCCGCCAGCCAAAAGCAGAGGACGAAAAGCAATGGCGATATATGGATGCGGCAACAGTTCTGCTTCGAGAGGACAACCACAGAGTGTTGGCAAAGGCGCACTCCCGGAAAGCGTCCCTATTGGATGACGTCGAAGTTTCCGTCCAAAACGTCATCCAGCCTGCCGGTACGCCATCCTCGCACTCGATCACGCACGAGAGGAGAAGGATCCGATCGATAACGCCTCACAATCACGTTGTTTGCAGCACGATCCCGTTCGAGGGCCCTTATTGCCTGTCGGCGAAGGCTTCCGTTTTCAAGCCGGGCCGGCTCATCGGGTTGCGCCACCACGCAAACCCGGGCCCGGCTGCGGCCTAAAGACCCATCGTTTTCCGAGGTTTCAAGGACGTGCAAACCTGATTCCGCCTCGAGGATACAATAAGCCGCGAAGCCAGAAATGGCTAAGACCAGTCGATACGGCGTTGATTCCTGGCCTTCTACCTCTTCCAGAACCTCGCACCGCATCCTTCTGGCCTTGGCCCAGTTCCTGTACATCACCCCTATTCGCCGGGCGAAATCGTCGCTAGCAGCCCGGTCCACTCCCGCGTCTCGCAGCGCCGTTACTGACAGGAAAGCGTCCCTCGGTCGACCTTCGAATAGAGCCGAATATGCGGCGCGCAGAAGATAGATTTGACAGGCCAGATGCTGGACCAGATCCTTCGGAATATGGGATCCCCGTGATATGGGCCGGGATCGCGTCAAGCGACCAAGCAGGGAACCTGCCGTTTCAAGCCCCGCCTCGATCCGATCCATGTACTCGACCAAGCCGAGAACGCCGTATCGATTAGGCAAATCCCAGAATCCGGGCGACCCTATCTCGCGGAGCGCCGCCTGCTTGCGGTTCTGCCACTCGTCCGCACGAAGCTGCTCGACCAAGTGTTCGTACTCGGCCTTTAAGAACGCGACCTCTTCTTGAGTTCCATACGCGTTAAGGACCAGCTCCTCTACCCGCTGAAAGGCTGGAGTTAAAGCGGGTGTATCCGCCTGCTCGCTTTCAGGCTCATCCGGATTGACGAAGCACGCTTCTATGCGCTCGCCATTGCTGCGAATGAACAAGAACTGATCGCCTTGCGGCACTTCCCGATTCACGATCGCCATTGCCAAAGGCGCGAGCACATAGCGCTCGATCGCCCGCTTGAGAGGACGCGCGCCCAGATCTGGCGTGAAACCCTTTTCAATGAGAAATTCTATGGCTGATTGGTCCCACTCGACGGCCCAGGGTCGCGTGCGCAAACCTCGCCGTCCCACGATCTCGGTGAATTCTTTCTGCAGTAGCTCCCGCATGACGCTCTGAGTCAGAGGCCGGAAAATAACGATGCGATCGATTCTATTTATGAATTCGGCTCGAAATATCTGTGAGACCGCCCGCTCGACCCCGCCTGGGTTGAAAGTCCCCTTGCCCTGGGCAAAGCCGATGTTGGTGCCCGGAGGAATGGCGGCCCCGAGGTTCGAAGTCATGATCGCAATCGAGTGACGGAAGTCGGCCGTCCGACCATGACGGTCGGTCAGCCGGCCGTCGTCGAAGAGCTGCAAGAAGAGATCCCAGACGCGCGGGTGAGATTTCTCGAACTCATCCAGCAAGATTACTGAAAATGGCTGCTTGCAGATGGCGTCGACGAGGGCCGTGCCGCCATTGCCGACGAGTCGGTCCAGCGATTCGGGCAATTGGAACTCGCTCATGTCGAGGCGGATCATCCGGCTAGAGGAGCCGAACAAGAATTCCGCGAGCGCCTTGGCGATTTCGGTCTTGCCGGTTCCGGTCGGTCCTACGAAGAGAAAGACTCCCTGCGGCCGCGTCGGGTCGGTCAATCCCGCTTTGATCATCGCGAGGCGTTCAACGAGACACTCCACTGCCTCGGGCTGGCCGAGAACCCGCTGATTGAAGAAGCGGCGCAGGTTCTCGAGATCGAGAGTCGTGCGCTCGTCGAGCATACTTCGGGGCAAGCCCGTCAGGTGGGAAAGCGCCGCGAGCAGGTCATCCGGAGACACACGAGATAGAGCGGGTCCCCTCTCTTCGATGGGTCTATGGCGGACGAGTTTGAGAAAATCGAGCAGGTTTCCAGGGGCGGCCTTGGCAGAAAGATAGTGCTTCACCAGATGAAGCGCCTCCCGTATGACCGATGGAGTGACGAATTCCGCTCCATCCGAAAGGCGGTGTTGAGCTGCCCAGAAACTTCCCAGGCTAAGGGTCGCCTCGTCGCTGAGGGGGGACATTCGGTAAGCGGCGAGGGCGGAGCCGACTTTCGGCTGCATCTCAATGAGCGCATGATAGGTGTCCGGACGGCACTCGCCTACCAATCGAATCGTCCGATCCGCCAGGTGGGGAAGCAAGAGGCCAAGCAGGCCTTGGGGGTTGAACTGGTGCCGCCCGGACCAGAGCAGCTCGCTAAAATTCTCGACGATCCAGAGAATCTTGTGGCCGCCGAGAGTCCGCGCGATGGTTTGCACCCGCTCTTCGATCTGGCCTATGTAGATCTGCCCTGCCAGAACGTCTGCGGCGCTGGCTTCGAAAACTATCCAACCCTCCCCGAGGAGCCGTTGTCCTAAGGCGCGAATGAGCGTGGTCTTTCCCACGCCGGGATTGCCTACCAGCAGCACCGATTGTGCGTCTCGCAACTTGGACTCCAATTGGCTCAGAGCGGCAGCGAGTACGTCTAGGTCAACAGCTTAATCCTGCCGGCTCGCTGCGGACTGTTCCCAAAGCTTGCCGAAAGAGGCGATAAAGTCCTTCGTGCTCACGGTGGGTGGGTAGTCGGATGTCGGAGGTTCATAGGGACCAGCATTGCTGGAATCGTGAGAGATCTCGATCTGCTGGACTTCGTCGCAGGTAGGAAGCTCGGTTTGCGCCTTGCGCGATGCCTCCGGCTGCCCTCTTCCTTTACGGAGATAGACTGGAGCCAGAAAAACAAGACCGGCGATGGCAACAACGATCAGAACGAGAACCACTATTTCTAACACTTCTATTCCATCCCGAGCGGCGCCGCCTCAAGTCAATTGTCCTCCCATAGCCCAGCGGGTGCCAGTTGTCAAAGGCAAGGAGACCCTAGCGCAAAGTATGCGCCATTCGAAGCTCACCCCGTTGTTAGAACTCTCCCTGTCGCCAGCTCGATGTGGAGTAGGCGGAACTGAGCGTCCCTATCGCTGGGCATCTTTCGGTTCGCAGCTATGCGCAGGACCAGGAATTTCCCGCTCTCATCAAAGTGATGACCTCTTCCCCACCAGATTGAGCTTACCGTGCGGGGAAGTCTTTCGGTCTCGTCTGTCGATAGCAGATCGTTCAAGCCAAATTCTCGGATGACCATGCCGTCCGGACCATAAATGACCACGACATTCCTCCCATAGCCCATAGAATGCCAGTTGTCGAAGGTGACCACGTATTCGCCAGATGGAGAAACGATCGCGCTTACTGGGGCCACATCATTGCTCAATGTTTTTTGCCAAACCGGATT
Organism: Deltaproteobacteria bacterium; assembly: GCA_016180805.1. GTDB lineage: Bacteria > Desulfobacterota > Binatia > UBA9968 > UBA9968 > 2-12-FULL-57-22. The sequence continues at coordinate 13,672 of JACPAM010000122.1, read as the reverse complement.
GTAAGAACCATCGGCCCTCCTTCTGGATAGAATGCCCGTAGCGGCCAATGCCCCACCCGGGAGTTGCCCGGCCGGATCGCGTCCCGTCACCTTGTCCGAGAAGTAGCCGAGCTGGCTCCTCAATTCTCTAGGGATCACGGTGAAGCGGAAGTCTCTATTTTCCGAAAAGTAGTCCCGCGTGACCGGAAGAGCCCAGCTATCTGCATAAGCGGGGGCAGGAGGGAGCAGCAGGGCAACAACCAAAACCAGAAACAGGCTCCAGTGATGGAGCTGCAGGTGGCGCGACATTCCTATTTTGGGTAAGCCCGAGTGGATCATTTGGTATCTCCTTTAAAGTCCTGGGCAGAAGGCGTTTCAGTCTTAACGCCCTTGCCTCCTCAAGTATTCCCGATAGTGGTCCTGGATACCCTTCCTCACGTCAGGGTCGTTTTGGGGATTAAGGTCCCTGCTGTCGTCCCTTAACGGGTTTTTCAGTGGCGGATCGGGGTTGCGAGGGAAGGGATTTCCCGGCCTTGAAGGTGCGGGAGGTTCCTGCACGCTGCTGCCCTTGTGTCTGGTCCCCGGGACGTCGGCCGCGAGGCTGGAGGCTGCTAAAAACACACAAAGAAGTAGAGCTGACGTTCCGATCATCATTACTCGCTTCATAGGTTCGTTATCCAGCATGGCTTTCTCCTTTCCTGCTACCGCTTTTTTTGGGTTGAAGAGGACGTTGAAGATTTTGGCCTCGATGACGGAGAACTCTGACCGCTCTGGCTTCGAGTTGTCCCGGTGGAGGGACCTACGCTGTAGCCCCCCGTGGTTCCCGTGGACGGGCTAACGCTCTGCCCCTGAACTGTTCCGGTTGAGGGGGCAACAGGAACGGGTTCTGGAACCGCTCCACCTGAGCGCCCTGTACCCGGGTTCGTCCAACCTTCCGGGAGGACAATGGTCGGAGTGGTCCGCCTGGTGCCTCCGGCGTTTACCGGAGGCCTGAGTTCGGGAGCCTGATCCTGGCGCGGCTGGCCGTAGACTGAGCCTGGATGGGTTAAGGTTAAGAACAGAGCCATGTAAGTGCCTAATTTGGCGAGACCTCTAAAAGTTATCTTTTTCATTTTTGACCTCCTTCATTTTTTTACTTGGGGCCTTGCCTGTTCACTTTACTTAAGACGGACAGGTCCTAAAATTTTATCGTTTTCCGGGGCTAGGTCCCGAGAGGCAAGGGGGTGGCTATTGGAAGCCCTCTTTGCTGTGATAAAATTCGACGAAGAATTAAAAAGCGCGGACGGCATCCCCAGCGCCTCAAAATGATTTCAGACTTGTGCCATAGACTCTCTGTTCCTCTAATTCTCTATTCCGTTCTCCTCCTTCTTTCCTTCACCTCAACTGTTCGGGCGCAATCTCCAGAAGAGAAAGCTGCGCTGGCTGAAGCGGCCGCCTGAACAAACAGGCTATTGGTCTTTACCAAGCTGATAGGTTCGCGGATGCAGCGCCTCTTCTTGAACAGGCATTAGAGATCCGACAGAAGGTGCTGGGGCCGGACCATCCGGATGTGGCTCAAATCCTCAACAACCTGGCTCTGCTTTACGAAGGCCAGGGACGGTACGCTGAGGCCGAGCCGCTTCTCCGGCGTGCGCTGGCAATCGCTGAGAAAGCATTGGGTCCTGAGCACCCGCATGTAGCCATGAGCCTCAACAACCTGGCGGGGCTTTACGAGGCCCAAGGCCGGTATGCAGAGGCAGAGCCTCTTTTTCGGCGCTCACTGGGGATAAGGGAGAAGGTTTTAGCGCTGCAGCATCCAGATGTGGCAGATTCACTCCTAAAAGAGATCCGTCCACCGCCAATACAGGTATATTGGCACTTTCGTGGTCAGCGTTTGTGGGCTAAGTGGGGCTGCAGGACAAACTTGACAAGTTCTTGCGAAGGCAGGAGAATCAGTGCTGTTTTGGCCAATTTGGTAATAGTACATGGCTGACCAAGATACTCACTAGTTCGGCGGATCATGGATCGATCATGAAATCGAAGGCGGCCGCAGAGTACCTGAACGTGGACCTTGAGGTACGGTCCCGCCGCGACCTCAAACCACTGATTGACGCCTTGTTTCCGGAACTCCATACCCTTTACGTGGGGAAACTCCAGGGCAGGTTTTTCGCGTCGTTCGAAATCTCGACACTGAAGAACTCTCCCGATTCGGCGATCACAGAAATGGTTCGCGCGATTTCGAAGCTCCCAGAGCCCGCGCGACGGCTCTGGGACCACGCAGACGACCGGGTCTTTGATATCGGATTCGAACAGCAGGACGGCAGCCGACAACTTGTGTGGAAACTCCGTAACCGGACCCTATTTGAGGTCGCAAAGCTTCGTGCAAGAATTGCCGTTTCGCTGTATCCTTTGGCAAAGCGTTCGGTGGCGCCAAAACCAGACGGCAGCCGGGCTGCGAGCCGGAGAGCGGGCGTTGGCATGAGCGTTCAGAGTTCATGAACGGCACCGCCGAACAACCGCTTCAGCTGACCGCGGCGGATTAAGGAAGGGCTTTCTAAGGGGCCGCGGCCGTGAGAGGTAGGACCTTATAGCCGCGGCAGCTGAGCGAGACGTTAAGTTATACGGACAAAGGAAGAAACGTGGCTCTAATGGGCCAAGGGTTAAGGAAAAGAATGAAGGAATAAGGATGATTGCAGCGAGAATCAAAAAAAGAACCGCTGCTTCAAACAAGGCCGATCCCCTTTATCGGAACGGTTCCCATTGCCTTGTTAGCATAAAGGAAGGTGATTTGAAAAGCGGCAACGCGGTGGATCGATTTCATACTTCGGGGACCTCATCTGGGCTGAAAATTCTTCCGCTGGCCAGCTCGATGTAGAGCATGCGGAACTCAGGGTTCCTATCGAATCGCGAATTTTTGTCGGCGAAAATCTTTACAATCAAAAACTTTCCGCTTTTATCTATCTGATGGTCCCGCCCCCACCAGATGGAGCTGACGCTGCGAGGCAATCTCGCCACCTCCTCCTGCGGCATCAAATCTGTCAGGGCAAGTTCGCGGATCAGATTTCCCCCAGGGCCGTAAATCACGATGGCGTTTTTCCCGTACCCCATGGAATGCCAGTTGTCGAACGTCACCACATATTCACCCGAAGAAGAAAGGATCGCGCTCACCGGAGAGACATCGTTGGTCAGCGCGCCTTGCCAGACCGGCTCATAGGAACCATCGGCCTTCTTCCTGGACAGAATTCCCAAGCAGAATAGCTGCCCCCCGGGAAGGGCTCCGGCCGGCTCTCGGCCTTCGACTTTGTCAGAGAAAAAGTGGAGCTGGCTTCTCAGGCTCCGAGGAATCACGGTGAAACGAAACTCCGTATTCTCGGAGTAATATGTTCTGGTTTCCGGGAGCGTCCAGGAGTCCGAGTAAACAGACGAGGCGCCGAAAGATGCAATCAAAAAAATGGTCACAATGACTTTGTCACGCATATTACGATCCTCTGACGTGTTTCCTTCCGAATGCGCGGTCGACCATTGGCTTGGGAGAGAGCCAACCGGGCCAGCGCAGAAATTTCTACGCTGGCCCGAAAAGCATCATCGAACAGTTTACTTCGAAGAGCTCGAGCCGCGGCTGGTGCCGGTGGATCCGCCGACACTGTACCCTCCGGTCGTGCTGGTCGACCCGCCTACGCTGTAGCCTCCGGTCGTGCCGCTTGAAGTGTCTACCGGGCGACCGCTTACCGGGGGCGGAGTCCTCACGGACTTATCCACATCGATATCGAGCCCTCCCGGCCTCCGGCCGCTGCTGCCATCGAAAGTCGTCCCGGTATCCGTATCCCGCCTGAGCTGGTCTAAAGCCTGGGCTGATGCGGTAGACGCGCCAACGATCAGTGCAAGCAGCACCGCTATTGATTGAGTGAGCTTTGCCATTTTTTTCACCTCCTTTCTTTGTTGCCTCCCTCATTTTTCACCTTGTTCTGTTCAATAAGACGGACAGTTTCCCGTTTTCTTGTCGGTACAGCTACTGCGACATCCGCATCTGAGAACCGCAGAAATCCAAATAATTCCATTTCCTTGAGACGGAGGAGCGAGCAGCTAGACGTGGCGTGGCTAGAAATTGAAACAAAAAAAACGACCGCGGAAGATGACTTGTTCTCGCGATCATTCCGCTTTCTTGAACAAGACTTTTCGTGCCCCTACACCGAATGACAGCATCCACAAAAACATCCAAGGGCGCATATTTGCCTCCTGTGCATTTCAAGAATCACTCTCTTTACCGCCGCAACGCCGGGTGCACCCTCCGGCTTAGGCTTGCGCCTGCGCCAGTGTTCTTTGAGTCGGGTACCGCGGTATTGCTGGATTGCCCTATCGAGTTGATTCTTGTATCCGCGCGCTTTGAACCTACCGCCGGCAGCAACTGAGAGTAACCCCAAGAGCAGTCTCTGGTTTCAGCGATGAGTAGCTCTCGGCCCCGGAACAAACATCGGTCGCCTTCCAGGGGTTCCTCCCTGATCTGAGGGGTATCTGGGGGCGGTACCGCTGGAGCTGTTAACATCGTAGTTGCTGTCCCTAGGGGCGGTCTGTGGCGGAGGAGGCTCTGTAATGCGCAAAGAGCGCTCCGGTGGGTCGTACTTTTTAAGATCACGTGGATCTACGACGCCCTTTTTGTCTCTCAGATCCACCTGGGCGAATGCTGGAGACACGCTGGCAAGCAGAACAAAGCTCAGGGTGGCAGCGGCTCCGATACGTTTCATCCTATTTGTTTCCATGGTTTTTCCTCCTATTTTTCTAAGACGGACAGCAGGCGATTTTTAACCTCTGCGCTGCTCAACGGACGCCTGAGACGTGCACCCGCACTTCGCCCGAAGGATTGGTCGTCCGCTGATAGCAGTGCTCTTCGGGAAGACCTCTCTCCACGCAGGCGTTATACTGCTGGTACTGCATTCCCTTTGCTGTAGTAGTCAGTCCTCCCCCTATTGCTGCTCCCAGAAGTGCTCCCGGAGGACCACCGAGACCAGCGCCCAGGATTCCTCCCACAAAAGCTCCAACGGCTCCGACAAAGCCGACGTGTGCCTCCTGGTTGGGTGCAAGCCCGGCAGCGCAGCCGTTGAGCAGCAAGGTAAGCGCGAAAACTACCACAATGGCCTTCTTAACCATTTCCTTTGCCCCCCTTTGTCGTCTTCCATGTTCTTATGACGGACGGCATCCGAAATTGACGAGCCAGAAGGCTGCAGCCGGACGGAGATACCCTGGAACGGCGGCAAAAAGAGGCTTGTGATGTAGCTCTTAGAGCCGAGTTGCTTCGGTATTGATTTTACGGATCTGTTCGATGCGGGAGTTCAGAGAGGGGTGGGTCTGGAAGAATCGGTCGAGCCAAGTCCAGCGGCTTCCTATTAAATTTTTCTGATGCAGCTTTGCGAGGGCAGAGACGAGATCTTCTCGAGAGGCCCCGTGTAAGACCGCTGAGCGGTCTGCCGAGAATTCCATTTGCCTCATCGACCAGAAGAACAAGGCAAGGATGGCCAACATCCCGAGAAGTCCCATCGAAGGTGCGATGAAAATCCAGCCCCATTTTCCCAGATGCTGAGAGATCCACAGGGATTTTTCTGCTTGCTCGAGCAGCAGCGGTAAGCCTAAGGCGATCATTAACCCTGAAAACACACCGATGGAGATAGAGAGCGCCAGTAAAAAGATAAGGTGCTTATTTTTAAGATGGGCGGCCTCGTGTAAGGCGATGGTCTCTAATTCACAGTCATTTAAAAGCCTTTCTAGGCTTTCGGAGGCCGTGACCTTTCCATGCAGATCTGTGAGCACGACGGCACGCCCCGCAGGCCAATCCGGGTAGAGATAGACTCCCTCGAACTCGGTACCGAGGATTCCCGCTGCTTTTTGAGCGGCTCTAAAGAATCGTCCCTCCTGGACTCTTTTGGCTCGATAGAGGACTTTAAGGACCCAGGGGGTGAGAAAGGCGGTGGTGGACAGACCCAAGGCAATTAAGATGACGATCCAGATCCAGATGTTTCTCTCATCAAGCCAGGAATCGGAAAGATAAAGGTTAGCAAGAAGAGAGAGGCCTTCTACCACTAAGAGGTAAAGGAGCAGCGGGACAAGGGTTAAAACGATCACACTCCAGGTGCTTGTAAAAATGGCTCGCAGGCCCTGCGGATTCGCAGAAATTTTTTCGTGCAGGTGCTTAAAGGCAAACTCTTGTATCAAAAGCAACAGTGCCAATCCTGCAAAAAGGCAGATGAAGTAGGTTATGAAGTGGAGCTCTTCTAGGATCACCAGGCTGCCGAGCAGGGCGATGAATGGTGCGACGCTGATCCAAGAGGCGTAGCTTTTGACGCGATAAAAGAGGTTGCGGTCGTCTTCTTCATCGCCTACGAGTCGGCGCTCCGCCCACCAGGCTAGGATCCAGGGAGGAGCTATCGACAGGCAAAAGAAAACTATCTCAATGGTGGCTCTCGCCATCTTGGCTACCTGCTTCCTTAGACGGACAGATCTGGACTTCTAAAGATTTTCTTGGTCCGGAAGCAAGGTTATGAGTCTTTTAGCCTATAAAAATCAGCTTGACCGAAGGTATTGAAGGACTATAATTGGCTGATTTTTCAACAGGTATGGCGACCCTTAAGGTAGGTAGGCACCCTCTATGAATGTCAGGGAAGGCTACGAGAGGAGCGTTGACCTCGCCCTGATTCAGAACCTGATCAGGGGAGAGCAGGGGGCCTGGGAGGAATTCGTACACCGCTACAGCGATCTCATCTATTCGCTCTGTTCCCTGGCTTTTTCCAACCGCGAGCTGGAAGCGGAATACCTCAACGTTGTCCGCCTCCTTCGAGCCGACGACTTCTCCGTTCTCCGCGCCTTCAATGGACGCGCGTCCCTTTCTACCTTTCTCACGATAAAAATCCGAGATTTGCTGGCGGGCCGGATTTTGGAGCTCTTCAAGGAAGATACCGATCGCGCCTGGAGAGCCTTTGAGCGCTTTTTTGAAAAGGAGTTTAAGGCAGTTGCGAGGGAAAGCCAGGATCTTTTGCAGGACATCCGTGTCCTTTTGATTGAAGATGGCTTTCGCCGGATCTTAAGCTACGCGGGACGCGGGAGCTTCACCGGATATATTCTCACAACCATCCACAATCTTTGTTTGGATCTTCGCAGAAAATCGAAGGGCCGTAGGCGCCTTCCTGAAGCCGTCCTTCAGCTCCCCCCATTGGAGCAGGAAGTTTATCGGCAAATTTACTGGAATGCGTGCAGCGAAAAATATCTTTCCGAGGTCTTGCGCGATGAGAGCGGGAATCGTTATCCGCAAAGCCGCATCGAACAGGCACTGGCACAAGTAAGGGAGGCAGTGTCGGGGCGAAAACGACAGCTTTCGCCTAGCGGCAGACCCGGCATGGAATACTCTCTGGGTTTGGAAGACGGACAGGGCGGTGGCAAAGAATGGGAGGTCCCCGATTTTACCTACTGCCCTGAGACCGTATTGTTCGCCGCAGAGGATGAGCGGTCGCTGGAGAAAGGCTTTTCAGTTCTCAAACAGGTGGTGGATGAGCTGCCCGCGGAATTGGGCCTTTATGTCCGTCTGAGATTTTACACGAATCCTCCGATGTCGCCCCAGGATATCGCGCACCTGATGCGGCGCTCGGATAGAGAAATCTACAGGATACGTCAAGAAGCGATTTCATACTTGAGAACGGCACTGAAGGCCAGGGGAATTGGGAAAACCCAGTATCTGTCCGTCTAAAAGGAGAAGGGACTCCTAAATGCCTTGCCCCGAAAGCCAGATCCTGACTCGTTTTGTTTACGAGGACGGGACACCGGGTGAAATGCAAGAGGTGCGCCGCCATCTTCAGGGATGCGTGCAATGCCGCGGGGAGGTGGAATCTCTCAAGATCCTGGATGAGGCCGTGCAAAGGGTCGTCCAGACCGAGACTCGCCGCGGGGTCCCGAGCCAAGAGTGCCCGGATGCCACGGTGTTGGCCGGTTATCTGGATGGCGTCCTTTCGGCCGAGGAGCGGGAGCGCTTGGAGGAGCATCTCGTTCGCTGTCCATCCTGTTTGCATCAGTTCATCGACGCGGATCGCTCGCGGACATTATCGGATAATTATCGGCTTACCCCTTCTCATCTCCTTAAGCAAGCAGTGAATTTGGCAGGATCTCCGAAGCCATCCTTGTGGATAGGCCTTGGCTATCGGATTCAAGAAGGGGCCCGGAAGTGGATGGAGCCTCTTGTATCGCATCCGCGATGGGCCCTGGCGGGGGTCGGCACCTGCGCCGTTTTAGTCATCGCCCTTCTGATGGCCCTTCCGCAATATCTTGAGGAGCAAAAGACACCGGATCATCCGAGGGCCACCCGGACTCAGGGACCCCAAGGTTTTGCGTTTGGCACCGGAGAAACAGTTGTAGCGGAGAGCAATATAGCGCTCACTCCCGAGCTCAGAAGTGGTCTGCTCGCTTATGAGAGGGAAAAGACCAACGCATCCCGCGCGCAGCTTGTGGCGCTTCTCAGAAAGGCGGCTCCACAGATGCCCTTTGAGACTGTGACTGAAATCGAGATCCAGCACGGCCTTCAGACCCGGGTCGAATCCAGGAAGGAGACGCCGGCAGAAATAAAGGTTCGCGTGATGAAAGATGGGATTCTTGTCGTCAGCGAAGTCTCTTAGACAGCGTCAAATCCCCGAAGCTCGCATGATACGTCTTGGCATCGCCGTCTACTGCATGATTCTCTTGGCCGCATCTTCCGCCGAGGGATTGGATTGCGCCTTCAGGCTGCGCGAGAAGGATCTGGCTAGATTGCCGGCAAAACTTTCAGAGGCGGAGATAGGAGCCTACGGGGCCGCTTACGTCAAAGAACGGATAGGGTTGATTAAAGAAGGGCCGATGGCCGACAGGGTAAAGCGCATTACCTCTCGGCTTCTTCCGGTTGTGAGAAAGCGGCCGGAAGTGGTCTATACCGTGGAGGTCCTCGACACGGGGGTCAAAGGGGCTTGCGCCTATCCGGGGGGCTTTGTTTTTCTAACCCGAGGTCTTGTGGAACTGGCGCAAAACGACGATGAGCTGGCGATAGTCATCGCGCACGAGCTTGCCCATATCGCTATAGGGCAGACCGATAGACCGATCGAGCAGGAATTGCCCCCTCGGGTGGAGAAACGGCTGGTGGAAATCGGCGCGGCGGGACGTGGCTTCGCCGCCGAAATTGCCGCCAGGCTCTGCGAGGAGGTCAAAGGAAAACGGGAAGTCGGCACGGTCATCGTTACCGCCCAGGAGATACGGAAAGAGAAAGAGCTCCAGGCCGACGAGACGGGGATCGTCTATGCCTCGATCGCGGGCTATGACGCGTCAACAGTGTATTCGCTTCTCGATCGCTTGGTGACGAACGGTCCAAGCCCCTGCCATCCCTCCAAGGAGGAACGGAAGAGACGGATCGCGCAGCACGTTCAGGGCATCGTCGACCGCCTGCACCTCTTCGACGCGGGCATCGGGTATTTCATGCGGCGGGATTATGAGATCGTCTTGGACGCTTTTAGGAACTTTCTCAGCGTCTATCCGAGTCCGGAAGTGCACCATAATTTGGGCCTCACGTATCATCGTCTGGCCCTGAGCCACTTCGAGCCCCCCCAGCGGAAAAAGACAAAGTGCTCCGCGGCCCTCGAAACTACAAGCGCGGCCGAGCGGCTGCGCCTGAGGGGTGCCGCCGACCGCCTTAGCGAAAATAGGGAGCGTTTCGAAGAGCTGCTCAACCAGGCGGTCGACCATTATAAGAAGGCGATCGAGATGAATCCGGCCTCCTGGCCTGCTTATGCGAACCTCGGCTGCGCCCTCCTGGATCAGGGGAAAAACACGTTTGCCCAGGCGCATCTGGAAGAGGCCCTGAAAGCGAATCCGCGCCATGCCATGGCCCAGAACAACCTCGGCGTGGTATTCCTGCTCGCCGGCGCCAGGGACAGGGGCGTCGCGAGATTGGAAGAGGCTGCGAGGCTCGATGCCGGGTATGCCGATCCGCACTTCAATTTGGCGCAAGCGTGGTCCCTCAGAGGCGACAAGAAGAGGTCCCGAGCCGCCCTGCAGCGGTATGTTAAACTAGCCAGTCAGAGAAGTAGCCCATATGTTCAAATGGCGCGGGAGCAGCTTGGGCTAGCTCAGGAAAAAAGGGCCGCCGGAGGTGGCAGGGCAGATCGAGCTTCCTCTTCGCTCCCCATACGGCCAGGGCAGGATGCCAAGAGCTTGGCGCTTCCGGATCGGGAGTTGACTTTGCTGCTAAACCGAAGAATCCATGCGCGCGTCTACGAGAGCATCGGATTAACCGTGCTGCTTCGGGATAGCCGTGTCGATCAGGTTTCGGTCAACGGCCGCTCGAAACAAAGAACAGCGGAGGGAATCGGAATCGGGAGCGATGCGAAACAGATTGTCGCGCAGTATGGGGATCCAGACCGGGTGGAGGAAACGGGCTCGGGCAAATATCTCGTTTATGAGGACCTGCGGTTGGTCTTTGCGCTAAGAGAGGCAAAAGTGACTTCCTGGTTTGTGTACCGGTAACCGAAAAAATTTTTGAAGAGAAAGGACCATCGATATGAAGGAGGAAAAAAACAGGGATAACCGGAGGGGCTTTCTAAAGTGCCTCGGCATGACGGCGCTCGGGCTGGTGGCCTGGCCTGTTTTCAGAAGAGAGAGCAGTCATGCGAACGCCGGCGTGTTTGCGGGTCTCTTTTTGCAGGACACGCCGCGGCTTCAGATCCCGCCCGGCTATTACGATCCGGAATCGCAGCTCTATTTTGATGCCCAAACGAGGCAGCCCATGTTCGTTGCCGCCCAGACGAAGTCGGGCGAGAAGGCTCTCTCGGAAAAGGACCTTTCGGACCTCCTGGGAAAAGATACGTTCATTTCCTCTGGAGATTTAAAGAAGCATCTGGACTCAGCGATCAAGACGAGGGGCAAAGCGACTTCCTGCACGCTGACCTCCCTGAGGACGACCGGCTGCTGCCCGATCATCACGGACAGGGAATCCGATACGATCAGCGATGATTAGGGCGTAAACCGGAGTCGTAACGGAAGCTAAAAACCCTTATGTCTGGGCAAACACAAAAAAAGATCCTCATCATCACCCAGGAGATCGATCCCCATGCCGATGTGATGGTGGTGGAGCTGCGCCGAAGGGGCGCCGACTTCATTCGCTGGCACGCCGACTCATTCCCGCTGCATTCGTCCGTCACGCTGCGGCTCGAGCGGGAAAGTATCGAGGGTTCCATTCGGCTTAATGGCGAAGCGATAGACCTGAGGAGTATACGGAGCGTGTGGTACCGCAGGCCGACCCCCTTCCTGCTGCCGCCGACCTTATCCGAAGACGAGAGAGAGTTCGCCCGGGGCGAGCTCAGATCCGCCTTTCACGGCCTGTTTCGGATTGCAGATTGGTTCTGGGTCAACCATCCGGATAAGATTCGCGTCGCCTCCTCCAAGGCCTTGCAGCTCGCCTTTTTTTGGAGGGTCCGGTAAGGGACTGCTGACTACGCCTATATCTAGGGAGCACCTCGATAACGTTCATTTAATCAGGAACGCGCCCGGAATTTTCCAGGAATATATCCCGAAAAGGCTCGAGCTTCGTATTACCGTCATCGGCCGCAAGGTTTTGGCCGCAGAGATCCATTCCCAAGACCATCCTCAGGCGAGACACGATTGGCGTGCAGTGGACATGGAGGAGTTGCCCCATTTCGCCCATCGGTTGCCTCGGGATATCGAGGAAAAGTGCTTGAAGTTCTCGGAGTATTTCGGGGTCGCATTCAGCGCCCTAGACATGATATTAACACCGGATGGCCGCTATGTTTTTCTTGAGAACAATCCCAGCGGGCAGTTTGGCTGGATCGAGGACCTGACGGGGCTGCCGCTGACGGCGACGCTGGCGGAGATGCTGATGGCAGGCGAGATTCTCTAAGGGAGATCGAATCATGCGGTATAGAGCAATACGGCCGGTGAAAACCGCGAAGACAGTCTGGATCTTTCTCGCGCTGCTGATCCCATGCGCCTCATCGAGCCAGGTGAAGCCCCTTCCGCCGCCGCCGGCGCGCGCGCCATCTCCGGCATTCCCGGTGAAGCCGGTGCCGCCGGCCGCGGCCGCGCCCTCTCCGGCAATGCCGGAGGAGTTGGAATCGGCTCGCGGCACGGGGCCATCCCAGACGTACGCTCAGAGCCTCATGCCGCTCCAAGAGCCGGAGCAGTACCGGAGCCTCATGTCGGGCCCGATGGCCTTGAGGGGCGCGGCCGCCGCCACGGTGCTCGATAAAGCCTTTGCCCTATATCAAGAGGCTGAATTCGAAAAAGCGGTGAGCGAATTGGAAAAAATCATCGCTGAAATGCAAAAGAGACAGCAGAAAATCCGAGAGGCCGTCGCCACGGACTTCCTGGGCCTCGTCTATCAGCGGCAGGGCAGCCTCCTGGCCGCGATGCGGAGACATAGGGACGCCATCGATCTTCTCGCCCGCGAACAGGTGTCAGCCGCTCTGGAGCCTCGCGTCAACGCCATGAATAATCTGGCGGTCGCCTACTACTTCAGGGGCGAATACCAGGAGGCGGAAAGCTGGCTCGCCAAAGCCATCGATGAGGCTTCAGCCAGTCCCCAGACGAAGGCGCGCGCTCTCAACAACCGCGGCCTGATCAGACAAGAGCTGGGGAATCCCCGCGAGGCGCTGGCGGACTTTGACGAGGCTGAGGGAAGCGCGGGAGCCGATCCGGTATTGCGGGCTCAGGTTCTCAATAACCTGGCACGGCTGCGAGGATCGCAGGGACGCATGGACGATGCCGTCGCCAAGCTAAAAGAGGCCCAGCGGCTGGCGCGCGAAGCGGGCGACGCCATTTTAGAGGCGAACATCCTCGACTCTTGGGGCGAGGTGTTGCTCAAAGCGGATCGCCCGCGAGAAGCCCTGCAAAAACTCTCGGAGGCCGACGCTCTGGAGCGGAAAGCGCAGGCGCCGCTGATCAGGGTCGCGATCTCCTGGAATATGGGCAGGGCGCTCGCCAAACTCGGGCAGCGGGACAATGCTCGGGCGTCGTACGACACGGCGGTAAAACTAGCCCGCCAGTTCAGCCTCGCCGCATTGCATCGCGAGGCCCTCGCCTCCCGCGGCGACCTGTATCTCCAGTCGGGGAAGCTCGATGAAGCCATCGAGGACTACAAGAATGCCGTCGAGCTGGCGCAAAACATCCGCGGCGCGCTTCGCGGCCAGACGGAGAAGGAGTTCGCTCAGGCGGCGCAACGGGTTTACGAAAATCTCGTAAGGGCGCTCATCCGCCGGGGAAAGTCCGGCGACGTCGAGCTGGCGTTGAACTATCTGGACCAGAGCAAATCGGACATGCTGCGCCGGGAGCTCCTCAAAGTGAACCCAGAGCTCCAGGACAAGATTGCGGAGCGAAGTATCCAGGGAGCGCGAGGGCTTCTCGATAAGGAAGCTGCGCTCAGCGCCCTGCTCCAGCAGGAGCTGCTTCGCAAGGGGCCGAAGGGGCGCATCGATAGAATACGGCGGGAACTCGAGGAGACCAGGCGCGATTACCTCGCGGCCCTCGACGAGCTGAACCAGAAGTACGGGAGCCGCTACACGGAGTACGCTGGCATCAGCCCGCTGACCTTTGGGCAGTCCGCAAGCTGGCTCGCCCCGGGGCAGTTGCTGGTCATCTTCCTTCCGACGGAGGACGGCCTCTATTACTTCCTGGTATCGAAAGAATCCGGGGTGGAGTTCCGCCA